>CAYXNH010000219.1:0-4786 GCA_964466135.1 uncultured Ardenticatenaceae bacterium | reverse complement strand
CCCACTGGAAATGGGTCAACTCGCGCTCCCCCCGTCCGTTCAGCCGCACGGCGGCCACGGGCTGGGTCGGCGCGATGTTGTAGCGCGGGACGATGAAGGGCGCGATGGGCAGTTCATATTGGATCGCCACCTCTTCGCCGGTGACCGCCAGAGCAAATCGGCCGCACATGGGGCTGCGCCTCCTCGGTCGGGCGTCGGGGATGACGCCGGGCCGCTCTAGTCGATGGGTTCGCGTTGCGGTTCGGGGCGAGCGGCGCCGCCGCGAGCCAGCGCCCCGGCCCCCAGGGGGTCAAACCCCAGCGGCCAGCTCGTCTCCGCGTCATAGCGCGCCCCGGTCAGATTCGTATCCTGCAAGAGCGTCTCGCGCAGGTCGGTGCCCACCAGATTGGCCTCGCGCAAATCCGTGCCGCGCAGATTGGCCTGCCGCAGGTCGGCCCCGGCCAAATCGGACAGCCAGAGCTTGGCCCCGCGCAAATCGGCCCCGTGCAAATTGGCCTCGCGCAGGTTCGACCCGGCCAGGTCGGCCCGGCTCAGGTCGCGCTGCATGGCCCCCTGATTGACGATCTCCCACACCAGCCGCCACTTGGGGTCGATCTGGGTCATCTCGGTGACGACGGTGTTGCGCAAATCGGCCCAGCTCATCTTGGCCCGGCTGAAATCGGCCCGGCTCAGGTCCGCCCCGTTCAGGCTGGCCCCGCTCAGATTGGCCTCGCGCACGTCGGCTCCGTTCATCGTCGCCCGGCCCAGATTGGCGCCGCTCAGATTGGCCCCACTCAGGTCAGTATTGGTCAGGTCGGACTTGGCCAGATTGGCCTTGGTCAAGGCCGCCCGGCTCATGTCGGCGCGGGACAGGTCCGCCTCAGACAGGTCCAGCTCGCGCAAATCGCGCCCGGCCGCGCCGTTGTTGGCGATATCCCACACCAGTCGCCACTTCTCGTCCAGCTCGGTGGCGTCGTTGATCTTGGCTCGCCACAGTTTGGCGCGGCGCAGGTCAGCCTGCAGCAGCCGCGCCGAGGAGAGGTCGGCCTCCCACAGCCGCGTGGCCCGCAGGTCGGCCCCCCACAGGTCGGCGTCGCGCAAGTCGGCCCGGCTCAGGTCGCGCCCGGCCGCGCCGTTGTTGACGATTTCCCACACCAGCCGCCATTTGGCGTCGATCTGGGTGGCCTCATCGAGGACGGCTCCGGCCAGATCGTTATGCTCCAGGTCGGCCCCGGTCAGGTCAGCCCCGCTCAGGACGGCGTGATTCAGGTCCGCCCCGGCCAGGTTGGCCCCGGCCAGATTGGCCCCCGTCAGCAAGGCCCGCTTCAGGTCAGCCCCGAGCAGCTGCGCTCTGCTCAGGTCGGCCCGGCTCAGATTGGCCTCCTGCAGGTTGGCTTGCTTGAGGTTGGCCTCGCGCAGGTTCCCGCCGGACAGATCGAGGCCGGACAGGTTGGCCTGGCGCAGATTGGCCCCGGCGGCATATTTGTCGCCAACCAGGCGCTCGCGGATGGTGATGGAATCGGGTCGGATGTCCTCCCCGTTGGCCGAGGCCGCGACGGCCACGGGGGCCACCGGCGCGATAGCCGCCGTCGCGGGCGGCTGGTACTCGCTGATGAACTTCTCCAGCGTCTCCGTTTGGGTCTGCTGCTGCTGCTGCAGGGTCGCCCGGAAGTTGCGCAGCTGCTCGTTGCTGAGGTCCTTCTGGGCCTTCAGCTGCGCCTCAAGCTGGCGCTGGTTGTTCTTGCGAGTTCTGGATGAGAGGATGATCCCCACGACGGCCGCCGCCAGCAAGGCGACCAGCCCGCCGATGGCCGTGAATAGTATTGCCTGGCCTACGCTCATTGTATGAAGTCTCCAAAGGTGTAATCCAGAGCGAACCGGTATGGCCGCGCCGGCCGGAAGCATGAATGATCCGACATCTGCGGCCATTTTAGCATCGAACGGCCAGACTGGGGATATTTAATTGTGAAAATTGCGGGCTTGTCACGCCCTTTTTGCCCAATTTTCACGCCGCCGCGCGCATTTGCATGAAGGGCTTCTGCCTCCGGCAGGGATGATCGTCGTCGATATGCCGCCAATAGTAGGAATGGCCGGCGTTGGCCATCAGCCGCCGCGCTCTTAAAACAACGCCGCCGCCGCATGTCGGGCACACAGCGTAATCCGGGGAAGCCTGCGAAGCCACAACCCGCTTGCCATTGGACGTTACTGCTGTCTTCATGACCACACTCCTCATTCCTGCACTGGCGCGACGGAACACGACCGAACTCTCGTTCGAAACTTCGGTCGGCAGACGATGCGCGACTTGGGCAGCCATCACTCAGAATGGTCTGGTCAAATACACACCGGCGCGCGTCCGCTCTCCGTTCGCTTTGGATAGGACAATATTTGGTTGTGGGTACTACTCTTGGGTATGAATACCTATACGGGTATTGCAAAGGATAACATAACTGTTGAGCTAATGCAACACCCAATTGGGGCAATTTGGAGATTTCGCGTAATTCTCTCATATCGACCGATGGTCAATACGCCCCCAATTCCACCAGCCGGTCGTCGTCGATGCCGAAATGATGGGCGATCTCATGGATGACCGTGTGGCGCACTTCCTCGCGCACATTGTCGAGAAACTCCCCCTCCCACTCGGCCGCGGCGCGCTCGATCGGCCCCTGGAACAGCGTGATGGTGTCGGGCGGCACCATATTGTAGCTCTGGGTGCGCTCCGTCAGGGGGATGCCCGTGTAGAGGCCCAGCAGCGTCTCCCCCGGCGGAAGCCCCATCTCGCGCAGTGTGCGGATCGACGGCCAGGCCTCGACCAGGATGGCCACATTGTCCAGCCGGTCGCGAAAAAACGGCGGCAGGTCGTCGAGCGCCTCGCCCACCAGGTCATCAAACTGTTTGTCGCTCAGCATGACACCCCCGGGCGGCCCGCCCTGCCCATCACTTCCTGATCCCCGGCAGCCAGCTCGCCAGCCCGCGCACCATCTCCCCGGCGTGGAAATCGTGCAGCGGCCGCGACCGCCAGTTGAAGTGGATGGTCAGCAGGCGGGCGATGAAGAACCCTGCGATGGTCAGCCAGGCCGATTCCTGACGGCCGACGCCGAAGGTATAGGCCAGCTGCATATAGATGAAGGCCGCCACCACGACCAGCAAGGTGTTGTACTGCCCCGGCCGCAGCAGGTCGGGGATGTCTCCGGCCAGCATGTCGCGTATCAGACCGCCGCCGACGCCCGACACCGTGGCCACCAGCACGATGGCCGGCAGCTCCAGCCCCCTGCTCCGCGCCAGCTCCGCCCCGATGACGATGAACATCGGCACGCCCAGCGCGTCGATGACCGAGACGATCTTGGGCAGGGTGCGGTCGCGCTGCATGCGATTGCCGATGATCATCACCCCCAGCACGGCCACGACCAGCAGTAGCATATAGGTCGGGTTGGTCAGCACCACCGGCAGCCGCTGCAGGAACAGGCCGTCGCGCAGCAGGCCGCCGCCGAAAGCCGACACGAAGGCGATGACGAACACGCCCACGACGTCGTAACTCTTGCGCCAGCCGACGATGGCCCCCGACGTGGCCCACAGCAAAATGGCGAAATATTCAAAAGTGGTGGGGACCTGGAATTGCGTGTTCATAAGGTATTGGGTGATTGGGATCTGATGGCACGGCCGAACCCGGCGGCCGCTCCTCGCCGTCACTCCCTAAAAATCATCTCGCGCACATCGCCGAGGGTCATCTCCACCTCAGCCAGCGTGTGGCGCTCCAGGAATTGGGCCAGCAAGGCCAGCGCCAGACCAAACACTTCGCTGCGGTTGGCCCCGAAGGCGGCGTTGAGCGTGCCGTGGACGCGCCCCAGCTCCAGCACCTGCTGCGGCGACAGGCGGATGCTGGTCCACTTCTCGGCCGGGGTGCGGTTGGGCAGCGGCAAGTCCCACAGGAGATAGAGCGATTCGAGGTCGGTGACGCCCTCGGGGATCTCGCGCGTGCGGCCTACGACGGCCGAGCGCAACGCCTCGACCCGCGCGGTCAGCACCGAGACGGCCAGGTCGGGCAAATCGGCGCGGCCGAGGGACGTCGGCAACTGCCCGGCCAGCGTGTCCATCGCCGCCTTCTGCGCCGGATGCAGCGTCACATAGACGTTCTGCCGAGCCACCATGCGACGCGGCCGCCCGCGGCGCGGCTTGTCGCGCAGCAGCTCCTTCAGCGTGCTGACATGCGGCTCCTCTTCGGGCGCCTTGTCCCTGGCGCGGTCCCTGCTCTTCTCCGTCTTCATCTTCTATCGTAAGGCGCTACGACCCTCTTCTCTCTTCATTCCTAATTCCTAATTCCTAATTCCTAATTCCTAATTCCCAATTCCTCATTCCCCACCCGCTCCCCCCTGCCGATAGCCGCTATGCGTCTCCAGGAACTTGTCGACAAACGCCCCGTCGATATGCGGGCCGCCGGTCACCAGCAGTTCCAGGCACAGATGAAGGCACAGCAGGCAGATGGAGCGCGGATAGCCGCGCGTCTCGCGCCAGATGGGCAGGACGGCATCGGGCAGGAAAAGCGGCGGCTGGCGGCCGTCACGCCCCGCGGCCAGCAGGCGATACTCGATCAGCGCCGCCGTGTCGTCGGGCGCCAGCGGGTCCAGCGACGATCGGGTGGCCACGCGGTCGTTGAAATCCTTCGACTGGCGCAAATTGATGTCCAGTTCGGGGCGGCCGAGCAGGATGAGCTGATACGCCTTGCCGCCGCGCGGATCGCGGAAGTTGAGCAGGCGACGCAGCTCCTTGAACTGCTCCGGCTCCAGCTCGTGGGCCTCGTCGATGATGACCA
>CAYXNH010000218.1:0-4792 GCA_964466135.1 uncultured Ardenticatenaceae bacterium | reverse complement strand
TCAGGGGACGAGCGCCGGCATGAAGGACTGCCTGGGGATGATCCCTGAAGCGGCCATCTCCCAGGCGGCCAGCGAATCGATCCGGCCCCAGCCGTAGTCATTGTTGGGGATGCTGGTGGCGTCATTCGCCCCGCAAAACGATGGACCTTTGACAGTGAGCCTGAGAGCCGTTTGCTCGATGATCGTCTCCAGATCGTTCACCCGTCCCGCCAGATCGGGATCGGCCGAGATTAACAACGCCACCAACCCCGCGACATGGGGGGCGGCCATGCTGGTGCCGCTGAGATATGAATATCCGGAGGGAATGATTGATTTAGGGACGCTGGAGTGAATGCCGACACCGGGAGCCATGATATCGGGCTTTGTGCGGCCGCTGCCGTCGGCGGTGACAGGCCCTCGACTGCTGAATGACGCGCGCGAGTTATCATTTTCTGTCGCTCCGACTGTGAAGGAGTCGCTGTAGATGGCGGCCGGTGTATCGACAGAGGCGCATCTGCTTCCGCTGTTGCCGGCCGAATGGACAGTCATGATACCGGCGGCCCGCACGGCCGCGACCACAGACTGCAGGACTCCCGAAGTGGTGCACCCTTCATCCGGCCCGCAAGACCACGAGTTGTTGATCACATGCGGCGCCTTGGCCGGGTCGCCGTCGGTAAAGGAATCGCCGCCGGTGGGGTAGGGGGCGATGAACCATTCGTAACACTCGGCGTAGGTCACGGGCGATCCGACGCCGTCTTCCATGTTGCGACAGCCGATCCACCGGGCGCCGGGGGCCATACCGATCCCCAGACCTGGTTCCTTGCCGACCATCGTCCCCATCGTATGCGTGCCGTGGCCGTGGTCGTCACAGGGTTGCGTGGCATCGAGGCCGCACAGGTTCGACCCGTTGCCGGACAGGTCATCGTGAATGGCGTCATGCCAGTTGTAATCATGGTCGGCCGTCGTGCCGTCCCAGCCGCGATACTGGTTGATGAGAGCGGGATGCTGCCAATCATAGCCGGTGTCCTGCCCCCCGATGACGGCGCCCTGGCCGGTGAAGCCCTTGCTCCACACCTTCGGCGCGCCGACGATGTCGATGTTCCATTCGATGCCGGTCTGGCGCGGGGCAGAGTTATCGGCCACCGGTTGCGGCAAATCCATCCGCCGCCATGTATTCGCATAGATGTGGTACACGTCGCCGCGGGAGGCCATCGCCTGGAGGATGTCCCAATCGCCGCGAACCCAGACCATGTTGTTGACCCAATAAGGGCGATACGTGGCCCCGCTTTGGTCGAGGACGACCCGTATTGGGGCCTGGGTGCGGGCGGCCAACTCCGTCAAGGTGTTGTAGACGTAGCGGCCGCGCTCGGTCTTGTCGCTGAACCGGCCGGCGGAACTCAAATCGGCTCGCTCGGTGAGCACGACCAGAAACTCGGCCGGGCCATTGTCGCGCGTCTCCGCCAGCAACGCCGCGTCGACCTTGGCCATCCAGTTGTCCGATGCTCGCGTGACGGATGAGGTGTGAGCCATGACCAGAAGGGCCGCCATGACGGACAGGAACAGAATGAGACGCAGCGTAATCTGTTTCATCGATCGCTCCAGGTTCCGGGCCGGGGCCTCGGTTTGCTATTCAGACGTTAGTCGATCAAACTGATCGACCGTGGGTTCCGCTCAACAGAACCAGTCTTCGGTCAGCCGGGGCGGGGTGGGCCGGATGCGGCGCGCCCGAGGGCCGGCCAGTCGCGGATTTGGCACAGTTCGATTGGCCATGCCGTAGGCCAGTCGCTCCACGGCGGCAAACGCCGTCGCCTGATCGCCCGTGGTCGCGCTTTCGGCGATGACGGTCACGCGCGCTTGCAGCTCGTCCATGCGCGGGTCGGGGTGTCGCCAGGCGTGAGAGAAGTTTGCCGCGTCGAGTTCGCCGAACCACCGGCCTGAGTCGCCTTCGAGCAGTGCGCTATTGGGCGGAACCAGCAGCCGAATCGACAATTGCACGATGGGCACGTTGGGGATCATGCCCCGCTCGCGAATCCAGGCCAGCATGTCGATGTAATCGTCGAGACTCGTCCAGGGTGTGAACGGCAGCCAGGTCGGCTGGACGGGCAGGCGAGCCGCCTCCAGGATGTCCAGTGCGCGCTCCATGCCGGCGCGGGTGTGGCCCTTGTTGAGCCGGTTCAGGATAGAATCGGACACACTCTCGAAGGCCGACACGACGAAGCTCGCGCCCAACGCGCGCAACTCGGGGATGACGACCTCCCGCTCGATGATATGTTCGACCTTGGTCGTGAAGTCGAAAGTCAGCCGCGGGAATTCGGCGTGCAGCGCTCGGGCCACCTTCAAGGCATGCCCCGGCCCGTTGAGAAAGTCGGGATCGCCGAAGGTGATGTGCTCCGCCCCGGCCGCGACCTGCTGGCGAATGTCGGCCATCACCGTCTCGAAGGGTATGATGAAGAATCGACCGCCATAGACCGGCACGACCGGACAATGCCGGCATTCATGCAGGCAACCGCGGCTGGTCTCCACGTAACCCGACAGGCTGTAGTGTTCGTTTTCCAGGTAGCGCGCGTAGTGGTTCAGGCCCGGCAGCCCCGCGCGGTCGGGCAGGGGGAGGGCGACGCGCGTCAGGTGGGGCGAAGCGCGACGGGTTCGCGTCGACACGCCGGGGATGGCCGGAATGTCGGTATCGGGGAGGCCGGTAAATCTCCCGTCTCCGAGGGCTTTCACCAAATCCACCAGCGGCTCTTCGTACTCTCCGGCGATGACCGAATCGGCCGTCGTCCCCAGCAGGTAATCGGCATTGAGCCAGGCATACAGGCCGTAGAAGCAGATGTGGGCCGTCGGGTTGAGCGCGCGAACATCCTCGGCGGCGCGCACGCCTAACCGCAGGGCGGTGTGCATGGGCGCGGCGATGCCGATGAAACGCGCCCGAGCCACGGCCTCTTTGGGCAGCGTGTCCACCGACAGGTCGACCGGCAGCACGGCGATGCCCGCCTCGCGCAAGGCGGCCGCGGGCCAGGCGAGGCTCAGAGGCTGGTGGCCCATTTCGTAGCAGGCCAGGAGCAGGATATCGGCCGTCGCGGCCGCCGGACCGACCGCGCTCATTTTCGCGCCGGGCCGCCCTTGCCGCCGGATACGGGCGCTCCGGCCACGCCGGCCGAGGCTCCCTCGTTGAACAAAAAGGCTTCCATCTGCTCGAAGAGGAATTCCTGCGCCCGCGGGTCGGCCATGTTCAGCCCGTAATGATTGATGATCAGCCGGGCCTGGGTCTGCCACTGGCTATAGGCGAACTTGGATATCTCGTTGTAGATGCGTTGCCCCAACGGGCCGGGAAATGGCGGCCGATCAAGCGCCGGCAACTCAAATTCCATTTTGGCGCATTGCACCACCGTGATCGTTTTTGTTTCTCTCGTCATTCTGTATCACCATCCTGAAACCTGTGGATAATGATAAGACGTTCGGGGCTTAATCGCAAAACGACGCGCCGATTCTCAGGCAGATCCGACGATTCGCGAAGAGGCGTACCTCTTTATCAATCCGTTTACGAGCTTGGGGTATAATGGCCATCATGAGGGCAGGGACGGGCGGCATGACATGTTGAGGCTCCTCTTTTTCGGCTTACCTGTGGGCGTGTCGGCCGCCGTGCTGGCCGATTTGCTCGATAGCGGGGTCGATGTCGTCGCCGCCGTCGTGCCTGCCGCGTCGGTCCCCCATCTGACTCCCGATCCCGCGTCGCCGTTCGCCCGTCTCCAGCCGCGGGCGTCGCTTGACCTGCAACTGTCCGAGGCGTCATCGGCCGATACGTTGAGCGTCGCCTGGGCGGCCGGGCTGCCGGCGCTGGCCGTGCGTGATTTTGCTCATCCCGATACCCTGGCCGCGCTGTCGGCGCTGTCGGCCGATGTCGCCTGCGTGGCTTGCTTCACCAGGCGCATCCCGGCGGCCGTCCTGTGTCTGCCGCGCCATGGCTTTCTCAACCTGCATCCCTCGTTGCTGCCCGACTATCGCGGCCCGGAGCCGCTTTTTTGGCAGCTGCGCGACGGCGCGCCGGCGGGAGTGACGGTGCACGTTATGGATGAAGGCCTGGATACCGGCGATATCGTCGCTCAGGCCGCGGTCGCCTTGCCCGACGGCATCTCCGGCCCGGAAGCCGAGGGCCGGCTGATGCTGGCCGGGCTTGACCTGTTGCGCGACGTCCTGGCCGACCTGTCGCAAGGGATCGTTACCCGTCGACCGCAACCGCCCGGCGGCAGCTATCAGGGTTTCCCCGCCGCGAGCGACTTCGCGCTGTCGACGGATTGGCCCGCGAGGCACGCCTTCAACTTCATGCGCGGCACGGCCGATTACCGCCTGCCTTATCGCCTCGATGTCGCCGGCCAGACCCTGTGGCTTGGCTCGGCCGAATCCTGGTCGCCCGAGGCCGACCCGCGGCTGCCCGTCCTGCGGGAAGGCGACGACCTCCTTATCCGTTTCAATCCCGGCCTGTTGCGCGCCCGCCTGAGTCGATGAGGTCATGAACATCGCCCGCCCACTCCGGTTACTGTTGGTGATGGCCCTCGGCGTGACGGCCGTCCGGCTGTGGGGTGGCGCTCTGGCGGCCGCGTCGCCCGCCGTTGTGCTCATCGATAGCGTCCTTTTCGACGGCTACGCGCTCAACGACGCTGACGAAGCGGTGCGCCTGGTGAATGTCGGGGATTCGGCCGTCGAGTTGGGCGGCTGGCGGCTGTCCGACGGGGCGTCATCGGCCGCCCTGCCGCCGGTGACGCTGGCCCCCGGGGCGATGGTATGGCTGACGGGCAACGCCGAGGCCTTCCGCGAG
>CAYXNH010000217.1:0-4813 GCA_964466135.1 uncultured Ardenticatenaceae bacterium | reverse complement strand
TTCGGCCGCCAGCCGGTCGGCCTCGGCCTGTAAGGCCTGTTTGGAGTCACGGTCGGCGGCCAGCGTGGGTTGCGTGGCCAGGCCCGGCAGCGCGGCGGCGGTTATCAGAAACGGCCGCAGGTCGGCCGCCTCTTGCGGAAAGCGGGCCAGAATGTCATCGACGCTCAGCCCCTGTTCCATCAGTTCCAGCGCTTCGAGGAGCAGGGTATCGGGTATCCTGTTCATCGCCGATGCGCCTCCGATCCGAGCAGGCGTTTGGCCAGCGCCGTGACGGCTCGCGCCTGCGTCATTTTCACCGAGCCTTCGCTCTTGCTCACGGCCTCGGCCACATCCTTGATCGGCAGGCCATAGCCGAAGCGCAAGGCCAGCACGTGCTGCTGCTCCGGCGTCAGTTCGGCCATCGCCTGTTGCAACTCCTGACGGCCGAGATTCTCTTCCAGCTGCCGCTCCGGCGTGTGGCCCGCGCCGGGAATCGATTCGTCCAGTTCCGTCCAGGTCATCCGCTTTTGGCGACGATATTGCTCCTTCACAACGTTTTGAGCCGCGCCGAAGAGCCAGCCGCGCAAGGTGTTGGGGGGCGTGCCGCGCTCCTTGATGGCGCTGAGGAAGCGGGTGAAGACCTCGCTGGTCAGGTCTTCGGCCGTTTGCGCGTCGGCGATTCGGAAGGAGATGTAGCGATAGATCGTCTGGTAGTAGCGGTCGTGTATCAAGGCTAATGCTTCCTTGTCGAAGGCGCGAGCTTTGTTGAGCAGATCCGGTTCATCGTCCACGGTAGGCAGATGGTAGCAGATTCAGGTTGGCGGGTCAGCCTGACGGCCGATTTGGCCGGGAGCCGTTCATGTTCGACTCCTGGCCGTTGGGCTTGTCCTTCCTCGTCAGGCCGGGCTAATCATCATCATGGTCATCGTCATGGTCATTGTCATGATCATCGTCATGGTCATCGTCATGGTCATCGTCATGATCATCATCATGGTCATCGTCATGGTCATCGTCATCATGATCGTCATCATCATGGTCGTCATGGCCGTTATCATCGAGTTCATCATCATCATCGATGTCGTCGATGTCGTCGATGTCACCATCGTCATCGTCCACATCCACGACGAACGCGCCGGCGCTGATGACCGTGCCGCCCAGTCGCAACTCGACGGTTGAACCTTCGTTGACGGCGGGGATGGCATGACCACGCTCGCTGTCCAGCTCGAAGCGGCCGAAGCCATTGCTGTTGATCGTCAGGCGGCCGACGCGCGACCCATCGACGTGGATATCGAGCGATTGGCCGGCCAGGGCGCTCGCGCCGCGAACGCTGACCTCGAACTCCCGGTCGCCGTCGCGATCGACTTCGTAATCAGCTTTGCCGGCGAGGGTAGGGTGGCCGGCGTTGCCGACTAACGGAGCTTCCAGGTCGATGCGTGTGGCCGGCGCCGCGGTCGCTGCGGGCAACATCGCCGCTCGGGGTGAATTTCGGGCGGTCGTCGCGGCGGCCGCGGAGGTACTCGTCTGTTGTTGTGGGGCGCGGCGACCGGCTGCGCTCAGGTTGCCGGCGGCCGAGGCGGTTATGCCGGCGGCCAGCAAGATCAGGGCTACCAGGACGATTGATATGTATTTCTTGCTCATCATTTTCTCCTCGGCCCGCAGCGCTTTTGGGCACATCCGCGGGCCTTTGGTTTCTGCCTATAGAGTGGCGGCCGGGACGAAAAAGTAACGGCCTGGCGAAATATTCATATTTGTGCGCGCGGCCGATGGGCGTATAATGTTTGCTGGAGAGGCTGGCCGGTATCTTGCACGCCGCCCGCGCCCCACACCCTTGACAGCCGGAAGTAACCAAACTGCAACCCAGGAGGTGGAGAATGAACAAACGTGTGCTCACCATCGTCGGCGTAATCGCATTGGCTCTGACCCTGCTCAGCGTCACGCTGGTATTGGCCCAGGGCGGCGGAATCACCCCCGCCAATGAGGAGTCCCGCCGCGAAGCCGAAGCCGCGGCCGCAGCCGTTGCCGGTTCGACCTCCGCGGCCCAATCGCGCGCGGCGTCCAGCCCGGCGGTGGCCGCCCCAACCGACGCGCCATTGTTCATCGGCATCAGTGAGGTCACCGTGCCCGCCTACGCCATCAATCCCGTTACGGCCGATGAAACCCCCCTGTTCGACGGCTTCCAGATTTGGGGCTCGGCCTACGACGAAGACCACAACCGCGTCTTGTTCAGCTCGGGAACCCAACTGTTCGAATGGCCGCTGGGCAAGGCGCCGAAGCTGTTGGGCACTGTCACCAGCGTCGCCAATGGCGTCGGCATGGCGTTTGTCGGGCTGGCCTACTACGATGGCGTGCTTTACGGTACGACCAACGTCGGAACGGAGCCTAATCCCGAGGCAGTCTACATCATCGATCCCGACACGCGGCAGGCGAAACTTCACATCGCCTATACCCAGCCGTTAACGACCATCGACAACGGTGGGCTGGCGGCCGATCCCGACACCGGCGCCCTCTACGCCACCAATGATTCGACCGCCGAGCTGGTGCGTATCGAGGCCAACGGCGACCTTACCAAGATCGTGGCCTATCCCACCGGCCAAACCGATATCGACGGCCTGGCCATCGGCGACGGCCGCGCTTATCTGGTCACCGACCAACCGGGCGATATCTATGTGTATGATTTCGCCGCAGAGGAGTACGCCGAACCCATCCCGAATCCGTGGGCGACGTCGGAGTTGTTTGCCGGGGCGGCGTGGATCGACGTTCCCCCGCCGACGATTGCCCTGTCCAAGACGGTCGGCACCAACCCCGATGCGTGCGCCACGGAGAGCGCAATCAGTGTCGGCCGGGGCGCGAACGTCACCTACTGCTACACAGTGAAGAACACCGGCTTTATAACGCTGACTCTGCACACGCTGGACGACTCCGCGCTGGGCAGCATTTTGGAGGATTTCTCCTACACGCTGGCCCCCGAGGCGACGGCTTTCATCACCAGGACGGTCGTGATCGAGGCAACGACGACTAATACGGCCGTCTGGAAAGCGTATAACCTCGGCTCGACCGAGGTCGCCACGGCCACGGCCGAAGCGACGGTGACGGTTATCCCGCCGTCGATCGTCCTGACCAAGACGGTCGGCACCGATCCGGACGATTGCGCCACGGAGAGCGAAATCATCGTCGAGAAGGGTACGTCTGTGACCTATTGCTATCAGGTGGAGAACACGGGGCTGACCGCCCTGGCTTTTCACACGCTGGAAGATAGCGCGCTGGGCGATATTCTCACTGATTATCCTTTCGCGCTAACTCCCGGAGGGTCGGTATTTGTCACCAAAACGGCGACTATCACTCAGGATACAATCAACACGGCCACCTGGACGGCTTTCACCACCGAACCGATGGAGGTCGTCACGGCCACGGCCCAAGCCACGGTGCGCATCGCTGGGCCTCATATCCAGGTCGATCCGGCGTCGCTAACGGTGTCGCTGGAGCCGGATGAGCAAACTACGCGGCCGCTGACGATCAGCAACGTGGGGACGGAGACGGTGGCCTGGGCGCTCAGCTTCGCGCCGGAGGATTGCGCCGCGCCGGGAGCGTTGCCGTGGGCGTCGTTCGCGCCGTCGGTGGGCACGACCGGCCCCGGCGGCTCCAACGCAGTAATGGTGACATTTGACGCGACCGGCGCGATACCGGGCAAGATGTTGACAGGCGTCCTGTGCGTGACCAGCAGCGACGAGGAACGACCGGTGCTATCGGTCCCATTGAGCCTGATGGTCGGCGGCAGCCGAATCTATCTTCCGGCGATTGCGGGTTCGTCGCAAAATTAGGCCTGTGGCGCAAACTGTTAGTTTGCGTTCTGCTGCCAATAGATAGACGACTGTGGCGCAAACTGTTAGTTTGCGTTCTGCTGTCACAAACTAACAGTTTGTGCTACAGGCTAACAGTTTGTGCTACAGGCTTCACTTGGCCAGAGCCGAGCTTAGCCGGGCCTTCAACTCGGGGCGTGACTCCAGCGCGTGCTGCAAATCTTCGGCCGTCTGGATGCGCAAGCCCTCGGCGGCCAGCGTTTGGATGATCGTCTCCAGCGCCTCGCGAACGTCGGGCGACACTTCCTCGTCGGCCGCGTGGGCGGCGGCCAGTGCGGCGGCTGTTGTCGGGTCGTCACCCAGCACGACGGGCAAGGCCGCGCGAGCCACCCCGGTCAGCCCGTGGGCCAGCCACTCGTCGCGCCAATCGTCGCCCACGCCCTCGCGGAACAGGCCCAGCAGCGCCGTCGCCTGCTCCTCTTGTTGTGCGGGGTCGCCGCCGTGGGCCGGAGAGAACAGCAGTGGCGGTTCGGCTCCCGGCCGATAGATGAGCAGCGGGGCGTTGAGTGTGGCCGCATGGCCGCAACCGGGGCAGACGAAATCGTGGAGCGCTCCGGCTTGCAGCCGCGCCAGCAAGTCCGGCCGCTCGTCAACATCGACGATGATCCACACCTCGGCCTCGACCGGTTGGCCGCAAGCCCGGCAGGGGAGGGTGGCTGGCTCGAATTGGGAATGAGATGGCTGCGTCATGTATCCAAACACTCGCCGAAAGCGTTCAACTGTGCCCGCTACCGCGTCTGCTTTGGCGCCACATCCGGCCGAACATGAAGGCCATACTGCCAAAAACAGTCAGTGCCGCCAGTCCCAGCTTGGTCACGTCGACCACCGGCTCCACGCGCGTGCCGTTCCCGTCGATTATGACGACGGCCACCGGGCGCGACTGGGCATAGCCGCCTCCGCCGCTACCCCCACCCATGTTCACGTCGTCGGTGGGTGCCGCCGTATCCTCGCCCGTCCGATCCGGGCTGAGTCCGCCG
>CAYXNH010000216.1:0-4889 GCA_964466135.1 uncultured Ardenticatenaceae bacterium | reverse complement strand
TGGGCGACAACATCACCTTCGCCGATTTGAAAGGCACGCTGACCGAGTTCGCCCGTCGCATGTTCGGGGCCGAGCGGCAGACGCGCTTCCGCGCCAGCTACTTCCCGTTCACCGAGCCGAGCGCCGAGATGGACATCAGCTGCTTCCTGTGCGACGGCGAAGGCTGTAACATCTGCAAGTACACCGGCTGGCTGGAGATTCTGGGCTGTGGCATGGTGCATCCCACCGTGCTGCGCAATGGCGGCTACGACCCGATGAAATATTTCGGTTTCGCCGCCGGGCTAGGCCCCGAGCGAATCGCCATGCTTAAATACGGTATCGACGATATCCGCCAGTTCTGGGCCAACGATTTGAGGTTCCTGGAACAATTCTAATGCAGGATTCTGTGGTTTCTCTCTGGAGTTTCTGATATGCGCGTACCATTATCGTGGTTGAGAGACTACGTTGACTTCGATCTCTCCATCGAGGAGACGGCCGAACTGCTGACCAACGCCGGGCTGGAAGTGGAAAGCATCACCCGCTTCGGCTTGCCGGGCGCGGAGTTGGAGTGGGATCGGGAGCGGATCGTGCTGGGTCGCATCCTGCGGGTCGAGCAACACCCCGACGCCGACCGACTGGTACTGGCCACCGTCGATTACGGCGCGGCCGAACCCAAGACCGTCGTCACCGGCGCGCCCAACCTGTTTCCTTACATCGGCCGCGGCGACCTGAGCACGGAGAATCTCACCTCACCGCTCGCTCTGGAGGGCGCCACGCTCTACGACGGCCACAAGGACGGCCGCGTCAAGGCCAAGCTCAAAGGCCGACCGCTGCGGGGCATCTACAACGACGCCATGCTCTGCTCCGAGAAGGAGCTGGGCATCAGCGAGGAACATGACGGCATCATTCTAATGACGAATGACGAATTACGAATGACGAATGAAGAGAGCGCCATCGATTCGTCGCTGATCATTCATCACTCGGCATTTCCTCCCGGCACACCTCTGCAAGACGTACTGGGTGACGCGGTGCTGGAGATCGCCATCCTGCCCAACACCGCTCGGGCCACGTCCATCATTGGCGTAGCCCGCGAGCTGGCCGCGCTGACGGGCACGACCTTCCGGCCACCGAATTACGATGTGGTCATGGGTGGGCCACCGATCGAAGGGCGCGTCATCATCACCACCGACCGACCCGACATCAACCCTCGTTTCACCGGGATGATCATCGAGGGCGTGCAACAGATCCCCAGCCCTTACTGGATGCAATACCGGCTGCGGTTGTGCGGCCAGCGGCCGATCAACGCCGTCGTCGACATCAGCAATTACGTCATGTTCGAGGTGGGCCAGCCCACCCACACCTTCGATTACGATATCCTGCGTCGCCGCGCCGACCGCTACGCACCTGACGGCCCGATCCATATCAACACTCGCATGCCCCATCCCGGGGAGACGGTGACCACGCTCGACGGCAGCACCCACAAGCTGGAACCGTTCACCATCCTCGTCACCGACCCGGCCGGAAACTTGTCCATCGGCGGCATCAAGGGCGGCCTGGAGAGCGAGATCACCGGCGAGACGACCAACGTATTGCTGGAGGCGGCCGCCTGGGATTTCATAAGCATCCGGCGCAGCGCCAACGCTCTCGACCTCCACACCGAAGCTACTTTCCGCTTCAGTCGAGGCGTCTCGCCCAGCCTGGCCCCGCTGGGCGCCAGACGGGCCGCCGAATTACTGCGCCAATTGGCCGGCGGAACCGTCGCCCGGGGGATGATCGACACGTACCCCGATCCCAAACCGCCGGTCGTTATCGATCTCGATCCGGCTTACGCCCACAAGCTAAGCGGGTTGGACCTCTCCCCGACGGAGATGGGCGCGTTGCTGGAGCGTCTGGCGTTCAGCGTCGAATACCGGGACGGCAGCCTGCGCGTCACCGTCCCCGACCACCGCATGGACATCGAGGGGCCGCACGACCTGGTGGAGGAAATCTGCCGTGTCTATGGCTATGACCGCATCCCCAGCACGATGTTGGCCGACACGCTGCCGCCGCAACACGGCAACCCCAAACTGGAGGGCGAGGAGCGCGTGCGTGATACGCTCGTCCGGTTGGGGTTGCAGGAGATATGGAGCTACCGGATCACGTCGGCCGCGCGCGAGACCCGCTTGTTGCCCGGCAGCCCGCCCGACGATCGACCCTATGTCACGCTGAGCAACCCGCCCGCGCCGGATCGCAACGCCATGCGCCACAGCCTGTTGTCATCGGCGCTGGAAGCCACGGCTGCCAACAGCCGTCATGCGGAACGCATCGCCCTGTTCGAAATCGGCGAAGTATTCATCGGCGGGGAAGACGAACTGCTGCCCGATGAGCTGACCCGGTTGGCTGTCGTGCTGACCGGTCGGCGCGCGCCCACAGGCTGGGGAAACGACAGCGCGACAATGGTCGACTTCCTTGACCTCAAAGGCGTGGTAGACGCCATGTTCAATGACCTGCACATCCCGGTCACCTACGAGGCCGCCGGACATCCGACCTATCGCCCCGGCCGCACCGCGCGAATTCTGGTCGGGGAGAAGCAGATCGGCATGATGGGCGAGCTGCACCCCGGCGTCGTCAAGGGATTTGATCTGCGCGTGGAAAGGGGCCAGCCCGTGCTCGCGGCCGATATCGACCTGGAAGCGCTGCTACTGCTCATCCCCGTCACCTGGCGCTACACCGGCCTGCCAACCTACCCGCCCGTGCGCGAGGATCTGGCGCTGGTGGTTGACGTCGGCGTGACGGCGGCGGCCGTCGAGACAGCGCTACGGCAGAATGGCGGGCCGTTGCTGCGGGGCGTGGCCTTGTTCGATGTCTATGAAGGTGGCAAACTCCCGTCCGGCAAGAAGAGTCTGGCCTATCATCTGACTTTCCAGTCCGACGGCCGCACACTGACCGACAAGGACGTGTCCAAACAACGCGGCCGGTTGCTCAAGATGCTGGAACAGCAACTCGGCGCCAAACTGCGAGAATAGGCTTTCACCGCGAAGTTCGCCGATTTCGCAGAATCGGGCACAATCTGCAAAATCCACATCATCTGTAGGGCTATCATCCATGCAGGACATACTTCGCACGCTTATACGCGGTTTCGTCCGTCTGCTGTTCCGGATCTTTCTGAAGTTGGAGATTGAGGGGTGGGAACACCTGCCGCCGTGCGGGCCGCTCATCGTCATCAGTCATCATTTCAGCCTGTTCGAAGGGCCGATCCTGATGGCCTTTTTGCCCTATCACAACCGTCTCAGCTGGATGGCGGCGACCGAATTGCAAGAGTCGCCCATCCTGCGATATCTTATCAAGCTCTACAACATCATCCCCGTCTGGCGCGGCCTACCCGATCGGGCGGCCATTCAGCGCGCCCTGAATTGGCTGGCACAGGGCAATGTGATCGGCATCATGCCCGAAGGCAGCGTGGATGAGACCCTACGGGAACTAACCCTGGTTGGGGTACAGACCGGGATGTCGGAAGGGCCAAACTCGCGGGAGAGCGCGCAACTTATCACGCCACGGCCGGGCGCGGCCTATCTGGCCACGCGCAGTGGCGCGCCCATCCTGCCAACCGCCTTTCTGGGCACGGAGAAAATCCTGCCTAACCTGAAGCGCCTGCGCCGAACCCCGGTACGACTGATCATCGGCCCCGTCTTTGGGCCGCTTATGATCGATCCGTCGCTGCCCAAGTCGGAGCGTCGCGCCCAACTGGATGAGATGGGCCACGAGATGATGCGCCACATCGCCACCCTGATGCCGCCGGAAAATCGCGGGCCTTATCGCTGAATCGCCGGGACGTCGTCATCTTGGTTACGGCCGCCTATGTCGGCATCCAACTCAGAAACTCAATGTTTCGTGCCTCGAATTTGCCCGACGGATGGCGTGACTCAGCCAGCTCAAATTGAAAGACATGGTTATAGCTGGGCAGCAATACCGGATCGACATTGTCCGGCAGATTGGAGTCGTGGAAATAGGCCGTCTCATAGGGTGAGTCCGGGTGCTGTGTATCGGTCAGCCATAGCTTGGGGCCGGCCGCGCGCAAAAAGCGCATGAACCCATAGCTCTGTTTGTGGAAGTAACAAGTGCCGCGCACAATGGAGCCAAGTTCCCCCCACGCCGGTTCATCCCCCGTCGGACCGCCGTTAGTAAACGCGGGCACCAGATTGGGCACCAGATAGCCGGAGATAAACAGGTCCGACTCGCGCCGCAAATCGGCCGAAGCGTTATCAAGCGACACCACCTCTACTCGGCAACCCCGGTCTTGTATGGCCCGCACCAGCCGCGCAAAATCCCCGTCGCCCGTCACCAGCATCACCCGATCCAGGTTCTGCGACTGCAGCAACATATCGACGGCCAGATCGAGATCAGCGTTGGCCTTGCCATAGCGCTTGCCGTTCTCGTCTTCATACCAGCGCACTTCCTTGATCATCACCTTGAAACCGAAATCGCGCAGCAATGAATAAAAACGCTGGGTATTACGCTCATAGACCGGATCCGTCCGGGCGCGGTCTGCATCAAAGCTGACATAGGCATTGAGCCGCATCGGCTCCGCCCCGTCACGGCAGGCGAACTCGCGCAGCACATCATAGCGCATGCGGAATCCCCCGTTGCGATACATATTAGCCGTGTCCACATAGACGCCGATACGTGAATTGGATTGTGAATTGGACATAGATCGATCGTACTGTCAAGATAATTTGGGTTGGCGGCCGGTGCGCCCCTCCCGCGCCCGCGCCTATGTTCGTGTGCAGATAGTCGGCGGCAATTATATCCATGACCGAACGGCCGTCGACCTTCGATTCGCCCTATTATGACTGTATACGATCACCCTGCTCCAAAACCCAGGGCTTTTCCAAAGTCAGGAAGAAATAAGAAAAAGAGAACCACACCTGTTA
>CAYXNH010000215.1:0-4908 GCA_964466135.1 uncultured Ardenticatenaceae bacterium | reverse complement strand
CTCGCTTATTGTTGCGCCATCCGAAACACACTCGGAAAAGTCGGTAAAAGAAATCAGGAATCCTCCGCCTTCCTCGTCCGAAAGAGGGCGAATTTCAAATGGATATTGACTTAAGTCTCTCATGGCCTATTCCAACACAAAATCAACAAATTTCCTGATGTAAATCGGCTTGATAGGTCGGCGAGCGGGAACCGGTAAGGTTCGACCATCAGAACGCACAAAAACGACATGACTTGTACCACGCTGCCTCCATTCAATGTTGTAAGCATCGGCGACGGTTTTCAGGCTTTCAATCCGCCAATCATATGGATTGTTTTGCATCTGCTGGAGGATTTTGTCAGCTTTGCTCACGAATATATGATACTAAATGTGATAGCATACAACAAGAGAACAGACCAAGTAATGGGTGGGGTTCATAACACCAGCTTATAATGCCGGTGCCTCTTGTACCATTGTATCCCCATCGTCTCCATATCCGATCGGCTGTTGAAGTTGTTCTCGTTCACCTGAACGATGTCGACATGCCTGAAGCCGTGGGTCTTGATCGTGTCGCGCAATTCGGTATAGAGCAGGGCATTGGCCCCCAGCCCGCGATATTGCGGCAGCAAGCCCAGACCGTTGATGTTGGCCCACTCTGTCACCCGGCGGTCGCGCAGGATATGGAACCAGCCGAAGGGGAAAAGACGGCCGCGCGCTTTCTGGATGCCGGCCGATACGTCGTGGTAAGCGATCAGAAACCCGGCGATCTCGTCCCCTTTCATCACCAGCTTGATCAGCGACGGGTCGACGATGGTCAGCAGCGAATCGACGATCGCCCGCGTCTCCCTCTCCGTCGGCGGGAAGAAGCTGTGCAGCCCGCTCATCGCCTCCCGATGAACCTTCATCGCCAGTGGAATCCATTCCCGGATCTCGGCCTTGGATGAGAAAGTCTTGATCCGGTAGCCGCGTTTCTCTTTCACACGGGCGGCGATCTCATACAGCCGGGGCGGAATCTCATGATCGCCGCTGGCGTATCCCGAGAGATAGTCGCTGTCCTTCCCGAAGCCGGAGTCCTTGATGAAGGCGTCGTAATAGGGGAAGTTCCAGGGGATGGTCAGCGCCGGGCGATGCTCGAAGCCCTCGACCAGCACGCTGCCGTCGATGTTGGCGACGCCGCGCGGCCCGATGACCGTGTCCAGGCCGTACTCTTTGGCCCACTCGACCGCCTTCTTCAGCAGGATTCGGGCCACCTCGATATTCTCCACAACCTCGAAGTAGCTGAAGAAGGCCACTTTGGAACCGTGGTAATGGTTGAAGCTGCGGTTTTCCAGCATGCCCATGCGGCCGAGCACCGTGTCGCCCTCCTCAACGACGAAGAAATCGCCATGTGAATGCTCGAAGAAGGGATGCTTCGACTTGTCGAGGATCCGCATCATATCCGACCGAATCGGCGGCACCCATAATGCGCTGTCCTTGTACAGGTCGAAGGCGAAGTCAACAAACCGGGCGCGTTCCTGTTTTTTGGTGGTGTCCAGTTGACGAATTTGCATGGCTTGGTTCAGTATGGTTGATTCGATGGATTGTCTTCGTGGCGACTCTATACACCATGCCCGGGTCGTGGCAGGCGATACCGCGTGGCTACTGTTCCGGCTGTGGTTCTTCCGGCGATTTCAGAGTGATGCGGTAGAACGCCTCGGCATAGTCGAACCCGACCTTCTGCCCCGCCTCGGCCGCCCAGGTGCGGATCATCCTGGCTGCCTCATTAACTTCAAATTGGCTGGCATGCTTTTTCAGCGCCTCGACCTTGAGATCGATCGTGTCGCTGATGTCGATGTAGCAGTTCGCTTTTTGGCTGAGGATGACGTACACGTAATTGACTTTATAGCCGGTCAGGCCTTCGGCGGCCAGGTCGGGATACAGCAAGTCCATCTCGACCGCCGGAAAGACGGCGTCGAGCGTGGCCTGCCCCGCGGCGCGGTGGTCCGGGTGGTTGATATAGTCATCGGACGGGAAGAAGTTGGTTGGGTCCATGCACACGATGGTGTCGGGCCGGTATTGGCGCATGAGGCGCACCAGCTTCTTGCGCAGCTCAAGCGTCGGCTGCAGGAAGCCGTCGTCGTAGCCCAGGAAGATGCACTCCGCGCCGACGACATCGGCCGCGGCCGTTTGCTCCGCCCGGCGCACTTCGGCCAGTTTCTCGCGCGTCATGCCGTTTTCATGGCTGCCCACATTGCCGTCGGTGATGACCACGTAGATATTGCGACTGCCGCCCCGCGCCCATTTGGCGGCCGTTCCGGCCACGCCAAACTCCAGATCGTCGGGGTGGGCGACGATAAACATCGCCGTTTTGGGAATATAACCGTTGCTCATTGATTGATTCTCTGCCTTGAATTGATGATATGGAAACGAATTGCCTGTTTCCGATGACGCAGGCTACAGGCCTTTGTCCATGTATGATATTGCGCAATGATGCCCGCCTCGTCAAGGTATAGCGGCATCGCGCGGGGTCAGTCGATGAACTCGATGGTTCCGAATGTCCGCCGGTCGAAAACCCCGATCTGGCCTTCACCCAGGGATAGCAAGGTTGTGTAGACGCGGTCAACATCCTCGCGCAGCCGAGCCACGTCCACCCCCCGACAGGTATCCGGCAGGGGGTCGAGCCATTGCCGCACGCGCAACAACATCTTGACCGCGCCGCGATAGTTGCCGTTTTCGATCTGGTAATAGGCGATCCCGACTTGCAGGATGCCCCGATACAGATCGCGGCCCGGCCCGGCGTCGTTCACCCAGGCCTCTTCCAGCGAGTCGTGGGCGAGGTAGTAGTTGCCCTGATTGAACCGCTCGATTCCCTCTCGCGCCGGCGCGGATAGCGGCTCGGAGCAGGCGACGGCCAACGCCGCCCGGTCGGGGACGCGGGCATAGCGCTGAAACAGGGCGGGCATGTCGGCCGTGAAGCGCGACCGGGCCAGCACCGCGTCGGCCCCGACGGAGTGGGCCGCTTTCATCGTCTCCACGTCCTCATGAGGGCCGAAGCACATCACCGGGATTCGTCGCGTGGCCGCGGCCGACTTGAGCGCGGCGATCCAGGTGCGCCACGGGATGCCGGCGTTGTTCAGGTCGAAGAGCAGCAGGGCGGGCTGCCACAGCGCCACCTGATCGAAGAGGCGTCCCTCGCGGCCGTGCAGCCACTCGCCCGGAAGTTCGGGTCGGGGTTCCGTGTCGAGACTCCCCAGCTGGTCGGCCGTCTCGATCCATTTCACCCGGTAGCCGATGTGCTCGGCTGCCTTGGCGATGCGGGTGGTGAACATCAGATCGGCCACAAAGGCGACGATGAGCGGTGCTTTCGGTGGTTGTTCCATAGGGTGCCTTGCCAATCCCGGCTTCCTGCCGGCGAGAGGATTATAGCCCGGATCGGCCGTCGCGCCTGAACTTATCGCCGGCCCGTCACTGAGCTATAATTTGCGCGGCTGCTCGCGAGCGCGAGCGCCGGCATTCCCCAACATAACGAGGTGACCCATTTGACCACCCAGCCCGCCTACACGCAAGTTCACTTTGACCCGATAGCCGATCCACGAGCCGTCGTCGTCGCCGGTCCGGCCCGGTTCACGGTCCTCACATCGCGACTGATTCGCATGGAGTACGCGCCCGACGGTCGCTTTGAGGATCGGCCGTCCCAGGCCTTCTGGTTTCGCCGCCAACCGGTCCCCGAATACCATGGCGAGCGGGCCGGTGGCAAGCTCGTTCTGACGACCGGGCATCTTCGGCTGGACTATCGCGTCGGCGAGCCTTTCGACCCGAACTCGCTGTCGGTTGCCTTGTTGCCCGATGGCCCGACCTGGCATTATGGCGACGCCGGCGACGACAACCTGAAAGGAACGGCCCGCACGCTGGATGAGGCCGACGGCCGGATCGTGCTCGAGCCGGGTTTGCTGTCGCGCGACGGCCTGACCGTGGTCGATGACGGCCGCTCGCTGGTCTTCGATGAGACGGGCTGGCTAATCGGTCGCGACGCGGCCGAGGGGGCGCAGGATCTCTATTGCTTCGGCTACGGATCGGCCTTTCAGGAGGCGCTGCGGGATTACGCCCGACTGGCCGGGGGCACCCCGCTGTTGCCTCGCTGGGTGCTGGGCAACTGGTGGAGCCGCTATTGGGATTACAGTGACGCCGACCTGCGCGCGTTGATGACCGATTTCCGCGACCACAACGTCCCTCTGTCGGTGTGCATCATCGACATGGATTGGCATCTGGTCGATGTCGGCGAAGGGGTAAATGGCTGGACGGGCTATACCTGGAACAACGACCTGTTCCCCGACCCGCCCGGCTTCATCCGGTGGTTGCATGGGCAGGGCTTGCGGACGGCGCTGAACCTGCACCCCGCGCTGGGCGTTCGGCCGCACGAGGCGATGTATGCGGCGATGGCCGAGCGGATGGGGCTGGACCCGGCCGCCGGGGCGAAGATCCCGTTCGATATCGCCGACCCCCAATTCACCCGGGCCTACTTCGAGGTGCTCCATCATCCCCAGGAGGAGATGGGCATCGATTTCTGGTGGCTGGACTGGCAACAGGGCACGCGGTCGAAAGTGGCCGGGCTGGACCCGCTCTGGTGGCTCAACCACCTCCACTATTACGATCTCGGCCGGGAGGGCAAGCGGCCGTTCATCTTCTCCCGGTGGGGCGGGCTGGGCAACCATCGCTATCCCATCGGTTTTTCAGGCGATACCGTCGTCTCGTGGGAGTCGCTGGCGTTCCAACCCTACTTCACAGCGACGGCGGCCAATGTGGCTTACGGCTGGTGGAGCCACGACATCGGCGGCCACATGGGTGGGACGGAGCATCGCGAGCTTTACACCCGTTGGGTCCAGTTCGGCGTGTTCAGCCCCATCTTCCGCTTGCATTGCACCAAAAACGCGGTTCACGAACGACGGCCGT
>CAYXNH010000214.1:0-4985 GCA_964466135.1 uncultured Ardenticatenaceae bacterium | reverse complement strand
TAGTCGAAGATGTCGGGGATAGCCGGGTGGTTGAGCATGGCCAGCATGCTGGCCTCGCGCTCGAACGACTTGATCGTCAGTTCGCGCATCTCCGGGTCGGCCGTGCCGATGTGCATCTCCTTCACCGCGCACAGGCGAGTGACCGAGGGGAATCGCAGGTCGCGCGCCCGATAGACCGAGCTGAAGCCGCCGGCTCCCAGTCCGCCCAGGATCATGTAGCGCCCCTGGAGCACCGTGCCGGATTGCAGCCCGCTGCCCTGGGGATGGGTCAGTGGTTTGCTTTCGCTTTCCCGCCCGACGGGTGGCATTTCTCTTGTGCCGAATTCCATATGGTTGCCTGAAGAAAGTTTGATTACTGATAGGGCCGCAACTCACGCGATGAGCCGGGACTGGACAACGATCACACGATGACGGCCGATGGCTTGCGTCTGATTATTATAGAGCCTGTCAGCCCGATCCTTCAAATTTATGGAAGCGCGAATGCAGCGCGTTTGCGCCAGATTCGCTCAGCCCCGCAAGCCCAGTCCGGCGGGGTGGCGCCGTCCTGTTGCGCCTCGGCCATCACGCGCGCGCCTTCCGCGCGAACCTTCGCCTCCAGATCGGCCAGATCGATGAAGAAGGAGCTGAGCTGCGAGCGGTATTCACCAATGGCCGCAAATTTGGCCGCCATGGCCGCCTCGGTCAGCCACGTCGTCTCGGCCGTCCAGTTGCCGCGCCCGGAAGAGGGCAATACGGCCTCAAGCGCGCCGGACTTCATGGTGTAGGGATAATCCTCGTAATAACCCACGTCCTCGAAGGCTCGCTCTCCCGCCCGGCGTGCCAGCTGATGATCGACATGCTCGCCCACACCCAGAGGCAGGTAGGTTGCGCCGGCTTCCGGCAAGGCGGCGAAGGCCTTCACCAGCGCGTCGAGGAAGCCCTCATCGGCCGGGTTGACGGTTCCGAACATATCCATCGGACCGGGATAGAGCAATACGCCGTCCGGCCCGGGGCGATAGATGCCATCGAGGAAATGCAGGTGGAGGACATCGGCGCGCAGCAGGGCGAACGCCTCGCGATCCTCAGCGCGTCGCCGGGCAACGAAGGCCGGAGGCGTTTCGCCCAGGCTGTCGGCCCAGCGCCGGTGGATCGATTCGGCCGTCTCCGACAGGGGGCCGGACGGCTCTTCGGCGGCCACAGTGACCACAAGGACGGTGTCGCCAACGGCCGTGTGGCGGAAAACCTGACCGCCGCAAGACAGGGCGACGTCGTCAAAGTGGGGCGAGATATAGAGATGATCGTAAAAGGCGTGCAGATGACTCATGATTGATCGCGTGATTCGCCAAGCTCCGGCTTCTATAGATTGATCGTGAACGCCGCGTGGCCGGCGTGGCCGGTTAGGTCGCGGCGACCACAATGAGTATAATACCATAATCATGACCAAGCGCCTGACTCATCTCGACGAGACCGGCCGCGCCGCCATGGTCGATGTCGGCAAGAAGGCCGTGACCGAGCGCGTGGCCGTGGCTCGCGGCCGCGTCCTCATGCAGCCGGAGACGCTGCGCCTCATCATCGAAGGCAACATGAAGAAGGGCGACGTGCTGACCGTGGCCCAGGTGGCCGGCATCATGGCCGCCAAACGCACCAGCGACCTCATCCCCCTCTGCCATCCGCTGCTGCTGAACAAGGTCGACGTCACCTGCACGCCCAACCCCGCCGCCGATTGCGTCGACATCGAGGCCGTGGTGCGCGTGTCGGGGGTGACGGGCGTGGAGATGGAGGCGCTGACGGCCGTCACCGTCGCCGGGCTGACCATCTACGACATGGCCAAGGCCGTCGATCGCGGCATGCGCCTGACCGACGTGCGCCTCGTCAGCAAATCCGGCGGCCGCAGCGGCGACTGGCATGCCTCCGATGAGGACCAGGACGAGCGACCCCGACGGCCGTCCCGCATCCCCTCCGGCAGTTGAGGGTTATTGTTTAGATAATCGACAAGGACAGCATCACAGCCGCTTATGGAGATAACCATCCGCCTCTTCGCCACCCTGAAGGATCGGGTTCAGAGCGAATACATCAAGGTTAGCCTGCCGTCAGACCCCTCGACCGTGGCCACCCTCCTGGACGCGGTGGGCGCGGATTATCCGGCGCTCGCCCCGGCCCTGCGCTCCAGCCTGGTGGCCGTCAATCGCGCCTTTGCCGGGCCGGATACGCCCGTGGCCGCGGGCGACGAGGTGGCCATCTTCCCGCCGGTCAGCGGGGGCAACGAGCAGTCGCCGCACCCGACCTATTTCGCCGTCACCTTCGAGCCGTTCGACATCGAGGCCATCCATGCCCGCCTGACCGGCCCGGAGATCGGCGCCGTGGTCAGCTTCACCGGCTTTGTGCGCGGCCGAACGCAGCGCGACGGTCTGCCGGAGGAGACGCTCTATCTGGACTACGAGGCCTATGAGACCATGGCCGAGGAGAAGATGGCCCAGATCGCGCGCGAGATTTGGGCGCGCTGGCCGGAGGTGCGGGGGGTGGCGCTGGTGCAGCGGCTCGGCCGCGTCGACATCGGCGGCAACACGACCCTTGTGGCTTGTGCCGGAGCACATCGCGACGTGGGCGTGTTCGAGGCCGCGCGTTACGGCATCGACCGGCTGAAGGAGATCGTGCCGGTCTGGAAGAAAGAGGTGGGCGCCGGCCGGAGCCTGTGGATCGAGGGGCATTACCATCCGGCAGCCAATGAATGACACGGAGTCCGTTTTATGAATCATGAAGATAAAGCGCAAGAGCGAGCGTCGACTTTTTCCAGAGTGGTAGTTACAGGCGTCGGAGCGGTCACCCCCCTGGGCCACAACGTGCCCGATACCTGGGCGGCGATTCTGGCCGGCACGTCCGGCATCGGCCCCATCACGCTGGTCGATGGTTCCAAACATTCGATCGGCGGTCTGTGCGAGGTCAAGGGGTTTGATCCGGAGCAGTACATGGATCGCAAGGACGCCCGCCGCCGCGATCGCTGCCAGCAACTGGCGACGGCCGCGGTGGGCGAAGCCATGCGCATGTCGGGTCTGACGATCACCGATGAGAACTGCGATCGCGTCGGCATCACCTTCGGCACGGGCATTGGCGGGATACGCACCATCGTCGAGCAGGAGGCCATCCTCCACAGCGGCGGCGTGCGCCGGATCAGCCCGTTCGCCATCACCATGATCATGCCCAACGGCGCGGCCGGAATGCTGGCCATCGATTACGGCATCCGCGGCCCGTCGACAACCATCACCACCGCCTGCGCCGCCGGCAACGACGCTCTGGGACACGCCTACCGCGCCATTCGCTATGGCGAGCTGGATGTCGTCCTGACCGGCGGCACGGAAAGCATCATGACCTCCGTGGCCATCGGCGGCTTTGAGCGGGCGGGGGCGACGTCTACCCGTTCGACCGGCACGCCGCAGCCGTTCGACGCCAATCGCGACGGACTGGTCGTCGGCGAGGGGGCGGGCGCTCTGGTGCTGGAGAGTCTGGAGCACGCCCAGGCCCGCGGCGCCGTCATCCTGGCCGAGGTCGCCGGCTACGGGCAGACGACCGACGCCTGGCATATCACCGCGCCGCCGGACGACGGTTCCGGGGCGGCGCGGGCCATTCGCAAGGCGCTGGCCGACGCCGGATTGCGGCCGGAAGATGTGGACTATATCAGCGCCCACGGCACGGCCACGCCGCTCAACGACGCGGCCGAGACGACGGCCATCAAGGCCGCGCTGGGCGAGCACGCCTACAAGACGGCCGTCAGCTCCACCAAGTCGATGACCGGCCACATCATGGGCGCGACCGGCGCGATCGAGGCCATCTTCTGCGCGCTGGCCATCCGCGACCAGATGCTCCCGCCGACGATCAACTACGCCACGCCCGATCCCGCGTGCGACCTCGACTATGTGCCCAACGTCGCCCGCCCCGCCCGCGTGCGCGTCTGCCTTAATCATGCCTTCGGCTTCGGCGGCCACAACGCCGTCACCGTCATTCGACGATTCGACGCCTGATGGATGAGTTGCTGGAGCTGAGCGAGCGGCTGGGCGTGACATTCACGGATCACTCCCTCCTGTCCCGCGCCCTGACGCATCGCTCCTATCTGAACGAAAACCCCGACTCCGCGCTGGAAGATAACGAACGGCTGGAGTTTTTGGGCGATTCGGTGATCGATTTCATCGTCGCCGGCTATCTCTATCACCGCTTCCCGGAGGTGGACGAGGGGGAGCTGACGGCGCTGCGGGCGGCACTGGTTCGCGCGGAGACGCTGGCCCAATTCGCGCGAGAGATCGACCTCGGCCGCTATCTGCGGTTGGGCTATGGCGAGGAGGAGAGCGGCGGCCGCCGGCGGATCCCCCTGCTATGCGCCTCGTTCGAGGCCGTCATGGGGGCGGTCTATCTCGACCGGGGCATGGCCGCCGCTCGCCCCATTGTCGAACGCTTCATTCAGCCGATGCTGGCGCAGGTCCAGGCCGGGGCGCTGCACAAGGACGCCAAGAGCGAGTTTCAGGTGTGGGCGCAGGCGCGCTTCAACAGGACGCCCCGCTATCAGGTGACGGGCAGCGAGGGGCCGGACCACGACAAGACGTTCACCGTGCAGGTGCTGGTTGGCGACGAATCATGGGGCGAGGGAAGCGGCCACAGCAAGCAAGCCGCCGCCCAGGCCGCCGCGGCCGAGGCGCTGGCGCGGGCGGAGACGGAAGAATCGTGAAATTGACCTCATCATAACCTGCCCATGAGACTGCTCATCACCGGCGGCAGCGGCTACCTGGGGCGGCATCTGGTTCGGCGGACGGCCGCCGAATATCCCGGTTCCTTTGCCTATACCACCTTCTCGACCGACCCGCTGGGCCTGCCGCAAGGGGCGACGCTCGACCTGCGCGACGGCACGGCCGTGGCCCGCTTCGTGACTGACTTCGCCCCCGACGCCGTCATCCACACCGCCGGCTCCAACACCACGCCCGACATGGCCGCCGTCATCGTGGAGGGGACGCGCCATGTGG
>CAYXNH010000213.1:0-4997 GCA_964466135.1 uncultured Ardenticatenaceae bacterium | reverse complement strand
CGGCGCGGAGCCGGGCTTGCAATAAAAAACCCGGTTCTTGAAACCGGGTTTTGTGTTTTTATTCCAGCGCGCCTAACCAGCGCTCCAGTTGGATGGCCGCGGCCACGCCCTGGCCCACCGATGTGGCGATCTGCCGGTAGTGCGGGTCCTGAATCTCGCCCGCGGCGTAAACGCCGACCACGCTGGTGCGCATGAACTCATCGGTGATCACGTAGCCATGCTCATCCATGGCCAGTTGACCGACCAGAAACTTACTGTTCGGGTAATGGCCGATGAAGACGAATACGCCGTCGACGGCCATCTCGCCGGATTCGCCGGTCTTCAAGTTGGTTGTCGTGATATTTTGGACGACGCCGTTGCCGTTGATCTCGTCGATCACTGTGTCCCAGATGAAGTCGATCTTCTCATTGGCGAAGGCCCGCTTCTGCAGCGTCGGCCCGGCGCGTAATTCGTCGCGCCGGTGGACAATGGTCACTTTGTCGGCGAACTTGGTCAGGAAGATGCTCTCCTCCATAGCGCTGTCGCCGCCGCCGACCACGGCGATTTTCTTGCCGCGAAAGAAGAAGCCGTCGCAGGTGCCGCAATAGCTGACGCCACGGCCGACGTACTCGGCCTCGCCGGGCACTTCGAGATGCTTGGGCGATGCGCCGGCGGTCACGATGACGGCATCGGCCGCATAGGTCTCGCCGTGGGTCTTGATGATGAAAGGCGGGCCGTTGCGAAAATCGACCTCGACCACCTCATCATAGACCAGGCGCGCACCGAAATGCTCGGCCTGATTCTTCATGATCTCGACCATCTCCGGCCCTGTCGGTGTGACTTCGGGATTGTATAGCCCCGGATAATTCTCCACCTCGCTGGTGAGGGAAATCTGGCCGCCGAGTTGTATGCCGGTCAGCACGATCGGATTCAATAGCGCTCGCCCGGTATAGATGGCCGCGGACAGCCCGGCCGGGCCGGACCCGATGATGACAACACGTTCCTTTTGCATATCCTTTCTCTTTTCCAGTGGGGGCGATTTCGTTGTCCGGTGCCGGCGGTGACGCACTCCCCGAATTGATGTTCAATTATATGGCGGCGTTATCGGCCGCTATCCTCCCCTACTGACGTCGCCAAGCGGGGGGTTCTTACTTAACAGCCCCGGATCGAGAGGCCTCGCTACCGGGTCGATCCCGATGTTGGGCGGGGGGATGAACGGCGCAACCAGCCGCGGCAGCACGTCGGCCACGTCGGCGCGGATGATGACGTCGGCCAGGTGGTCGAGATGGGTCTCCATGAAATTGATGATGATGAGCCTCGCGCCGTTGCGTCGGGCCAACTCCGGCAGATCCCCTGCTGGGGCGACTTCCAGCGATGAACCGGCCACCAGCATCAGGTCGGCCGCGCGTGCCTGTGTCTGGGCGGCTTTCATGATCGCCATCGGCAACAGCTCGCCGAACAGGACGACATTGGGTTTCATGATGTGATGGCAGCGCTCACAGCGAGGGATTTTGCCGTCGTTCATGAACTGCTCCATTAGTGGAGCGGCCGGAATGATGTGATGGCAGGCCGGGCATATGGCCTCGCGTATCTGGCCGTGTACCTCGAGCACGTTGCGCGATCCGGCGCGGCCGTGCAGCAAGTCGATGTTCTGGGTGATAACCGCTTTTAGCAAACCGGCGGCTTCCAGTTGGGCCAGGGCAAAGTGGGCCGGGTTGGGTCGGGCGTCGAGAACCACTCGCATCAGCGGCCGAAGCCAGTTGTAGAAGGCCTGTGGGTTATGGCGAAAGCCGTAACTGCTGGCCACTTCCATCATATCCTCGGCTCGCTCCCAGAGGCCGGATTTCGGGCTGCGGTAGTCGGGGATACCCGATGGCGTGCTGATGCCTGCTCCCGTCAGGGCCACCACGTGATGCGCCTGGCCTAATAGCTCGATAGCTCGTTCGATCTGCTGGTCTCGTTCCATGATTGTGCTTGTCGCCGCCGCTAATCGTCAGACCGGAGGCCATGGATAGTGGCGCCCCGGCCCTGGCGCCGGGAAATTCTCCCGGTTGATGAGCCGATCCAATCGACTAATCAGAGCGGCTATCTCCGGCGATGTCAAGTATTGGCTAAGCGATATCGCCGGCTCGCCATTCTCATCCTTCAGCCGATCGCGCAGGGTTATCAGATCCGCCTTCATCTCCGGCGGGATGGGCGTGTCGGCGAATTCCCATATGACCGTTCGCAGCTTGGGGTCTGTGTGGAAGCAGATGCCGTGATCGATCCCCCACAACCGGCCGATCGCTTCCGGCTCATCCGGCTCCTCGATCAACACGTGCCCGGCCTTGCGGTCGGCGTTGTTGATCACGATATCGAGCAGGGCGATTTGCTGGAGTTGCGGCCGATAGTCACTGTTACCCTCGATCGTGAAGTAGTGTCGCTCCGGATCGTGGTCGATAAACTGTTGAATGGTGCCCGGCCCGTGTTGGGCGTTGCGCAGGACTGTGGGCGGGATGATGCGCCAGCCGAGCGCCTCGCTGATGATGAAAGCCGCCTGCTCTCGATAGCACAGCGCGCCTTGCGGAAAATCCCACAGCGGCCTCTCCCCGCGCTGGGGCTTATAGACGGCCTCGACAGTCTCGACTGCTTCGACAGTCTCGACTGCTTCGACAACTTCAGCATCATCGCAGACCCGAACGAGAAAGGCGTAGTTGGAACTCCACGGCAGCAACCCCTCGATCTCGATCCGGCCGTTTTGAAGAACCCGCATGATTGCGCCGCTCGCCTTGTCGGTCATGCCCAGTCCGTCGCCTCCCGGTCGCGTCGAAAAGGAGAAGCTCTCACGCTAGTGGCGATGGCCATTGCGCTGGGGGCAGAAGTGACCCTCAGGGTCGATCGGCCGCCCGCAATTTCCGCAGATCGGCCGTCCTTGCTTGATCACCTCGGATATGTGCGCGATCAGCGACTGAACCTGACTTCGTGTCACCCAAAAGCTGACGATATTCGGCTCTTCGTTTTCTTCCACCAACTCGTAGGCAATGAGAACGATCAGTTCGTCATCCTCGCTGAAGCCCAGGCCCATGTTGCCCACGCGGAACAGTTCTTCCACCGGCTCACGCAGCCGCATATCCGTCCAGACCGGTTCGGCCGCCTCGCGAGTTGATTGCGGGTGGCGGCGATCCAGTTCTTCCAGAAATGATTCCAGGCTGTTGCCCAGTAAAATCGCCTGCTCTTTTTCGACCACCAGAGAGATGGTCTGTGCTCCCCGACTGCCCTGGAGGTAGAAGGTGCGTTGCCCCGGCAGGCCGACCGTGCCTATGGTGAAATGGGAAGCCGGATTCAAGTCAATTTGATGGGCCATGAATATTCACTCTACTTCGTCGGGCGCGTGAGGGGCCATTGGTTCGGGGGGCAGACTGTCGATGTCGCCGACTTCTTCGTCAGTGGTGGCGTCCTCAATGGCCGCCTCTGGCTCACTCGCCTTCTCGTGTTTCGATTTTTTCGTTTTCGTTTTGCTCTTCTGTTCGCGTTCCGGGGGCGGGTATAGTGGGCCGTCATCATTCATGCGCAAAACACGCACAAGCCCCTCAGGATGGAGCGCAATGATGCTGGCTGAGGCGGGCGATATGACCAGCCGCTGGAAGGAGTCAATATGCACCCCCAGATAGTGGGCCAACGCCAGCCGGATCAGATCCGCGTGGGAGACGATGACGATCGTCTCCTCTGCGTGACGACCGGCGATCTCCTCGATAGCCTTTACCACGCGATGCTGGACGTCGCGCAATGCTTCGCCCTGGGGGAAGCGGGCGCGGCTGGGAAAGAACTGAACCGCGCGCCATAGAGGCAATTTGGCCAGCTTCTTGATCTTCTTGCCTTCCCATTCGCCGTAATCCACCTCGACCAATTCACTCACATGGTGGACGGCCAGGCCGTGGGTATCGGCGATGTAGTCGGCCGTTTCGACGCAACGGGTGAGGGGGCTGCTGTAGACCGCTTTGATGGGCAGCGCGGCCAATCGCTGGGCGACGGCGTGGGCTTGCTGGTGGCCGGCCTCGTTCAAATGGATGCCAGGAATCCGCCCCGCCAGCTTGTTCTGTTTGGACCAGTCATTTTCGCCGTGACGCACGAGGATGATGGTTCCCATGCCGGAAATGATAACACATAATCGGCATGGCTACGATGTATGTCAGGCGTCCGCGGATGTTGTTAGTTTAGGTAAGCGGGGTCGAGTTCCGGCACCGTCGGACGATAGATGAGGGATTTGCAGACAGGGTCTTGCTGGAGCGCCTCGTCAGGGGTCAGGTTGCCCATGAGGGCGCCATATTGAGCGATACCGAAGTAGGCAGCGATGACGTTGCAGGCGATGGGTGTGGCCCAGGCCGATCCTTCGCCGCCGTTGAAAACGAACACGGCCACAACGATCTCCGGGTCGTCATAAGGGGCATAGGCCACATACCAGGCATGGGTCGGCAGGATTCGACGTTGGGCGATGTCCTCGAAGCGGCACCAGCCGTGGGTGATGGCGATGTTGTCGCAATATTCGGCCGAACCTGTCTTGCCTGCCGTCGTGATCCCGGCCGCCTCCAGCCCGTTCCAATCCACGTAGGTTGCGCCGGTGCCGAAGTCATCATCAGAGAGATGCTGATTCACCATCCGCATGCCTTCCTGGACGACGCGAATGTACTCGGGATCGACGGCCAGCGTATCGATGACTTCCGGCTGAAAGATGTAGTTGCCTTCGGTGTCGAATTTGACGTTGATCGTCGGGTCAACCAGCGGGTTGCCGTCCTTATCGGTCAGGATGGTCTCGCCGTTGCGGCCGGGATGGGCGCGAGCGACGATTTGGCCTTCATCGTTGGTGATCGCGATGTTGCCGTCTGCGTCGGTCATATGATGGACGATCCGCGGCCGGTACAGGAAGCCGTCGTTGGCGATGACGGCTGTCATCTGCGCCTGCTGTAACGGGGTCGCGGTCATGAAGCCCTGGCCGATGCCCAGGTTGTAATCGTCGCCGGTCGACCACGGCTCGCCCTGCG
>CAYXNH010000212.1:0-5006 GCA_964466135.1 uncultured Ardenticatenaceae bacterium | reverse complement strand
ACCGGGCAACCATCTCCATGGAAGCGCGCGACCTCCCTTCCCGGTTGCCTGACCCTTCCGCGAAGCCCTGTACCGGATTAATTTGGTTACTGCACGCCGTGTCGGACGGCCTGCCGGAATTGGCAAGCCTATACAGCAACCACAAACGTACCAGCCAGCCAATCATACAGCGTTTGATGTGTTTGACTCATCAACAGGCTAACGACGTTTGCTCCCACAAGTATCCAAACCAGGGCAAACCCCGCGGTAATAAGCGGTGATGGCTCCGGTGGAGCGAAACTAATCTGCCAGATGCACGTGTGCGCTAACTCCCATGGAATGAACTTGAGCGCCGTGCGGCTGACGGCACGTGAGCGGCTCAGTCGCGCGCCATCACTTCGGATGACCCGCAGACGCTTCCTTCGCTTGCCCCAGGTGGCCTGCCAGGCGGACGACTCGAGCAGCGCGAAGTACAAACTGACTGGTAAGGTGACCAGGAAGAAACCGGTGATTTGACCTGAGAGCGGATTGGCAAACACCTGGCGTGCGAATACCGGAAACAGGGCATTGACCAGGCTGCTGAGCGCAACGACGAGGATGAGGTAACCTGCGATAAGGATGTAGTCGAAAGCAAAGGCAGTGATCCGCACCCATAAGCCCGCGTAGGATTGCGTCGTGTGTGTCATTCTTGAGCCCGGCTGATTTCCGAGGCCGTCCAACGGCCGGCGTTACTTGCGGGTGGGCGGGCGTGGCGGCCGCGGCGGTCCTTGAGCCATTTGTCGAGGACCTGGTAGCCTGGCTGGTTCACTACAACACCGAACGGCCCCCACCGTGGCTACCGCAACATGGACCATCGCCCTCCACCGCACCATGCAATTGATGGACAACATCGACGCCGCCATCCCCGCCTGGCCCCTCGCCTGAAGCGTGAAAGGGAAAAGGGTGCAGGGGTGCAGGGGTGCAGAGGTGCAGAGGTGCAGAGGTGCAGAGGTGATTTGCGCTCCCAATTCCCAATTCCCAATTCCCAATTCCCAATTGTTAATTGCTCAGAATATGCGTCACCGCCGTCGCCGCCATGCCCCCCAGGTTCTGGGCCATGCCCACGCGCGCGCCGGGCACCTGGCAATCGCCGGCCGTGCCGCGCACCTGATGAGCCAGCTCGACGATCTGGTAGAGGCCGGTGGCCCCCAGCGGATTGCCGCGCGCCTTCAGACCGCCAAACGTGCTGATGGGCACGCGGCCGTTGCGCCCGATCTGCCCGTCCCGCGCCAGCTGCCAGCCCTGCCCGCGAGCGGCAAAGCCGCAAGCCTCCAGCGACAGCGCGGCCATGATGGTGAACGAGTCATGCAACTCAAACACGTCGATATCGTCGGGGGTCAATCCCGCCTGGGCAAAAGCCAGCTGCGCGCTGCGTTCGGCCGCCGCCGGCCACAGCAAGTCGCGCCGGTCGTGGAGCGACAGCGTGTCGGTGGCCAGCGCCGAGGCGACGATCCGCACCGGCCGGGCCACCATATCGGCCGCGCGCTCCGACGAAGTGACCAGCACCGCCGCCGCGCCGTCGCCGGGCGGGGCCTCGTCAAACAGGCTGACCGGATCGGCCGTCATCGTCGCCGCTGCGAACGCCTCGGGCCGCAACTTGTTGCGATACATCGCCCGCGGGTTGGCGGCGGCGTTGGCATGAGCGTTCACGCTGAACCCGGCGAAATCGGCCAGCTCCACGCCATATTCGTGCATGTAGCGCCGCATCAGCAGCGCCGCCGCCCCGCTCAGCGTCTGGCCGTGAATGGCCTCGAAGTCGGCGTCCAGCGCCGTGGCCAGCGCGGCGGGAATGGTGGAGCCGGACTCATCGGTCACTTTCTCCACGCCCACCACGAGCGCCGTCTCCACCAGGCCGCTCTGCACGGCCAGCACCGCCTGCCGCAACGCCGCGCCGCCCGAAGCGTCGGCCGCTTCCACGGTCAGCGCCTCGGCCCCGCGCAGTCCGGCGAAGTCGGTGATAAGCGCCCCCAGATGGTTCTGGTTGCTCAGTTGCCCGGCCAGCATATTGCCGACATAGACAGCGTCGATCTGGTTGTGATGGGCGTCGTCCATCGCCGCCTCGATGGCGTACCACGCCAAATGGCGGAGCGAGGCGTCCCAGTGCTCGCGCACGTCCGTCTGGCCTATACCAATAATGGATACATTAGTCATAATAATTAATAGTAATTAATAATTGTTAATTCATCTTCAGCTTTTCGCGGAAGCGCGTATACGTGGCGTAATCAATGGGCGTGCGGCGAGCGATATAGGTCTCCGTGCTGGTCGCCAGCCCGCGCACCTCGGCCAGCCGCTCGGTCGTCGTGAGGTCGAAGGCATCGCTGCCCGCGCCGGAGCCATAGCTGACCATGAGAATACGATCGCCCGGTTCGGCCGCGTCGAGGATGGCCGTCAAGCCGATCATCGTCGAACCGGAGTAGGTATTGCCGATGCGGCCGCTCAACAGGCCCGGCGCGATCTGCTCCTTGCTGAAGCCCAGCATCTTGGCCGCCCGCTCGGGGAACTTCACATTAGGCTGGTGGAAGACCGCCCAGCGATAATCGGCCGCCGTCGTGCCCATCAGCTCCATCAGCCGCTCGGCCGCGCCGGTCACATGCTTGAAGTAAGCCGGCTCGCCCGTGAACCGATCGCCATGCGAAGGGTAATTGGCGTGCTCGCGCCGCCAGAAGTCGGGCGTGTCGGTGACAAAGGAAAACGAGCCGTTGATGACGGCCACCGCCTCATCGCCGGGGCCGATCAGCATGGCCGCGCCGCCGGCCGCCGCCGTATATTCCAGCGCGTCGCCGGGCCGCCCCTGGGCCGTGTCCATGCCGATGCTCAGCGCGTATTTGGCCATGCCCGAACCGACAAAGCCCATGGCCGCCTGCATCGCCTCGGTTCCCGCCTTGCAGGCAAACTCCCAGTCGGCCGCCTGCGTGTTGGGCACCGCGCCGATGGCCTCGGCCACGATGGTGCTGCTGGGCTTCACGGCGTAGGGGTGGCTCTCGCTGCCCACCCACACGGCGCGAATCTCCTGCGGGTCGATCTGCGCCCGCGCCAAAGCGTCGCGCGCCGCCTCGATCGACATCGTCACCACATCCTCGTCCAGCCCGTTGACCGCCTTTTCCTCGATCGGTGTGCCGCCCGTGCCGCCCTTCCACATGCGCGAAATCTCGGTGGCCGGCAGTCGATAGCGCGGCACATACGCGCCGTAGCCGACGATGCCCACCGGTCTGTCCGGCTTCAACAGCCCGTTTTTTGAATCGTTAACCGTCATGATTGTCCTCGTATTGCGGGTTATCTAACCCGTATCTTTTATCTCTCGTTCGCCGTCAGGGAGCCGGCGCGTTGGTTTGATTTCCGTTCAACTCCAGCAATTCCTGGGCGCGGTCGATGCGCACATTGCCCTCGGCCACCATCAGGTCGGCCAGCCATTGCACCTGATACTCCCCCGCGCCGGCGGCCAGCGCCACCTGTCGGGCATGCAGCCGCATATGGCCCTTCTGGATGCCATGCGTCGCCAAAGCCTTGATGGCCGCCAGATTCTGGGCCAGCCCCACGCAAGCCATGACCTGCGCCAGCTCCCCGGCCGACGCGACAGCCAGGATCTTCATCGCCACCTGGGCCGTCGGATGCACCTTCGTCGCGCCGCCGACGATGCCGACGGCCAACGGCAGGGTCATCTCGCCCGCCAGATCGCCATTCTCATTCACCCACCAATCGGTCAGCGCCCGATAGCGGCCGTCGCGGGCCGCCCAGGCGTGCGCCCCGGCCTCGATCGCCCGCCAGTCGTTGCCCGTGGCGATGCACACCGCGTCCACGCCGTTCATGATCCCCTTGTTATGCGTCGCCGCCCGATAGGGATCCACCACGGCGAAGGCGTTGGCCTCGGCGATGAGTTGGGCCACCTCCCCACCGGGAATGTCCGGATGAGTCAGCGCGTCGGCCGGAATCACGCAGCGCGCGGTGGCCGTCCGCCGGTCGGTCAGATTGCTCAGGATGCGCAGATTCACCCGCCCGCCGGTCAGCTCGGCGATGCGCGGCGCGATGGCCTCGGCCGCGGTGTTGATGGCATTGGCCCCCATCGCGTCGCGAGTGTCATAGAGCAGGTGGATGACCAGCATCGGCCCCACCGGCGTATCGGGAAACGGCCGCACCTCGATGCCGCGCGCCCCGCCGCCCCGCTTCACGATGTTGCGGCTGCACCCGTCGGCCAGTCGCATCAGCTCATACTTGTGCTCATCCACCGCCAGCGCCGCCGCCATCATATCGGGCACATCCAGCACCTGGATCTGCCCGATCATCACCGGCTCCGACGAATCGGCCCGGAAGCCGCCGCCGGCGCGAATGAGTTTGGCCGCATGGCTGACGGCCGCCAGCACGCTAGGCTCCTCGACCGTCATGGGGATCAGATAGTCGCGGCCGTTGATCAGAAAATTGGCCGCCACACCAAGCGGCAGGGCATACGTCCCCAGCGCATTTTCAATCATCAAATCGGCCTGGGCCGGGGACAGGCCATCGCCCAGCACGGCCGCCTCTTCATCGCTCAAGCCCGCCCACTCGGCCACCACAGCCACCCGCTCGTTCAGCGGCAACTTGTAGAAACCCGGCAGGCGCGACGATTTAACCGTCTCAATCGTTTCCATTCTCACGTATCCTAAGGTGTAATAACCACTTCGGGAGATGATCGATTCGAAATATATCGCCGTAACACTGTCAAAATCTATCACCTTGTGGTGCAGCCATTCCTGGCTGCCTCTCCCTCAGTCACGAATGACCGAGCCACAGTAGCTCCTGGCTGCCTCCACCTCCACAGTAGCGCAGCCATTCCTGGCTGCCTCTTCCTCAGTCACGAATGACTGAGCCACAGTAGCTCCTGGCTGCCTCCACCTCCACAGTAGCGCAGCCATTCCTGGCTGCCTCCCTGCCTCCATCTCAGTCACGAATCACCGAGCTACCAGGGTTTTTCCAAAGTCAGCCAAATGCCAAGGCAAGGGTCAGCTTGGCCTCAA
>CAYXNH010000211.1:1890-5025 GCA_964466135.1 uncultured Ardenticatenaceae bacterium | reverse complement strand
CCAGCGGGCGGTCGCGTGCCATTGTTAAGGAAATGATGTCGCGGGGATCACACGGTCGGGGGTCGCCGGCGCGTGCCCGAAGCTCGCCCCTAGCGGGGGCCGGGGATGGCCGCCTGCAGCCACATGGCCGGGTTCACCGGGACGTTCATGATCCGCAGGTCCCAATGCAGGTGCGACCCGCTGGACAGACCGGTCGAGCCGACGCGGCCGATGACCTCGCCCGTGGCGACGACCTGCCCCACGTCGACCAGTGACTCCGAAAGGTGGTAATAGCCGGTCATGACGCCCAGGCCGTGATCGATGATGATCACATTGCCGCGCAGTTCGGTCACATCGTCAAACACGACCACGCCCCCCGCCGGGGCCAGCACGTCGGTTCCCGTGGCGGAGGCATAGTCAATGCCGGTATGATAGATTTCAATCGGGCCGCCGTTGTAGGAGCGTCGTCCGCCGTAGTCGGCCGAGATGATCGTGGTTGTCAGGGGCGCCTGGAACACGTCGCTCCAGTGCTTCTCGCCGCTGAAAACGGCGTAGATGCCCTCCAGAAAGGCATCATCGGCGGCGCGCACGGCCGGATCCAGCAGGCCGCTCAACTCGTCGCCGATCTCGATGTATTGCGTGCCATAGCCGCCATCCGCTACCGTCATCAGGGCGCGCAGCGGCTGCCACAGATCGCGTTCGTCGCCGCCCGACAGTTCCAGCTCATAGACGCCCGGTTCGGTGAAGGCGTCGATGCCGACGAGGGCCAGATAGCCGTCCTCAAAGGGCGCGAAATGCAGCGGTATGTCGCCGAAGCGGCCGGCCGGTGTGCCGGGCAGCATGTTGCGTACGAAGATGGACAGCGTCGATCCCTGGGCCAGTGACGGCTGGTTGACCCGCAGATCGAGCCAGCCCTCGGGCAGGTCGCGATAGACGGCCGACCCATCGGGGATGCGCAGCCGCTGGCCGGGGAAGATGCGCGAGTCGGCGGCCAGCCCGTTGGCTTGGGCCAGCTCCGCCTGAGTCACGTTATGGCTCAGGGCCACCAGCAGCAAGGTATCGCCCGGCGCGACCAGATAGGGCTGCCCGGTGACCGGTTGGGCGGTGGCCGAGCCGGTGCGGCTGATGACCGGGATGGCCTGACCGCTGAGCAGCGGCGGGTTGGCGATGATCAGCCGGTTGGTGGCGACGACCTCGGCCAGGGTCGTATTGAACAGGGCGGCGACGGCCGCCACGGTGTCGCCGGGCACGATCGTATAGGACGTGGCCACCGCCTCGCCCGTGCCGCCGGGGATGATCAACTCCTGCCCCACCTGCAACAGATCGCCGTTGGCCAGATTATTGACGGCCAGAATCTCCTCGACCGTGACGCCATACTGGGCGGCGATGATGGTCATGTTCTCGCCGTCCTGAACAGTGTGGATCTGCGGGATAAGGGGCGCGGACGGATCAGACCCGGTCGGGGCGGCCGGTGGCGGGGCCGCCAGGGTCGGAGTGGGCAGCGGCTCGGCCGTCTGGGCCATCAGCCGGATGGGCAGCGCCGCCAGCATAACCCCCAGCAGGATGAGCGCAAAAGCGAGTGAATGTCGTCGGATCGGCATAACTAAACCATCTCGTATTCTGCCCAATACGGGCCGGGCCGGCAATTCTATCTCAGGAAGGGGTAATCAGGCGCGCCCTTAACGGTTCTACGGAGCGCCAGAGCCGTCTCGCCGCCGGCGTAATGCATCGTAAACCGCCTGCGCGGGGGCGAAATGAAAGACGTGGGGCACGCTCCAGAACTCTGCCAGCCGTCGATTGCCCGTCTGCAACTCATAGATATAGGCCTGCAGGAACTGGTCCAGTTTGTCGGCATCGTGGACAAGCCGCGCCTCGGCCGTGTCGTTGCGGTTTAGCTGCTCCCACCACGCCAGCCAGCGCGCGCGGGCCGGCGATTCACCGACGATCTGCTCCATGGCCTTGCGTTCGGCCGCGGCCTTGGCCCCCTCCGGCAGAAAGCGCCAGGCGGGTTTGGGGATGTCGGTCGTCAGCCCTTCCGGCAGGTCATGCAGCGCGGCCATGGCCAGGACGGCCGTCAGATCGACCGGCTCCTCCACCAGTTCGCACAACAGCAAGGCGGCGTACACGACGCCAAAGCTGTGGGCGGCCACGCTCTCCGGCGAGGGCACGCCCCGCTGGGCCCAACCCGTGCGCGTCGTCCGCTTCAGCTGGTTGCCGTGCAGCAGCAATTCGATGATCCGGTCAGCATCCATCGAAGCTCGCCCCCTGCCTGTCATGAACCGCGGGAAAACGACCGCGCCAAGCAACGAAACGCCCCAAGCAGTGTTCCATACTGCTAGATAGTAACATGAAGGTATCGATTATCGCCACCGTCAAGAACGAAGGCGAGGCGCTCCGGCCGCTGCTCGACTCGATCTACGACCAGACACGCCAACCCGACGAGGTCGTCATCTGCGATGGCGGCTCGACCGATCGCACCCTGGCGGTCCTCGATGAATACCGCCAATGGCTGCCTTTGCGGGTCGTGGAGGAGCCGGGGAGCAACATCAGTCGCGGGCGCAATGTCGCCATAGCCGCGGCCACCGGCGACATCATCGCCGGGACCGATGCCGGCGTCGTGCTGTCTCCCACCTGGCTGGAGGAGATCGTCGCCCCCTTCGCCGATGAATCGGTGCAGGTCGTCAGCGGCTGGTTCGAGGCCGACCCCTACACCGACTTTGAAGTCGTCATGGGCTCGACCGTGCTGCCCACGCTGGACGACATCGACCCGCAGACCTTTTTACCGTCCAGCCGTTCGGTGGCCTATCGCAAGAGCGCCTGGGCGGCCGTGGGCGGCTATCCCGAATGGCTGGAGCATAGCGAGGACCTCGTCTTTGATATGGCCTTGCGCGAGCGTTTCGGCCCTTTCCCCTTCGTGCCCGGCGCGGTGGCCTATTTCCGGCCGAGACCTGATTTGCGCTCCTTCTACCGGCAATATTACGCCTATGCCCGCGGCGACGGGAAGGCTAATCTGTGGATCAAGCGCCACGCGATCCGCTACGCCACCTATCTGATCGGCATTCCGCTCCTCCTGCGCTTGATCTGGCGCGAAAGATGGATCGGATGGGCGCTCCTGGCGCTGGGCGTGGGAGCCTACACCCGACGACCGGCCGAGCG
>CAYXNH010000211.1:0-1790 GCA_964466135.1 uncultured Ardenticatenaceae bacterium | reverse complement strand
TTGCTATGATGCAGGTTGATCTGTATGATAATTAATCGCCAGCCACCCCGCTATCCGCGCCGGGGACCGTCCTGCCTGCTCGTCCTATTCGTCATCTTCGGCATCGCCGTCAGCCTCTACGTCATCCAGAACGCTGAAGAGGTGCGCGAGGCGATCATGCCGACCCCGACGCATGAGCCGACCCGCTCGTCAACCGAACTCGCTATTTTGGCCGAACGCAGCCGGGCTGACGGTTCCTTTGAGGAAGCCATCAGATTTTACGACCTGGCGATAGAACAGGACACGCAGAATGTCGAGTTCTACATTCGCGAGATCGACTTGCTGGTGCGCCAGAGCATGTCCCAGCGCGCTGTGGAGCGAGCCCAGCAGGCCACCATCCTGGAGCCGGGCAACGACGCCGTGTGGACGGCGGCCGCGGCCGCCTATCTGGCCGAGGGCGGCCGGCTGAGCGACCGCGGCGATCCCAACGCGGCCAACCTGCAGTATGCCAACGCTGCCCAGGCCGCCCGCCAGGCCATCAACATCAACCCCGACAACGCGACCGCCCTGGCCTACGCTGCCGGCGGCACCGTTTTACAGGGTGATCCCGAGAAGTACGAGCAAGCCCAACTCCTCGCCGACGATGCCGTGCGCATCGAGCCGGACAACCCCATCGCCCGCTTCTACATGGCGACGGTCTTCACCTATCAGGGACGCTACTCGGAGGCGCTGGAGCAGTATCAGCGCGGGCTGGAGATGGACCCCGGCAATCCCGATCTCCACAACGGGATCGCCTATAACTACTATGGCACGGGCAGCATCCCCGACGCGCTGCTGAGCTTCGAGGATGCCATCAACGTGGATCCCAACAACGCCGAAGCGTTCGACGGCCGCGCCTATATGTACCTGCAGCTGGGCGACGTGCCGCTGGCCGAACAAAACGCGCTGGAGGCCACCCGGCTGAATCCCGAGATGGCCCGCGCCCAGGGCCGGTTGGGCGAGGCCTACTTCCAGCAAAATAACTACCAGGATGCGATTAAGGCGCTGGAGAAAGCGGTGACGCTCTACGGCCGGGCGACGAATCTCAACGCGCGGTTTTTCAACATGCTGGCCTCGGCCTACATCCGCGACGACCTGAACAACTGCGCGCTGGCGACGCCGTTGTTCGAACAGGTGCTGGGCGCGACCACAAACGAGTTGCTGGTGGCGGCAGCCAACGAGGGCCTGATCGAGTGTCGCCGGGCGTCGTTGGGCACAGAGCCGTAGAGCCGACCAGATTGGCACTCCAGACTTAAGATTGCTAAAATCCCCTTGACATCCCCTCGGGCTGTGTTAGAATCCTCATGGTGTTTGGCACTCCCATCTACCGAGTGCTAAGGATTTAACTCCCCAACGCCTGGAACCTGGCAAATCTATAATCTATCGTTGAAAAGGAGATAGTGACATGGCTATGAAACTCAAGCCGCTTGGCGATCGCCTGGTTGTCGAACCGCGCGAGCGCGAATCCATGACCGCATCCGGTCTCGTTCTGCCGGAGACGGCCAAAGAAAAACCGCAGGAAGGCGAAGTGATCGCTGTCGGCCCCGGCCGTCGCGATGATGACGGCAAGCGCATCGAGATGGATGTGAAGGTCGGCGACGTCGTGCTCTACGCCAAGTATGGCGGCACGGAAGTCAAGATCGACGACAAGAAGCTGTTGATCCTCAAGGAATCTGACGTTCTGGCCATCGTCGGCTAGAACGCATACACGGAGATAGTATAAAATGTCGAAGCAACTCATATTCTCTGAAGACGCTCGCCGCAAGCTCAAG
>CAYXNH010000210.1:0-5053 GCA_964466135.1 uncultured Ardenticatenaceae bacterium | reverse complement strand
AAAGACGCGCTGCTGCTGGCCGCCCGACAGCTCGCCGATTTGCCGGTGGGTCAGGGCGGCCGCGTCGACTCGTTCCAGGGCGGCATGGACGGTCGCCCAGTCGGACTTGCCCGGCCGCCGCAGCAAGCCGATCTGCCTCACGCGCCCCATCATGACGACGTCCTCGACGGTCACGGGAAAGTTCCAGTCGACCTGATTGCGCTGCGGCACGTAGGCGATGCAGATATGACCGGCCGGGCCGTGGCCAAAGATGGTCACGCGGCCGCGGTCGGGGCGCAACGTCCCGGCGATGACCTTGAACAGGGTGCTCTTGCCCGCGCCGTTTGGCCCCACGACGGCGACGCGCTCGCCGCGCTCCACGCGAAAGGTGACGGCCTCCAGCGCGTGCCGCGCCCCGCCGTTGCCCGGCGACAGACGGCCGGCGTAGTTCACCCAGACATCCTGCATTTCGAGCGCCGGCGTCCCCGGTTCGTGGGGCATATGGATCGTTCGTTTCATGGATTTAACCCCTTGACCAGCGCCGCGGCGTTGGTTTGCATCATACCGATGTAGCTCTCCGCGCCGCTTCCCGGCGGGCCAAGCGCGTCGGCGTAGAGCATCACCAGCCGGACTTCGTGGCAATCGGGCAACTCGTTTTTCAGCGTCCGGGCCACCTGTCCGGCGGCCGTCGCCTCCAGGATCAGGGTGCAGATGCCCCGCGAGCGCATGGCTCCGATCAGCCGGGCCAGCTCGCCCGCGGATGGCTCGGCCAGCGAACTGATGGAGGGGATGATCGTGCCCGCCACCTCGAAGCCGTAGGCGTCGGCGAAGTATCCCAGATTGTCGTGGTTGGTCACCAGGACGCGCCACTCCTGGGGGATGGCCGCCAGCGTGGCGCGCAGGTCGTCGTCCAGTTGTTGCAGGCTCCGGCTATAGGCGGCCGCGTTGGCCTCGTAGCGGGTGGCGTTGGCCGGATCAGCCGCACTCAACACCTGCCGGATGTTCTTGACCCAGTGGATCACATTGGGCACACTCTGCCAGACGTGCGGATCGACCGGCCCGTGGGCGTGGCTCTCGCCGTCATGCTCGTCGTCGTCTTCGCTCAGGAGGCGTGGGGTGATGCCCGCCGAGACGGGGATCACGGTCGCATCCCGCCCGATGGCGACCAGATCGCCCACCAGCGTCTCTTCCAGATTCCACCCGTTCATGAAGATGAGGTCAGCGTCGGCCACGGCGGTCAGGTCGGCCGCGCCCGGCTGGTAGCTGTGGGGGTCTTGTCCCGGCTGCATGAGGACGGTCAGGTCGATCGCCTCGCCGCCCACCTGCCGGACGACGTCGCCGATGATGCTGGTTGTCGCCACGACCTGAAGCCGTTCGCCCGCGGCCGTCATCGGTTCGACGACCGGCAACCGGAGCGGCTCGTCGCCGGTGTCGCCGGTGGCCGGTGTTGGGGAGCAGGCGGCAATGAGCAAGACCAGAGCGCCCGTTAGCAGCGCCGATAAGGCCGTCGCGCGGCCTGTTCGGTTTGTCATCCTGATACTCACTCTATGTCCGATCCTTTGTCGACCCCGGGGGTGCCGGAGACATCATGAGGCATTTCCCTTGTAAACCGTTGCCCGAAAGGGCAGCAGTAAATGATACTTTATATCAATTGTAGAAAACAGATCGAACGAGGTCAAGGTCGTGGGGCGCGGATGGGGGGGCAGTGACCGGTCGCAGGCGCGGCCCGGCTCATCTTGCGCAGGTTTGTCTTTACTTGCGTCGCCGCTTCCGCAGCCGGGCGGCCAGTGGCTCATCGGCAGGCGGGGGCGTATCCGAGATAGGTTCGGCCGTCTCCGGCGCCTCCGGTCGAGTTGCCCCCGCTGATGGCGGCGCGCTTTCCGTCACCGGCGCCTCTTTCTTTACTCGTAATTCGTCATTCGTCACTCGTAACTCCTCTGCCTTTCGCTCTTTCGCCCGCAAGAGCTGCGCCATCCCCTCCGGCCGCTTCTCCTCGGCGGGTTCCCCATTATGCGTCGTTCGAAATTTGAAATTCGTAAGTCTATCCCAGTCGCGGCGCGTGAAGGTGAGGCGTCGCGCGGCCACGTCCAGCGGCAGGAGCAGGACCGCGACCAGCGTCAGCCACGGCCAGATCGGCTGCGCGGCCGGGGCCGCATCGAGGTTATGTTCGAAGACGGCCGCCATGCCGTCGGACAAATCGAGCACCCGGCCGCCGGTCCTCTCGGCCAGCGACGCCAGCAAGGCCGGATCGCTCTCAAGCGTGGCGTATTCCGGCGAGTAGCCGAGGACCCATCCGGCGGTCGTCTGGAAGCCGCCGTCCGCGCTGCCGACGCCGATGAAGTAGGCTCCCTCGGTCGTGGGTGTGAACGCGCCTTCGTAGCGCCCGGGGCCGACCGGCTGTAACGCGATGGCCTGGGTATTTCCGGCCGGATCGACGACGTTGGCCGTCAGTGCGAGGTCGTTCAGGTATTCACCGTTGGCCTGGGCGTCAACGATCAGCCGGGCGGTCTCGCCTTCCAGCCGGACGGTGGCGGCCAGCCCGCCTTGCGCTCCCGCGCCGAACGTCCAGCGCACCGCCTGATTCCAGAAGGTGGCGAAGCCGTCCCAGCGCACCCAATCCGTCGCCCAATGACTGGTGGCGTCCGAAGTCCAGGCCAGTGAACGGCCAAGCCCGTATTGCCAGGTGGCCAGCAGCGGATCGCGCAGATGGGTGATCAGCGAAGTTAGGGCCGTGGCCTTGGCGCTCGTGCCCACATAGCCATGCAGCGGCGGCGTCTCGCGGATGCCGAGCAGGACAGGTCCGGCGGCCGCTTGTGTGGGAAAGAAGGTCTCCTCGATGACATAGTTGCGCTGGATGGCCACCGTCTCCTGGGTGAAGATCTGTGGCAGGTTGGCGGCCTGGTCGGTGAAGTGGAAGCGGCCGTTGCCCAGTTCGGCCATCTGCTGTAGCCAGGCGGTATCCGGCCCCGCGCCGATGCTGACCATGGAAACGGTGACGCCTTCGGTCGTCAATTGTTCGATGAGTTCCGGCACGCCCTCTTTTTGTTCGGAGTCCGCGCCGTCGGCCAGAACGATGATGTGCCTGACTTCGTTGTCGCTGGCGGCCAGCGCCCTGGCCGCCGCCTCCAGCCCGGTGCGGACGAAGATACCGCCGCCACCGGCCCCCATCCGGCGCATGCGCTCGATGGCTTCCTCGCGGTTGGCGGACGTCACCGGGCCGATAATCTCATCGGGAGCCTCGTCGACGGGGATGATGGTCATGTCGTCGAAGTCGTTGAGAAGTTCCAGCGCCCGTATCGCCCCCTCGGCCGCCAGTTGAATCTTGGTCACCCCGCCCTCGGTAGCCGCCATGCTGCCCGAACGATCGATGACCAGCACCAGGCTGACGGCCGGGAAGCGTTCCTGGTCGTCGATCTGCATGTTCACCGGCAGCGTTTCTTCCAGCGGCGTGCCGAAGTAGCCGCCCACGCCAAAGCTCTGCGCCCCGCCGATGGCCACCAGCCCGCCGCCCATATCGCGCACGTAGGTCTGCAACGCCTCCATCTTGCGCGGCGACAGCTCGCGGGCATTGACGTTGACCAGAACGACGGCCGCATAGTTGATCAGATCGGCCGTCGCGGGCGTCAGTTCCGCGGGTGTCACACGGTCGACCGATAGCCCGGAGTCCGACAGCGCCCGGACCAACTGGGCGGCCTCGTCGGGCAGCGGCTCGCCGTTCTTGTCGACCCCGGCGGTGGCCACGACCAGGGTGCGCGGCTGGCCGATGACCTCCGTGTAGGCTGCCAATTCGTTGTTTTGCGGGTAGGTGTCGAGCGCGCCGACGGGCGTGAGTTGCACCCGATAGCGCGTGAAAGCCGGTACATCGGCCCGCAGCCGCACGGCGAAGTTGTTCGCTCCCGGTTGCAGGCGCACGATTTCCTCATAGATGACCACCCCGTCGCCCAGCACGCGCAACGTCGCCTCGGTCGCGGCCGTGCTCCAGGCGTCCACATCCAGCCGGAAGGTCTCGCCCTGGCCGACGCGGGCGGGCGCGCGCACGTCGCGCAGGATGATCTCGTCGCCGGTCTCCGGCCGCGAGAGGGGGATGACATCGATGGCCACGCCGGACGCGGCGGCCAGCCGGACTGCTTCGGCCGTGTCGCCGGTCGTGACCGCGCCGTCGCTCAGGATGACCAGCCGCCGGGCGGCATCGGATGGCAGCAGGGCCAGGCTCAGCCGGATCGCCTCGGCCAGGTCGGTGGCGATGCGTTGCGGCCGGGAGGTGAACGGCGGCAGGTCGCCGGCCCATTCGCTGCCGCGCAAGGGTTGCTCCACCAGCGCGTCGCCACCGAAGAGGATGATCCCGGCGCGATCGTCAACCCCCATCGACTCGACGGCCTGTCGCACGAATTGCTCGGCCGCGGCGGCGTTATCGCTGCTGATCGAATCGGAGACATCGACCAGAAAGACGACGGCCAGATCGTTCACGGCCCGCACGAGTTGCGTGCCGGCCAGGCTGAGGACGACCAGGGCCAGGATGAGCAAGCGCAGCCCAAGCCCGAGCCGGCCGGAACGGGGTTTCGCGCCCCGCCGGCGCGACGACGGCCACACCAACCAGGCGGCCAGGGGCAACAAAAGCAACAGAATGAGGGCGAGCGGGGTGGTGAAGCTCATATCCCCGTCGAGACCCATCCACATATCCCAATATATCCCAAGTCATGGTTTGGGATATGTTGGGGATAAAACAGGGTTAGTCCGATAGAGAAGGCCATGGGTGGGACAGGCTGGAAGAGGCCGGGTTACTTCAGGATGTAGTACGTGCCCTTCTTGGAGCCGATCTTGAGCAACACGCCGCGGTCGACCAGATCGGCCAGATCGAGGCGCAACGTCTCCGGCGATACGTCGGGGCATAGCTGTCGGTATTCGCGATTGGTGATGCTGCCGCTCTCGCGGACGAAGTGGATGGCGCGCGTCTGCCGCTCGTTCATGCTGCGCGTCCACTTGGGGGCGCTCGGCCGCTCGCGCTTGTTGGACAGAATGACGGTGAACGAGTGGGGCGTGGCGCGGAACTCCGGCGGCGGATGCCCGGCCTGCA
>CAYXNH010000209.1:0-5109 GCA_964466135.1 uncultured Ardenticatenaceae bacterium | reverse complement strand
ACCAGTATAGACGGGACATCAAGCGGGTGTCAACCCACCAGTCAGGCGAATTTGAATATTTTGAGGGGAATTCGACCGTCAGGTTAGATCTGGCGCTCTGAATTGGGCCTGACTACCAGAGTTCAGGCTCTTCGATATAGACTCGATCGTCCTCGATCTTTACCCGATAGGTGGGGATGGGATCTGTAGCCGGCAGACGAGTCACCTTGCCCGTACGAATGTCGAAGCGAGCACCATGCCGCGGGCACTCGATCTGGTAGTCGAGCACGTCGCCATCTTCCAATCGGCCGCCATCGTGAGTGCAGAGGTCGGCAATGCAGAAGAACTCCCCATCGACATTGAGCACAATGACGGATTCTTCCTCAAAATCATAATGCAAGCGAGACCCGGCCGGTATATCTTCGACGCGGGCAACGGGGATCATATTAGTCATGAGAACGCATTGTTCCTGGGTCGGGGATACCATAGGCCCCGGCCTTAAGTACCTTAAGAGAGAGAAGGGCGCATTTTACGCGGGCCATGCTTAGCGGAACGCCGATCATTTCCAGCAGTTCTTCGCTGGTGAAAGCCTTGACCTCATCGATGGTCTTACCCTTTATCTCTTCAGTGAGAAGGGATGCGGAGGCCTGGCTGATGGCGCAGCCATCCCCACGCCAGGCGACCTCAGCCACGCGGTCTTGATCGTCAAGGCGAACATCAATTCGGATGACGTCGCCGCACAGAGGATTGTCCTCTTCATACGAAAAATCAGGGTTTTCGATCTCGCCGTAATTGAGCGGATTCTCGTAGAGATCGATTATCTGCTCGCGATAGATATTTGCGTCCATTGGTGCCTCTCACGAGTGTTTGATGCCGACGTTCATTACCCTAGTCTAAACACGGAACGCGCATGATGCAATGCAGACGTCAATCGATCGACTTCCTCGAATGTCGTATGGACGTAGAAGCTGGCCCGCGCTGAGGCACCAATGCCCAGTCGCTGATGAAGAGGCATGGCGCAATGATGACCGGCCCGAATGGCGATGCCTTCCTTGTCGAGGATCTCAGCGATATCATGCGGATGGAGACCATCCAGTGTGAAGGAAGCCAATCCGCCACGTTGCGAGCCGCGGGGGCCGAGGATACGAATCCCGGGCACATCGCTCAGCGACTCAAGCGCATAGTCGGTGACGACGCGCTCATGTTCATGGACAGCATCCATACCAATCGAGGAGAGATAATCAACGGCCGCGCCCAGCCCGATGGCTTCGGCAATGCGCGGGGTGCCGGCCTCGAACTTCCAGGGCAACTCATTCGGGATGAAACCATCGAACGTCACCCGGCGAATCATGTCCCCGCCACCCATGAACGGCGGCATGGCCTCGAGCAGCGTCTGCTTGCCGTAGAGGATACCGATCCCCGTCGGCCCACACATCTTGTGGGAGGAGAAGGCCAGGAAATCGCAATCCATGGCCTGGACGTCGACGGGCATGTGAGGCACAAGTTGGGCGGCGTCGACCATCGTCAGCGCGCCGGCGGCGTGAGCAGCGGCCACCAGCTCGCGCGCCGGAGTGATCGTGCCTGTCACATTGGAAGCGGCCGTAAAGGAGAACAGTTTCGTCCGCTCGGTAAGGAATTCACCCAAACGCTCAATGGCTAACGTGCCATCATTCAAAATGGGCAGATAGCGCAGGACAGCTCCTTTCTCCGCAGCCAGGATTTGCCAGGGGACGATGTTGGCGTGATGCTCCAGTTCAGTCAGGAGAATCTCATCGCCGGGGCCGATATTGACTCGCCCCCAGGTGTATGCAACCAGATTGAAGGCCTCGGTGGTGTTGCCGACGTAGATGATTTGCTCAGGCGCGGGCGCGTCGATGAAACGACCGATCCTGGCTCTCGCCTCCTCATATGCCGTCGTCGCCAGCTCACTCAGGCGATGTACGCCGCGGTGCACGTTGGCATGGTAGCGCTGATAATAATCATCCATCGCCTCGATGACAGCCCATGGCTTTTGCGATGAGGCGGCACTGTCAAGATAGACAAGCGGCACGCCGGGATAAACTTCAGTACTCAGGATTGGGAAATCGGCTCGAATTCGCTCAACATCGTACACAAGTCACTCACGCTTGCCCTGAAGGGTCTACTGTTAGGCTCCAGCAGGCTATCCGCTGCATCCGGCACTGCCGGCACGGATGTCAGAGTAGCCGGATTGGGGTGAGAACGTGCCGGGGATATGGTTCCACATCCCCGGCATTATGATTTAACCAACTTTCTCCAGAATCCGATCGAAGATCCGTGACCGCACCCTTTCAAACGGAATGCGCTGCATGATCGGGTCGAAGAAGCCCTGAATCACCATGCGAATTGCGTCTGGCCGCGGGATACCCCGGCTCATCAGGTAGAAGATCTCTTCATCATCGAGCTTGCCGACGGTCGAGGCATGGGTGCAACGCACATCGTCGGCCTCGATTTCCAGACCCGGAATCGAATCAGCGCGCGCCGTTCGATCGAGCATCAGGTTACGATTCGCCTGGAAGCCGTCGATTCGCTGGGAATTGGGCAGCGCTTTGATCATACCCTGCCAAACCGAACGCGAGTTGTCCTTCAGCGCCCCCTTATAGAGAAGATCACTGGTGGTGTCGGCCGCGTTGTGGTTCTGCTGGGTGTCGAGATCGATGTGCTGCCGGCCGTTGGTGAAGAAGATTCCCGACATGCGCGCCCATGATCCGGGAGCGTCCAACTCGGCCGTTTGGAACGCCTTGGTTAGTCGCGTGCCCATGACGCTCGTGATCCAGTCAAGCTTGCCGTTGCGCCCCACCCGACCGCGCTCATGGTTGAATTGCCAGACATTTGTGCCGAAGTCTTGCAACGACGCATAGTGCAGGCTGGCCCCATCGCCGACGATCAACTCGATCGCGCCGTTATGGAGAGCCTGTCCTTCTCCCTGCGCGGGAGAAGCATACTCATCAATGAAGGTAGCCTCGGCGTTAATGTCCAGGACGACCAGGGTATGGGTGAAGGTGCGGCCGCCGGTGGCCCACAAAGCGCTATGGAGCGGAGCAGCAGCCGTGGTGTTGCGCGGCACATAGAGGAACACGCCACCACGCCAGAACGCGCCATGCAGAGCGGCAAATTTGCCCTCATCTGCGTGAACGGCCTGGGTCATGAAGTATTTGCGGACAAGCTCGCCATGCTCGCGAACGGCCGTGTGCATATCACAGAAGATAACGCCTTGAGCGCGCAATTCATCGCTCAACTCGTATTGCTTGACAAAGCCGTCGACCTCGAAGAGCACGCCGCCGGCGGCATCGTCGGTTAACTGCTCGCCCAAATAGCTTGGGGCTGGGATGTTGGCCGCGCCGTTGCCATTGAGCGATATGCCGAACGAATCGAGCTTGAAACGACGAATATCGGTCCGTCGCCAGGCCTCATCCTGAGTCGTTGGAATGGGCATGGATGCATAGGCTTCCCAAGCCTTGAGGCGAAGGTCCAGCATCCATTCAGGTTCATTGAGCGATGCAGAAAGTTGAACAACCGCATCGCGGGTAAAGGGAAGCAACTCAGCCAATACTACCCTCCATTTGCAGTTGAATCAGGCGATTCATTTCGATTGCGTACTCCATCGGCAGTTCCTTGACGAGCGGTTCGATGAAACCATTGACGATCATGGCGTTGGCCTCATCCTCGGGAATACCTCGGCTCATCAGATAGAAGACTTGCTCTTCTCCAACCTTGCTGACGGAGGCTTCGTGGCCGATGGTCACATCCTGCTCGTTAATTTCAATATAGGGATAGGTGTCGGAGCGGCTATGTTCGTCGAGCAGGAGCGCGTCACAGACGACGTTAGACTTGCAATCATTCGCCCCTTCGGCGACCTTCATCATGCCGCGATAGGAAGCGCGGCCGCCGCCTTTGCTGATAGATTTGGAGATGATCCGGCTGGTCGTATGGGGCGCCATATGGACAACCTTGCCACCGGCATCCTGATGCTGTCCCTTGCCCGCGAAGGCAATGGAGAGGATTTCGCCATGAGCGCCCTTGCCCATCAGATAGACGGCCGGGTACTTCATCGTGATCTTGGAGCCCAGATTGCCGTCCACCCACTCCATCGTCGCGTTTTCATAGGCCATAGCGCGTTTGGTCACCAGGTTGTAGACGTTATTGGACCAGTTCTGGATGGTGGTGTAGCGGACCCGCGCGCCCGGCTTCACGAAGATCTCGACGACTGCCGCATGCAACGAAGCGCAGCCCTCGACGTAATGGACATACGCCCCTTCGTCAATGATAATGAGCGTGCGCTCGAATTGACCTGAGTTTTTGGCGTTGATACGAAAATAAGCCTGCAGCGGCATTTCGACGTGGACACCGGGCGGAACGTAGATGAAGCTTCCACCCGACCAGACGGCCGTGTTCAGCGCAGCAAACTTGTTGTCGTTGGGCGGTATGATGCTGCCAAAATACTCCTTGACAAGCTCGGGATACTTGGCCAGGCCGTCGTCCATGCCCAGGAAGATGACACCCTTCTCTTCGAGGTCCTTCTTGATGTTGTGGTAGATAACCTCGGATTCGTATTGCGCGGCAACGCCGGAGAGAAACTTCTGTTCAGCCTGAGGAATACCCAATTTATCGAACGTGTTCTTGATATAGCCGGGCACATCCTCCCAGGAATCTTCCTGTCTCTCGCTCGGCTTGATGTAGTAGTAGATATTATCAAAGTCGATCTCGGACAGATCCGCGCCCCACTCGGGCATCGGCCGAGCCAGAAAGTGGCGGTAAGCCTCAAGGCGGATATCCAGCATCCACTCAGGCTCGCCTTTCATGGCCGACATGGCGCGGATGACGCCCTCGTTTAGCCCACGCTCGGCCTTGAAGACATAATTCTCGACATCAGAAAAGCCATACTTGGTAGCGTAGTCATCGCGAACACCGGCCAGAAGCTCTTCTTCGGTCATCTTTTCAATTACTTGATCAGCCATTTATGCGACCTCCGCCGTACCATACTTCTCGCGAAGCCAATCATATCCATTCTCTTCCAGATGCAAGGCAAGCTCAGGGCCACCGCTCTCGACAATACGACCGTCGAGCATGATGTGAACCTTATCAGGCTGGATGTAGTTGAGGATGCGCTGA
>CAYXNH010000208.1:0-5148 GCA_964466135.1 uncultured Ardenticatenaceae bacterium | reverse complement strand
TGGATGCCGTTCTCGGCCTCGATGACCTGATAGCCCTCCAGTTCCAGATTCATGCGAATGAAACGGCGCATGCGCAATTCGTCATCGACGATCAGCACGATCTGCGGGGCGGTTGGTTCCAGGTTTTCGGGGACTTTTTCGACCATGATATTCCTATTCTCGCACGAAGCCGATGGCTTTCTCCAGATCGACGGCCGGCAAGAGCTGGATATGACTGATGCGATGCCAAGCGAAGAGGACCTTCTCGGCATTATCGTCAAGGTAACCCACGGCACGGCCGTCGCGGCGGCGCGGCGCATAAACGGTGACGAACTGCGAGGCCGGATCGGGCATGCCTTCCAGCTCCCCGATGATTGGGTCCTCGCCTATCAATTGAATGACGGCCGATAGTCGCATCATAGCTATCTCTTGCGCGGAGCGCAGGTCGCCGGCCACGCGGGTTGGAGACTCATCCCCTTACACCCACCGGCTCGCCACATCTGCCGATACTTCATAATTTTGTGAAAGCTACGGACGCTTTCTCCCTGTAGTTTAATCCGCGATCGTGAGTTGTACCAGTAAACCCCCGAAGCGGACGCCCGCCGTGGCCGGCAACGGGTACTCGCGCCCCGGCTCCAGCCGCTCGCCGTTGAGCCACGTGCCGTTGCTGCTGTCGTTGTCGCGGATGACGAACCCGCCGCCGTCCCACCGGATGGTCGCGTGCCGGCGCGAGACGCCCCGCTCCTGTCCTTCAAAGCGCGTCACGTCAAACTCGGGCACGAAATCGGAGAAGGGATCGGTCCGGCCGATGTTGAACTGCGTCCCGCGCAGGATCAGGTCGGCCTCGTATTGGATCACCCGAACGCGCAAGGTCGGCGGCGTGGCCGGTGGCGTTGGGGCATCTCCGCCCGTCGCTTCGGTTGGGGTTGGCGATGCCTCCCGGCGGCGTTCGATGATTCTCCTGATGGATGATTGGCGACCGGCGGCCGCCTGGCTCGCCTCCAGAAAGGCCCGCGCCTCCGGGTGGACGGCCGCGCCGCAACCGTCACAAAATAACGTCCCCGGATAATGCTGTGCGCCACATTCAGGGCAGGCTATCATGATTTGTCCGACCTCATCAGGGAGCGCGTCCCGTATTTCAGCACCTTGCGGCCTTCGGGCGACATCGCGCCCTGTTGAGCCAGCTGCTGCGCTTCCAGTTGGGCCTGTCGCGCCAGCCGCAGATCGCCCGTCTCCATATAGCGGTCGGTCAGCTTCCGCATACGCGCCGCGGCCGTGTCCGGCTTGCCCGATTGAGCCTCCTCCCAGGCCTTGTCCTGCATCCGGTAGAGATTGAGCCACCGCGCCGCCTCGATGATCGCCTGTGGGGTTTGGCCATCGCCGGCTTGAACGTCGTCGGCGACCAGCCGCGCGCTGCGCTCCGCCACCTGGGCGATCCCGTTGGCCGCCATAAATCGGACTTCGAACGGCAGGCGAAATCGCGCCGCAACGGACTGCGGTGCCACAAGGAACTCCAGCAGCACAGTCATCGGCGACCGCCCCTCCAGATCACCCATCGGGATGGGGCGCGAATCCGAGGACAAGGGCTGGGGCGACGGCGCCAGCTTGAAGGCGCTGCGCAAAGTGAATGAATCCGGCCACGATTGGGTCAGGGCAAGATTGCGGGCATGGATGGCCCCCAGCCCTTGCAAACGGCTTTCGAGATGGGCCAACACGTCATCAGGCCGTTCGATATAGTGCGATTGGCCGCCGGACGGAGCCACCAGCGCATCCAGAAAGACATCATTCCAATCCGCACCCAGGCCAAAGGCGGTGATGCCGATCCCGTGGGTCGCCGCTTGTTCGGCCAGTCGCAGGCAGTCGGCCGCGTCGCCATAGGTATGGCCGTCGGTCAGCAGGATGAGATGGCTGATATGCCCCTTCGCTGCCGGTCGCGCCACCTGAGCCAGCCCGGCTTGCAGCCCCTGATAGATCTCGGTGCCGCCGGAGGCGACGATGGCCTCGATACGCCGTCGGGGGTCGCGCCAGGCGGCGGCCGTCTCCGAGTCGGGACTGGCGGCGGCCGTGTCGATCGTCGCCGCGGGCAAAACGACCTCGGCCCGATCGCTGAAACTGACCAATGACAGCCTGTCCCCCGGCCCCAGCTTGTCGAGCAGCAGCCCGACGGCCGCCGTCACCTTCTCCAGCCGCTCGCCACGCATCGACGTGGAGCGGTCGACCACCAGACCGAGATTGAGCGGCCGATCGGCGTCGGCCGTGGCGGCGCGGTTATCGCGCGGCCGCAGCGTCAGCAGGGCGTACAGGATATGGGGCGTGTCCAGCAGAGGGATGCTCTCGGCGCTCATGGTTATGTCAAGTTCCAGCGCCGGACCGGCGGCCTCGACAACCAGCGAATCATAGGTTTTTCGGCGTTGCGGGCTGCTCAACACCTCATAAGCATATCGAACGCGCTCCCAAGCCTCGTCATCGATCGGCTCGGTCGAGTTGACGCGCGCCTTCCATGCCATGAAGGCCGCCTCGATCTCGTCCGGCCGGGCGGCGCGGTCGATGCCGAGGACGGTATAAAGGTCGGTCAGTTTCTGATCCATGACTTACTGCCGGTATCACAACCCCGGCCGGGAAGAGTCGAAGCCGCACTCAGGAGACGGTCGCCTGGAGCGCGATATCGACGACCACGGCGGTTATGTTGTCGTAACCGCCGCCTCGCATCGCCGCGGCATAGAGCCGGTCGGCCATCTCCTGGGCCTGGCCGTCGCCGCCCAGAATGCCGGCCATTTGCGCCGGAGAGACGATGCCGCACAGGCCGTCGCTGCACAACAGCAGCCTGGCTCTGGCGGGCAAGTCGAGCGAGAAGGTGTCGGCCGTCAGCGATCCGTTCTGGCCCAATGCTTGCAGCAGGACGTTGCGATACTGAAAATGCTGCGCGTCCTCCAGCGAAAGCCGCCCGGTCTCTTGCAGGCGTCTGACCAGCGAATGATCTTCGGTCAGCAACTGGAGCTCGCCGCCGGTGTACAGGTAGGCGCGCGAATCGCCGACATGGGCGATGTACAGGCGACGGCCGAAGATCAACCCCGCGGTCAGGGTGGTGCCGCCGTTCGATCCCGGCTCGGCCGCATCAGGGCCGACGATCGCATCATGGGCGGCGAACACCCCCCGCTCGATGAGATCGAGCACATCCCTCTCGTGTGGCTCCGGCCGTTGCCTCAACAGCGGCAGGTAGAGGCCCGAGAGGACGAAATCGGCGAAGGCGCGGGTGGCGGTGTTGCTGGCCACATGGCCCTCGCGCTCGCCCCCCATGCCGTCGGCGACGACGTAGAGGCCGAGGGGATTGAGCGGAAAGTGGCCGCCGTAGACGGTCGTGAGGGCCAGACACGAATCCTCATTGCGCTCGCGCACCGCGCCCCGTTCGCATCGGAAGCCGCTGTCGATCTCTATGGCGCCGTTAAAGTTCATCATATCGCTATAGCGGCAGGGCGTAGAGGCAGTGGTCGGTGGCTCCGATGTAGAGAATGTTGTTAGTGATGGTTGGCGCGCCGATGATGGGGCTGCCGGTGTCGAATCGCCATTGAAGCTCCCCGCGCCGCGCGCTTAACCCGTAAACGCTGCCGTCGGTTGAGCCAAAATAGACCGTGTTGCCCCAGATCGTCGGCGCGGAGACGATCTGGCCGTTGGTCGGATAGGCCCAAAGACGGCGGCCGCGCGCGGTGTCGATGGCGTACAGGTAGCCGTCGGCCGAGCCGACATAGAGCGTATCCTCGAAGATGACCGGCGTGGAGATGACCGGCCCCTGGCATTGGAACCGCCAGATGGGCCAGCCCGACCCGGCATCCATCGCGTACACCATGCCGTCGGAGGAGCCGACATAGAGGATGTCGTCGGCTATCTTGGGGGACGAGGTGACGGCCCGTTTGGCCGTGGCCTGCCATTTCTGCTTGCCGGCGGACATCTCCAGCCCCAAAATCAGCCCGGCCTCGGTGCCGAAATAGACCATCTCGTCGGAGACATAGGGCGTGGAGCGAACGGGGCTATAGACGTTGGTCTTCCAGTAGAGAAGTCCGCGCATCAGATTGACGACATAGAAAAAGCCGTCATCGGCCCCGAAGAAGGCATGGTCGAAACGCGCCGCCGGCGTGGAGTAGATCGCTCCCTCGGCGTTAAATTGCCAGTTGAGCCGCCCCTTGCGCAATTGCAGCGAATAGAGCGAATGATCCGCGGAGCCGATCAGCACTGCGTCCTCATGGACGATGGGCGAGCTGCCTATCCCGCCGCCGGTGGGGTATTTCCAGAGAAATTCACCCTTGTCGGCGGTCAGGGCGTAGAGGTTATGGTCATACGCCCCGGCGAAGACGATGCCCTTGGCCACGGCCGGGCGGGTGCGTATCTCGTCCTCGCAGCGAAAGACCCACAACGGTTTGATCTGGCTAACACCGGCCTTGAGCGAGGCCACCGGCGCGCTGGCTCCGTCCGTCCTGTCGATGAGACGGCCGCTTTCCGTGAGGCCCAGCCGCTGCTCGATGTCGGCCTCACCGACGTCGCTCTGCGACAGAACCAGCAACGCCTCGCGCAGCGCCATCGCGTCGGGGTAACGATCCTTGGGATCGTAGGCCAGGCAACGCATAATGATGGCCTCGAAGGCGCGGGAGATGGACGGGTTGGCGGCGCGAATCGGCCGCTCACTGAAGGTGAAGGGCGTCTCCTGGCGGGGGTCCTGTCGCGTCAACAGGTGGTGGAGCGTCGCCCCCAGCCCATAGACATCCGCGGCCGGCGTCGCCTCGCCACGATATTGCTCCGGCGGGGTATAACCGGCCGTGCCGATCATCGTGCCCTTGTCCTCGCCGACCTCGAACAACTTGGCGATGCCGAAGTCGATGAGGCGGATGGGAGCGCCGCGGCCGGAACCGGTGTCGAGCATGATGTTCCCCGGCTTCAGGTCGCGGAAGACGATGGGCTGGGGTTTCTGGCTGTGCAGATAGGCCAGCGCGTCGCATATCTGGAGCGCCCAGTCGAGCGCCTTCGGTTCGTCGAGGTACTCGTCCGTCTCATCCAGCCACTGCTGCAGGTTCTGGCCGGGGACGAACTCCAGGATCAGATAGCTGCGATTGCCGTCCGTGAAATAGTCGAAGATGTCGGGGATAGCCGGGTGGTTGAGCATGGCCAGCATGCTGGCCT
>CAYXNH010000207.1:0-5161 GCA_964466135.1 uncultured Ardenticatenaceae bacterium | reverse complement strand
TAACGTGCAATCTGTATGATTCGACTTGACTTTTAACACGATATCTGACAGGTTGAGCTACAGGCTACAAGTTGAGCTACAGAAAAAGGTCGAGCTACAGACTACAGGTTGAGCTACAGACACAGGCTGATCTACGGCCGCCGCCAGCTCCACGGCCACGCCTCCCACGACGACGCCAGCCCCGCCTTCACCGGATTGTTGAGCACATAGGCCACAATCCGTTCCAGTTCGCGGCCGTCGCGGACATAGTGATCATAGCTCTCGTGTTGCCAGAAAGGACCTTCCCGCTCCAGCAGACGGTTGGCCTTGCGGGCGGTGTTCCCCTTCAGGCCCATCATGATCTCGGCCAACGCGTGGTATTGCCCGTCGGCTTTGGGCAACGGCGTGAACACGAGGTGGGCGTGATTGGGCATCACGCAATAGGCCAGCAGATCGTACATCCGGATGTCGCGATAGTGGATGGCCTCGCACACCAGCGCGCCCACGCGGGAGTCGCTCAACCAGACCGGGCCGTCGGCCGCCGCGTCCAGCAAACGGTCGTAGCGGCCGAAAAATCGCTTGTCCACGTCGTAGAGCAGGCCCTGTTTCGCCTCAAACGGGACGGCCGTTTTCTCGATGGCTTGCTGGGCGAGGCGTTGCTCCTCCTCCAGGCGCAGGATGACCTCGACCGGCAGGCTGCCCGCCAGGCGCATGGTGACGAAGAGGGTTGCTCCCTCCGGCTGGATGTGGGGCAAATTGCGACGGTATTCGGGTTGGTAGTCGAGGTTACCGGTCATGGGTGTGGGCGATTTTTTGGACAGCGCGGCCAACCGGGGTTATTCTTCACCATCTTCTTTCGGGGTAAAGGGTGAAATCATGATCGAAACGTCCGATTGGCTCATTTTCGCGCTGGTGGTCGGGGCGCGGTTCCTGCTGCCGCTGCTCATCCCGTTCTACCCGCTGCCGGCCATCATCGCCTGCCTGCTGCTCGACGGCGTGGACCAAACCATCTTCCAGCTGTTCACCAATCTGCCGCTGGAGGGCTATCAGAGCTACGACAAGGCGCTGGACATCCACTATCTGACCATCGCCTACATCTCCACCTTCCGCAACTGGACCAATAACCTGGCCTTCCAGGTCAGCCGGTTCCTCTTTTTCTTCCGGCTGGTGGGGGTGGTGCTGTTCGAGACGTTCCATCTGCGCGCGATTTTGCTCATCTTCCCCAATACATTCGAATATTTCTTCATCTGGTATGAGGCGATGAAGCTGTGGTGGGACCCGCGCAAGCTGACCCGAGGGGCCGTCCTCGGCGCGGCGGCGTTCATCTGGATCGTCATCAAGCTGCCCCAGGAGTATTGGCTCCACATCGCCCAGCGCGACGTGACCGACACCATCAAGGGCTTGCTGGGCGGGGGGCCGGAGGATGCCTGGCTGCCGCTGATCATGGATCACCTGTTTGTCATCCTGCTGGTCGTGGCCGTGCTGGTGGCGCTGGTGCTGGCCGTGGTGCGCTATCTGCGACGCAACACGCCGCCGGCCGACCACAAGCTGAGCTGGCGCGCCGACGACAACACGACCGTGCCGACCGACGCCGAATTCGCCCGCGCCCGCGATTTTCTCTACAAGCACATCTTCGACCGCGACCTGCTGGAGAAGATCGTTCTGGTGGGCCTCATCGTCTACATCTTCGCCAGCATCCTGCCCAATACGATGAGCAATACGGCCTTGCTGATGACCTATGTGGCCGGGCTGGTCACCTCGACGACGGCCGTCAGCCACATCCTGGCGCGACGCGGGACAACCGTGGCCTCCGGCCTCACCCACTTTCTGATGGTGTTCGCCCTCAATATGGTCATCGTCTATTTGGTGACGACGCTGTTCGGCCGTCCGGTCGACTGGCTCAACGCGGTGATCTTCCAGATGATCCTGGCCGTCCTGGTGACGCTGTTCGATCGGTTCCAGCCGTACCACGAGGCGCGCTTCCCGCGCGGGGCGGTTACGAGTTAATTATGCCTAGCTCATAATTAATTCACTCAACCTTAAATAATTGCACTTGAAAATGGCTCCCAGTGAGGCGAACTTGTCGTTGCCAGCCGACTTCCCAAAACGGCACAAACGATTTTCAAAGCCAGTGACCGCGAGTAATATTGAGTGGTGAGGTCGGCCGCCTGATTGAACACCTGACGATCATGAGAAACCGAGCAACTTATTATTTGATGATTACCTTGCTGGTCGCTGCGGGCGCGCGATTGTCCGCCCTGGTTGTGCTGGAATCAGGGCAAGTCTCCCGATTGGCGGAAATCGCTTACGGGGGGGACGCTGTTGGGTATCGGCAGTTGGCCGGGAACCTCGTTGAGGGGCAGGGGTTTCGATTTGAAGATGGGCCGCCGACCGCGTTCAGGATGCCCGGCTACCCGCTGTTTTTGGCGGCCGGTAATCAAATCGGCGGCCACCACTTAACCCAACTGACCCAGATAGCGGCCGACCTGATCGCCGTCATCCTCGTCTATGCAACCGCTTTCACAATCACGGGGAAACGGTTCGTGGCGATTCTGGCCGGGGCGGTCATCGCGCTGAATCCGTTGCTTATCCTTGCATCCGTCTCGTTGTTGCCGGATACCCTCGTAGTTTGCCTGGTGTCACTGATTGCCTGGTTGTTCATTTGTCGGGGGAACCGGCGAATGACCCCAGCGCTGGCGGCTCTCTCCATGATGATCGCCGTCTTCCTGAAGCCGACGCTGTTTCTCATGGCGATCGCGTTGTCGGTGTTATTCCTGGTTTATCTTTATCGCCAGACCAAATCGAGCCGGGCGCTCCTTTCCGCGGCCGCAACAATGGGTTTGATCACTATTTTGCTGCTGTTGTCATGGGTCTACCGCAATTTCACGGTAACCGGGCATTTTGTCCCGCTGACGACGAGCAATGGTAGCAATCTTTACGGTGGCAATAATGCCCGCGCCAATGGTGGGTACGTCTCCGATATGCCTTATGTGTTGGCCGGGGTCAGCGAGGTTGAGAGCGATCGCTATTTGAGCGCGGAGGCGATGGGCTGGATCCGGCATAACCCAATCGGGTTCCTCTCCCTTCTACCGGCGAAAGCGGCACGGTTTTTCTGGCCGCTTTCACTCGGGACGTCGAGCAACATAAGCCTGCCGCTTGTTTTGTTCATCGGCGTGTTGTTGGCCATGCTTGTGTTTTATTCCTCGGTCGTGCTGGGGATGGTTGCGTTGTTGAGGCAACGGCAGCAATGGCCATTGGTTGTTTTACTGGCCATTGTCTTGACGTTGCTCCTGCCGTCCCTGCTGGCGTTCGGCGCGGCGCGATTCAGTTTGCCCGCGTATCCCGCCTTTGCCGTATTGGCGGCGGTCGGCGTCGATCGTGTCCTTAGCGGCCGATTTTCTGCAACCAGGTTTGTTACCCGATAACGCTTTCGATTTCCAACACCATCGGGACTACCGAGGCTCGCGCAGGCACGGGGCATCCTCCGCATTACATAATCAGGCGCGCGTGGCTCCTGGGCCAAATTTGGGGGCAATCAGGGGCGAACTGCCGGAAAGCGGCGGGGAAAATCCACAGATTTCACGGGCGGCGCGGATTTATTCACCAATCCATTGGCCAAACCCGTGAAATCTGTGGTTGATGCGTCTTGTTCCCGCGGCGTTATTCCTTCGGCGCGTGCATGGCGCAGAAGTCGGAGCCGGGGGCGGCGTTGCGCTTGCAGCGCGTGCCGCTTTTGGTGATGCCGGCGCACTGCTTCGGCTCGGTTGAGGCCTCTTCGGCGGCCTCGATGATCGCCTCGGCCGCCTTCTGCCCCGCGGCCATGCGGCTCTCCAGCGAATCGGCCGCCTGTCGGGCCAGATCGCCGGCGGCATGGAACGCCCCGCCGAGGGTCGCGCCCAGGCCGGATTTGGCCGAGGCGGCCGCCGTACGGGCCGAGTCGGACACGCCCGACGCCGCGCGCCCGATGGCCTCGCCGACCGGCGTCGCCTCGCCATCCGAGTCGATGTCGCGCTCGATGAGGATGCTCACCTCGGCGAACCAGGCGGCGATGAGGGCCAGCACCGTCCATGAACCGACGAAAAACGCGCCGATGACGCCCGCGTAGAGCGGAAACTCGACCAGTGTGCGGCCGTTCTTGTCCTGCACGGTGATCTTGCGCACGGCCGCCTCGCGCAACAGGGCCTGGATGGCGGCGATGAGGTCGTTGCCGGCCACGGAGACGTGCTCGGTGGCGGTGTGGGCCTCGTCCTTCAAATCTTCGAATGTCTCGTTTGCGGTCATTTCATCCTCTCCGGGGATCAGGCGATGCGGGTTTCGATCTGGCGGATGGCCTCGCCGGGAGCCTTCTCCACCGGGGCCGGGGCCTCTTCATACTCGATGAGCACCGACACGCGGGTCAGCCAGGCGGTGGCCAGCAAGACGGCCGTCCAGGGGCCGATGACGAGCACGCCCAGCGCGCCCAAGGCCAGGGGGATCTCGGCCAATGTACGGCCGTCCTGATGCTTGATGGTGATCTTGCGCACGCGGGCCTCGCGGCCCAGGCGGCCGAGCGTCTCTTTCAGCTCGCTGCCGCGCACGGAAAACTCCTCGAAGCGACGACGGCCGGTGACTTCGGACTTGGCCACGAGGTCTTCCAGTTCTTCTTCAATATGGATGGTCTGTTCGGACATGTTTTTTTCTCCAGATGCGGAATACATCCGCTGATTTTTCATCTGATTCAGGGCGTCGCGGGCGATTTTAACCGGCCCACGGGCGCATAATGACGGGCTTTGTTCGTCTATCAGTTATTACGCACAGCGTCATGGAAAGTTGCGGGTGCCGGCCGGGCTGATTTCACTTGACATAGTGTTTCCCGGGAAACAATTGTTGTGTAGCTACATCACCCCGCGGGGGTATCACTTGCTGAAGGCGCCGCTGATGCCCGGGTCGCGGCCGCAGAAGAAGGGCAGGTCGATGGACACGCGGGCGGCGATATCCCGGCCGCCGGGCAACAGTTCGGCCTCCATCGTGGCCACGACGGTCAGCCCCTGGGCGGGCATGCGCACGGTGGTCGCCAGCCGGTTGGGGTTGGCCGGATCGACCGCGCCGCCGGCGTCCTGCTCGCCCGAGGGCACGGCCACCACGCCGCAGGTGCCGGCGTCGATGGAGAGGCCGTCGCCGATGGCCAGGCGGCCGCTGACCG
>CAYXNH010000206.1:0-5215 GCA_964466135.1 uncultured Ardenticatenaceae bacterium | reverse complement strand
GGCGTGTTGTCCAATCCGCCGCGCCGCGGGGTTAATCTGATCATCTTGTGGATTTTGCCGGTGTTGGGCGTGCTGCTGGGGCTGTTGCTCTTCAGCCGCATGTTGCGCGGGCTGCGCGCGGCCGCGCCGCAATCGGCCGCAGCTCCTCCCCGGCCCAAGTCCTCCACGGGCGACCCGACCCTCGACGACTACATCTCGCGCATCGAAAAGGAGATCGAGGAGTAAATTAAAACCGACATTAACGGTGTGGACATTATGACCGATACAATACAAACCGACGCCGCCCCCGAGAAAACCCGCCGTCCGTTTCGCTGGTCGATGGTCGCCCTGTGGGTGGCCGTCATCGCCATCCTGGCTGTGCTGGGTTGGGGGCTGGTCAATACCAACGCCACGCGGCCGGAAGTGGGCCAAAACGCGCCGAATTTCAATGTGGAATTTTTCGACGGCTACGAGTGGGAGACCCGCTCCGTCTCCAGTCTGGAGGAGATGCGCGGCCATCCGGTGGTGCTCAACTTCTGGGCCTCGTGGTGTGTCGAGTGCCGCTACGAGACGGACGTGCTGGAACAGGCCTGGCTCAAGTATCGTGACCAGGGGGTGGTCTTCGTCGGCGTGGCCTATGCCGACGTGGAGCCGAAATCCATCGCCTACATGAAAGAGTTCAACGTCACCTTCCCGCACGCGCCCGATCTGGGCACCGACATCTCGCAGGATTACGAGATCACCGGCGTGCCGGAGACATTTTTCATCGACAAGGACGGCCTCATTCGCCATGTCCAAATCGGTGCGGTCAATCAGCAGATGCTGGACACCTTGATCCCGCAGATGCTGGCCGACTAATCGGGAGCAATTTTAGTGAGTTCATTTCTGGCGAGTTTGACCATCGGTTCCATCCTGCTGGGCGCGGCGCTGCTGCTTATCGTCGCGCTATTCCTGGCCCGGCCGTTCGCCATGCCCGAGGATGAGGAGAAGCGCGTCGACCGTGAGGAGATCGACGGCCTCCTGCTGCGCAAGGAGTCGCTCCTGCGCGATATTCGCGAGCTGGACGACGATTATGAGTCGGCCAAGGTTGCGCCGGAGCTTTACATGCGCACCCGGCCGCAGATGGTGAGGCAGGCGGCCGTTCTCATGAAGCAGCTTGACGAGCATGGCTACGTCGCGCCGGATGTCGTTTCCGATGCGGATACCGACGCCCGGATCGAGGCGGCCGTTCGCCGGTTGCGCACGCCGCAACAACTCGACGACGAGATGGAGGCGGCGATCCGGCGCGCGCGCGCCGGGACAGGCGACTTGGTTGCCGCCACGACGGTTGTCGCCACGACGGTTGTTGCCACGACAGTTGTGGCGAGCGCGGCAAGCAACGGTGGCCTTCGCTATTGCCCCCAATGCGGCCGCCGGGTTGAATCCGACGATCGTTTCTGCCCCAAGTGCGGCCGCAATCTTGTTCAGGAACACAAACCCTCTCAGGCCGCCGGTGCCTGAGCGATACGGCAATACCATCCTATGAATCATTTTTCACCCCTGGCCGACAAGCGCCGGCTCATCCCGTTTGCGCTGCTCGTGATCCTCGTTTTCGTCGTTCTGCTGTCATTGCCGCGCGCGGGCGAGGCCCAGGACCCGGTGCTGCCGCCGGCCCCGCCCGAGGCGTTGCCCGGCCTGGAGCTTTTCGCCCAGCGTTGCGCCAATTGTCACGGCGAGAGTGGCCAGGGCGACGGCGCGCTGATCGAGCAGATGGGGGCAACGATGGCTCCCATGCCCTTCAACGCGGACTACATTCGCGCGACCATGCCGTCGACCATGTTCCGGCAGATTACCGACGGCGAGGCGGCCGTGGGCATGCCGCCGTTCGGTGACGCCAGCAGTAGCCCCATCGACGAGGCAGGCCGCTGGAATCTGGTGGCGGCCGTCTACAGCCTGGCCACGCCGGCCGAAGATATCGCCGCGGGCCGAGCCATCTACGAGGCCCAATGTGTCGCCTGCCACGGACCGACGGGCGCGGGCGACGGTCCCGACGCGACGACCACTGAACCGGTCGCCGGGCCGTTGAACGACCTCACCTTCTGGTTCAACCGCAGCAATGAGACGGTTTTCGACGAGTTGTCTTCGGGCGCGATCGCGACCCACTCCTTCAAGCTTGAGGAAGCTGAATTGCGGCAAGTGATCGACTTCGCCCGCACGTTCAGCTATGCCTATGCCGACCCGGCGGAACTCAACGCCCCCATCCCGGAGGGCATCATCTTCGGCACGCTGGCCAACGGCACGACCGGCGAGAGGATGGCCGAGGCTGAGGTGTCGTTGCGCGCCTTCACGCCCGATTTCGCCGAGACGCTGACCCTGACGACCACGACCGACATCGAGGGCAACTTCCGGTTTGATGTGACCGAGGTGCCGCCCAGCTGGATTTTCATCGCCGGAGCCACCTTCGACGATCTGAACTTCAGCAGCGGGGCCAATCAGCTTGACCGAAGCAACGCGACGCTCGAGATGCCCATCACCGTCTATGATCGGTCCACTGACTCTTCCGGTATCTCCATCGCCCAGCTGCATGTCGTTCTCGATTTCGCCGCCGATCGGGTGCAGGTGAACCAGCTCTATATTGTCAACAACGGCTTGAAGGCGGTCTACGTCGGGCCGACCGGCGATCCGGCGCAAGGGGTCATCGAGGTGGCGTTGCCCGAGGGAGCCGAAAACGTGGCTTTCTCGCGCTCCTTCGGTTCGATGAATTCGTTCATCCCGGCCACTGACTTTGTGCAGACGGAACGCGGCTGGGCCGATCCGTTGCCCCTGCGACCGGGCGATAACGCCCTGACGATGCTGGTGAGCTATGAATTGCCCTACACCAGCGGCATGCGCATCGCCCACCCCATCTTCTATCCGACGGCGACCAGCACGATCATCCTGCCCGATGTCGGCGTGTCAGTCACCAACGCGCCGTGGGTGGAGCAGCCGATGCAGTCCTTCGGCCAGGGGCAGAACTTCCGCAACTACAGCGGCCCGGGCGTGCCTGTGGGAGAGACGATCAAGATCGATTTGGAGGGACGGCCGAGCGTTGTGACCGATGCGACCGGCGCGACGGTCGTGAACCGCAACCAGACGACGGAGTTGATCATCGGCGGCGCGGCCTTGCTGCTGGCAGCCGTGGGAGGCGTGTTTATCTGGCGAGCGTGGCAGAAGCGTGCAGCCAATGACGAGGAGTGGGAGGGAGAGGTCGAGACGGCCGTGGCCATGCCGCCGTCATCGGCCGAGGCCGATCAGTTATTGCAGTCTATCGCCGATCTGGATGACGCCTTTGAAGCCGGAAAGCTGGATGAGGCCGCCTATCAGGCCCAACGGGCCGAACTGAAGCAACGGCTGACGGCTATCTGGGGCGACGGCCGCTGACGAATTGGGAATTACGAATTGGGAATTACGAATTACGAATTACGAATTACGAATGAAGGCCGCTGATCGACTGACCACTGATCACCGACCACTGATCACCGACCGCTATGTATAAATTCGTCGTAATCTACTACCGCGTTGATGACGAGACGACGCTTGAGGAGTTCTTTAACACCACCCACATGCCTTTGGTGGAGGCCTTGCCCGGATTGCGGCGATTCGAGGTCAGCCGCATCCTCTTGCAGCCTTTCGGGCAATCCCGCTTTCATTTGATGGCCGAGGCCTATTTTGACGACGAGCAGGCCTGGCTCCGGGCGCAGACGTCGGAAACGGGGATCGCCCTGATGAACGCGCTCAAGCCGTGGGCGGAGAACAAGCTCATCGCCTGGTTTTATGCGGAATCGTTTACTGAATAAAACGGCGCGGGGTTGCAGGCCCATGCCCGCGTGACCCCACGCCGCGTTGTTATGGGGTCGGCTGCGGCCGACCCCGCTTTATTTACTGCCCCTTAATCGCCGTCCACATCTCGTCATAGATGAAGATCGCGTCACCCACGTCGGTCAGCCATTCCAGTTTGGCGGCGACTTCCGGCGGGGGGTAGATGCCGGGATTATTCAGGATCTCGGGATCGATGAACTCCCTGGCCGCCTCGTTGGCGCTGGGGTAGTAGGTGAAGTTGGTGATGGCCGCGGCGACCTGGGCTTCCATCAGGTAATTCATGAAGTGCAGCGCGGTCTCGATCCGTTGGCTGTTGGCCGGGATGCAAACGTTATCGGCGAACCGCACCGCGCCCTCTGTCGGCACGGTGAAGAGCCAGTTGCCCGTGCCGGTTTCTTCGTCGTAGGTGTTCCAGTAGGCCTGGGCCGCGTCGCCGCTCCAGGCATGGGACAGGACGATCTCATCGCTCTCCATCAACGTGCTGTAATAATCCTCGCTGTTGAAGGTCTTCCACATCGGTTTGGCTTGCAGAATCAAATCGCGGGCCGCTTCCAGATCGGCGCGGTCGGTGGTATTGGGCGAATGGCCCAGATAGAAGAGCGCGGCAGCCATCAGTTCGCGCTGGTCGTTGAGGACGTTGATCCCCTCATCCGCGTACTGCGCCATGACTTCCTTGTCGAAGATATAAGCCCAGCTATTGGGCGGGCCGGCCTCGAAAGCCGGATTGCCGTCCCGATAGGCGATGCCGGTCATGCCCCACTGATAAGGCACGCAATGGGCGTTGCCGGGGTCATAGGGCGGGTTCTTGAACGCCTCGTCGATGTTGGCGAAGTTCGGCAGGGATTCGGCGTCGATCTCCGCCAGCAAGCCCAACTCGATCATCTGAACGACCATATAATCGGACGGGAAGATGACGTCGTAGCCGCTCGCGCCCGCCTGCAGTTTGGTCAGCAGGTCTTCGTTCGAGGCGTAGGTGTCATAGATGATCTCGACGCCGTACCGCTCGGTGTAGTCGGCCAGCACCTGCTCGTCGATGTAGTCGGCCCAGTTGTAGACGCTGAGCTGCGGGGCGAGCTGAACTTCGCCTGATCCGGTCTCGGCCGCGGGGGCATCAGTGGCCGAAGCGCCGGGACCGCCGGCCGGGCCGCCACCGCAGGCAGTGGCCAGCATGGCCAGCAGGCCGATCAGGACAATCAAACCAATTAACTTCTTCATTCTTTTCTCCTCATTCTCAATTCGCAATTCTCAATTCGTCATTCGTCATTCGTCATTCGTCATTCGTCATTTATTATCACTTTCGCTGGATCAACAGCGAAATCACCACCAGCACCGTCGATCCCAGCAGCATCAGCGTCGAGATGGCGTTGACCTCCGGCGTGACGCCGAACTTGATCATCGA
>CAYXNH010000205.1:0-5304 GCA_964466135.1 uncultured Ardenticatenaceae bacterium | reverse complement strand
GCTACAAGCGGCTGAAGAACGCCATCGAGAAAGCCCGCGAGGCCGGCTATCTGGGGCGCGACATCCTCGGCCGGCGCGGCTTCAACTTCGACATCGAGCTGCGACTGGGCGCGGGCGCCTATATCTGCGGGGAGGAGACGGCCCTCTTCGAGGCCATCGAGGGCAAGCGCGGCTTCCCGCGCATCAAGCCGCCCTTCCCCACCACCCACGGCCTGTTCCAGCAGCCGACGGCCATCAACAACGTCGAGACGCTGGCGGCCACGGTGGCCGTCCTCAACATGGGCGTCGAACAATGGCACAAGTTGGGCACGCCCGGCTCGCCGGGCACCAAATGGTTTTGCGTCAGCGGCCGCGTGGCCCGACCCGGCGTCTATGAAGTGCCGTTCGGTCTGACCATCCGGCAGCTCATCCAGATGGCCGGCGGCGTCCTGGGCAAGGAAGTGCAGGCGGTGTTGCTGGGCGGCGCGGCCGGCGTCTTCATCGGCCCCAAACGGCTGGACACCCCCCTGACCTATGAGGATGCCAGGGAGAACGGCTTCCCGCTTGGCTCCGGCGTCATCATGGTCTTCGACGAGGCGGTCGACCTGCGCGACATCATGTACATGCTGGCCCGCTTCTTCGCCCACGAAAGCTGCGGCAAATGCTATCCCTGCGCTCTGGGCACGCAGCGCCAGCTGGAGATCATGGACCGCATCCTCTACCACGGCGGCCCGCGCGCTCAGGACAAGAAGATGCTGCAGGATATCGGCCTGGCGATGACCCAAACCTCCCTGTGCGGTCTGGGACAGACGGCCTCCCTGGCCATCCTCAGTGCGGCCGACCGCTGGCCGGAGCTTTTTGCGGCGGGCGGCGGCAACGGACATTTGAGATGACGATCGGAGTTCGTCCCGCGCAATATGTGAGCCTGAACGGCACCGGCGCGCAATTCGTCGACGGCGCCGTCATCGATGAGGCGCTGGCCTGCATCTCGGTCAACGGCCGGGAACTGGCGACGTTCATGTGCACCCCGCGCGAGCTGACGGAGCTGGCGCTGGGCTTTCTCTACAGCGAGGGGATCATCAACCGCCTCGATGACGTGCGCTCCCACCACCTGTCGAAGAACGGCACCTGCGTCGATGTCTGGCTGCATGACGTGGAGTTCGAGCGGCCGCGCCGGGCGACCATCACCGCCGGTTGTGGCGGCGGGCTGACCTTCAGCGACCTGTCGGCCGTCCACGAGCCGCTGACCGGCGACCTGCAAGTCACGCCGGAGCAACTGGGGTCGCTCATGCGCATGGTCCATCTGGGCGCGGAACTGTACCAGACGGCTCGCGGCGTCCACACCGCCGCGCTGGCCGAAGCGGGCGCGCCGGGCGAAGAGCGCCTCCTGCTCCAGGTGGAAGACATCGGCCGCCACAACTGCCTCGATAAATTACAGGGAGCGGCCCTGCTGGGGAGCATCCCCACCCGCGGCCACATCCTGCTCAGCAGCGGCCGAATCAGCAGCGAGATGATCAACAAGGCCCGCCGCCTGGAAACGCCGATCGTCTGCTCCGGCACCTCGCCCACCAGCCTGTCGGTGGCCCTGGCCGAGGCCTGGAACATCACCCTGGTGGCCTATTTGCGACAGGATCGGATGCGAATCTATACCCATCCGGAGCGAATTTTGACCGATATCCGTGACTCTCAGCCCCTGAGAACCAGCAGCAAGGAGTAATGCAATGTCCTCGGAAATGGTGACATTGACCATCGATGGATTGCCGGCGGTGGTGCCGGCGGGAACGACGATTCTCAACGCGGCGCTGTCGATCGGCATCGACATCCCCGTCGTCTGCTATCATCCGCACCTGACGGCCAACGGGCTATGCCGGATATGTTCGGTCGATGTCGGCCGGCGACTGCAGGCGGCCGCCTGCGTGACGGCGGTGGCCGAGGGGATGGTCGTCAACACCCGGACGAAGGATGTCGTGACCGCGCGACGGACAACCCTGGAGATGCTGACCTCGACCGTCGATTTGAGCGAGGCGCCGCACCTGCTGGACCTGCTGGTGGAGTATGAGGTCGACACGGAGCGATTCGCGGGCATGGAGCAACGCACCTCGCCGGTCCACGACGACAACCCTTTCTACCTGCGCGACTATAACAAGTGCATCAACTGCTGGCGTTGCGTGCAGGTTTGCGCCGAGGACGCGCAATACACCTTCGCCCTGAACTTCGACGGCCGCGGCTTCCACACCCTCATCGGCACATTCGACGGCGACGGCATGATGGACACGACCTGCGTCTTCTGCGGCCAGTGCGTCGGCGTCTGCCCCACCAACGCCCTCAAGCCCAAGCGACAATTCCTGCTGGAGCAAGGCGTGGATCCCGATGATATCTTCCGCCAGACGCGGCGCGGCGGAAAGCGGCGCAGGCAAGCTGAGGCCGGCGAATAGCCCTTTACACGTTCTGATCATCCGCATATACTTCGGCGGCGAACTGGACAACGCGGCCGACCGAACCTGTTCTACAGTTTGTTGACCAGAAACGCCGTGATACCTTGACTGCCGGCACGAAAGAGCGTGACGGCGCGACGATTGATCGCTTTGATATCGTCCTGCACGATCCAGCCGAGGAGTTGGCGCTAAAGGGCACGGTGGCCGGCGGAGAGTGCTTTAACAGTTACAACATATGACGAACAGATGACCCGGCTTACGGCTAAGTCTTAAGTTGGGCAACCCGAGACATGAAACCATGACCGAGACCGCCAACCTTCACAGCCGGCCCACACTGGTTCAGGCTGATTACCTAGTCGTCGGCGCTGGCGCTGCGGGTATGGCTTTCGTCGATGCCCTCATCCACAACGCCGACGTGCATGTGGCATTACTGGACCGCCGCCACAGCGTGGGCGGGCACTGGCTCGACGCCTATCCGTTCGTGAAGCTGCATCAGGCATCCGAATTCTATGGCGTCGTCTCAACCCCGCTGGGCACAGGCCAGCGGCAGGCCAGCGGCCCGGAGGAGGGCATGTACGAGCGTGCGGCCGCGCCGGACATCGTAGCCTATTACGCGCGCGTGTTGGCGAACTTGATCGCCAGCGGCAAAGTCACCTTTTATCCTAACAGTGAGTACCTCGGCGGGCACCGCTGGGTTTCGCGCCTGTCGGGAAAACATTTCGCTGTGCCCGATCGCTGCCGCGTCGTCAACGCCCACTATATCGCGCCGGAAATCCCGGCCCAAACCCCCGCACCTTTCGCCGTTGCGGATGGCGTACGCCTGATTCCGGTGAACGACGTGGTCAGATTGCCTGAGATACCTGGTCAGTTTGTGATCGTAGGCTCGGGCAAGACGGCCACCGACGCCATCGTGTGGCTCCTCGACAACGGCGTGGATCCTGACTCGGTTTGCTGGTTGCGCCCGCGAGATCCCTGGATGGTTAACCGCGCGGTCATGCAGCCCGATCCGGTCATCTATTCGGGTATGGTTGCCGATATCCTGGAGGCCGCCTGTGAGGCGACGTCGCCGGATGATCTCTTCCTGCGCATGGAGGCAGCCGGCGTGATGCTGCGTATCGATCCGCGGGTTACCCCAAGCATGGCCAAAACCCCGACATTGGCACACTGGGAGCTTGACCACTTGAAGGCTATTGAGAACGTGGTACGGTTGGGCCACGTCCGCTACGTGGAGCCGGGTCGAATGGTGTGTGCGGACGGCGAGGCTGCAATCGACCGGGATGTGCTGGTGGTACACTGCGCCGCCTCGGGTTTGCGGTATCAGCCACTGGTGCCGGTCTGGGGGTCCGAGGCGATCACGCTCCAGTGCGTCGCAACCGGGCCGATCTTTGGTGCCGCGATCGCCGGCTACGTGGAGGCAACCCGAAAGGATGATGTCGAGAAAAACCGGCTATGCCCACCGCACCCCCTCTCGAACACGCCAGTTGACTGGCCCCGGTTGATCGTTCTGGGTGCTCGAGGATCACTAGCGCTGGCTGCTGAACCGGATGTGAAGCGCTGGGCTCATGCGACGAGTCTGTACCGGTCTCGCATCCCGGCCGAGCGGGCCGGCGACGCCGATGTTGTCGATGCCGTCGCCCGCGTGGCGGCTGTAGCTGAGACTGGTCTGACCAGGCTGGCAGAACTGGGCCAGATGCAGTAGTCTATTAGGCATGTCTGGCAACGGCATGACATCGCCCTAAAGATGTCAAGTTGCCGACCACGCGAAAATGAGAAAGGAGAGCGAAAATGGTTGTCCCGGATCGCATCGTCCGCACCACATGCCCCTACTGCGGGGTGGGTTGCCAATTGAATCTGAAAATCAAGGATGAGTTCATCTACGCCGTCGAGGCCCCTTTCGACGCCGCCCCCAACTACGGGATGCTGTGCGTCAAGGGTCGCTATGGTACTGATTATGTCAAGCACCCCGACCGGATCAGGACGCCGCTCATCCGCACCAACCGGCACGAAGGACGCAGCGCCCCGCCCGTCTGGCGCGAGGCCACCTGGGACGAGGCCCTCGACCTGACGGCCGACGAACTGGTGCGCGTGGCCCGCATCTATGGCGGCGACGCCATCGCCGGCTTTGCCAGCGCCAAGGCCACCAACGAGGACAACTACGTCTACCAGAAGCTCATTCGCGCCTTGTTCGAGACCAACAACATCGACCACTGCGCCCGGCTGTGCCATGCCGGCTCTGTGGCCGGCCTGCAAATGTCCCTCGGCACCAGCGCCATGTCCAACTCCATCGCCGAGATGGAAAACCTGGAAGTGTTTATCGTCACCGGCAGCAACACCACCGAGACCCACCCGGTTATCTCCAACTTCCTGAAGCGCGCCGTGCGGCAAAATGGGGCCAAGCTCATCGTCGTCGACCCACGGCGGATCGATATGGTCAACTTCTCGACCCTCTGGCTGCGACAGAACCCCGGCACCGACGTGGCCGTCTTCCAGGCCATGGCCCATGTCATCGTCAAGGAAGGGCTGTACAATCCCAACTTCATCGGCGAGCGCACCGAGGGCTTCAACGACTATATCGAATCGCTGGATGAGTACACCCCGGAGTGGGCCGAGTCAATCAGCGGCGTCCCGGCCGAATCGATCCGTGGGGCGGCGCGCATTTACGCCAACGCCGGACGCGCGGCCATCTACTGGGGCATGGGCATCAGCCAAAGCACCCACGGCTCGGACAACACGCTGTCGCTGGTCAATCTGGCCCTCATGTGCGGCCACGTCGGCCGGTCGGGCACCGGCCTCAACCCGCTGCGCGGCCAGAACAACGTCCAGGGCTGCTCCGATGTCGGCGCGCTGCCCAACGTCTACACCGCCTATCAGCCCGTCAGCGACCCGGCCA
>CAYXNH010000204.1:0-5331 GCA_964466135.1 uncultured Ardenticatenaceae bacterium | reverse complement strand
GGTGACCAGCCGGCCACTGACGCCGCCCAGCAAGGCATCCAGCTGGAGGTCGTGAAGCTGCCGGAGGCCAAGAAAGGCTTTGTCCTTCTGCCTCGACGGTGGGTGGTCGAACGCTCCTTTGCCTGGGCTACTCGCTTTCGTAGGCTGGCTAAAGACTACGAACGCTTGCCGGAGACGCTGGCCGGGTTGCATTACCTGGTCTTCGCGATGCTTATGCTGCGGCAATTCGTGAATCTTATGGCTCATAATGCATAACACGCTCTAGGCCGAGTATCTGAATCACCATGATAACCGTCAAAGTCATACGGGTAACTGTCCAGGTGTTTTCTCTCGGCAATTTTTCACCAAATCCAGTTAGACCAAGTCGATTGCTTAATTTGATTTAATGCGAAAGAAAAGTGGAGACGTTGCATGAAACTCGATCGCGTTAAGAGGTATCCCTCTTCAGCCGGCCAAATTGATGACAAGACATCTGGCGTTCCAAATCCTGTTAATGAATATCTGCCCGCTTTGTTATGGGTACAACAGTCTGACCTCAACCAAATTCTCGATTCCGAAACTTATTTGGTGCCGTCTCAGATATTGCGAGAGAATGGCTGGAACGTCACCCTGACCCAGTCAGCCCCCGCCGGGTCGACAATGACCGAAAAAAGCGGGTTGCTCTCTATACCTCTGCGAAAGATTTATCTGTTAGGTCAGGGTCTCCTGCATCTGGAGATTCTGCGCTGGCTGTTTTCTCGCGATGATATCGACATTGTCATGTTTCATGAGGTTTCGTCAATCTGGTTCTTGCCGGTTCCTCTGATATATCGCCTTGCAGGTCGACAGCGACCATTATTTGTCATGGATGTTCGCACGCTCCATATGGGGGCTGGTACGCGAGGGATTAAGGACCATTTGCGCGCATTTTATTATCGGTATAGTCGCGCAATTGCCGATTTCTGGGTTGACGGTCATTTAGTGATCACGCCACAAATGGCCGAAGCAGTGGGGATCAAACCTGATCGGCTATTAGGGGTGTGGCCTTCGGGAGTCGATCCGAAGAAGTTTGAGGCTGCGCTCGAGGATCGACGCTGGCCAAGTGACGAGGAACCTGTGCGCCTGGTTTATATCGGATCGATCCACATCGAGAGAAATATAATGGCGCTGTGTCATGCGGTCATCGCGGCAACGAAACAGGGCATGAATTTCACGCTTACAATAGTGGGTAGCGGTGATCAAAAGGCGGAGATTGAAGCGCTGGCAGCCACCACAGACGGCGCTGTGATTGTCAAGCCTCCCGTTCCGCATAAAGAAGTCTGGAAGGTGCTGGCTGACGCACATATCGGCGTCTTGCCTTTTCCGGATGAACTCAAGTTCCGTGTTAGCAGCTTTATCAAGTTGTTTGAATATATGGCCGCCGGAATGCCCGTCCTGGCCACTCGAATCATTGCTCATACTGATGTTGTCGGTGATGGGGAATACGCGTTTTGGGCCGATGGATCTGACGTTGAGGCGTTTGTCGATGCACTAAGACATATATGGGCTGCGCGAGATTCATTGCCGGAATTGGGGAAACAGGCTGTTGCGGCCGTTGATCAATGGACGTGGGAAGCGTCGGCTACTAAACTCGCAGACGCTCTGAAATCGTTGATGTCGGAAGAACAGCATTGAAGATGATCGTCCGGTCTGTGAAAACCGCGTAGATATTTCTCCTGCTGCGACTGATTGCGTTTACAATATCAAAATCGTTGACTGTAATCGCAACCAGCAAGCTCGGGCAGCATTTTAATGGAGATAGCATGACCGACAAACCGCACATCGTCCGCATTGTTGCCGATGAGGCTCGACGCCAATATTTCTGGCGACGGCGTGACTTGAACCTTCTGCCGCGGCCGCGCATCCAGGAAGACGAGATCGGCGTTGAATTCGACGACGGTCAGTTCATCCCCTATGCCGATCTGGGTTATAGTGGCGACATCGGCTTCTTTCGGCTGTCGGAGACAAGCGATGTGGACAACGATGCCGCGCCGTATGCCGCGAGCGGCCGACTCATCGATTGCGGCCAGATCATCGTCACCACCGGTGTCTCCGTTCGCCTGACGACCGAGGAGATTCGACGGCTGATCGAATGTCATGCCTCGGGCGATTTTGGCGAGTATGGCGAGTTCTATGATTTGGACGTCAACGAAGAACTCCTCAATGGAACCCGCGGCAACTTTCCCGGTTTCGGCCCGCTGAACAAAGTCAACACATTGACCGGCATGGATGCCGTCGTCTCGGCCTATGTCGTTCGTGAGAATCGCATCTGGGTTATCACCGAAACGGGCGAGAATCGCTCGACAATCATCCTCTTTGCCGGCCTGGCGCGAGACTGAGCGCCCGGATACTACTGCCCACGGTACTTGGCCCGACTTAGAAGGTCGAGATAGCGGATGCTGGTTTCGATTCCGGCGTAGAAGTTCGGCAGATAGAACCGCTCGTTGGGCGAATGAATGCGGTCGCCTGGTAGCCCGAAGCCCATCAACACCGTCGGCAATTTCAGATCGGACTCGAAATGATTGACCACCGGGATCGATCCGCCTTCGCGCATGAATGCTACCGGGTGGTTGAATGTCGCTTCATAGGCTGCCGCGGCCGCTCGCATCGGCGCCGTGTCGCGATCGATGAGCGAAGCTTTGCCGCCGCGTGATCGCTCCATCTTGACCGTGATGCTGGGCGGGGCGATAGAGCGGACATATTGTTCGAACAACTCGGTGATCTCTCGTGGGTCCTGGTCCGGGACGAGGCGCATTGAGATCTTGGCATGAGCGTATGACGGCAGGACGGTCTTGGTGCCTTCGCCCTGATAACCGCCGTACATGCCGGTGACGTCGAGAGTCGGGCGCGCGCTGATCCGTTCAACCAGTGAGTATTCCGGCTCACCCCAGAGCATCGGCGCGCCTGTCTCTCGCAGCCACGCCGCCTCGTCGAGGGGAAAGTCGGCCAGCAATTTTCGCTCCTCACCCGACAACGGCCGAACCCGATCATAAAATCCGGGGATGAGGATATGGCCTTCCTCGTCCTTTAGTTTGGCGATGATGTGGGCCAGGGCGTTCAGGGGGTTGTTGACCCCACCGCCATAGGAGCCTGAGTGAAGATCCCGGCTTGGCCCGGTGACGTCGATCAGCACGTAACAATTTCCGCGCAAGCCGTAGACCAGGGCCGGTTTGCCCTTACCCAGGATGGAAGAATCGGACACGAGGGCGGAATCGGCCGAGAGGAGCGAACCGTTGGCCGCGATAAAACGATACAGGTTCCGGCTGCCGATTTCCTCTTCGCCTTCTACGATGAACTTGACGTTTACCGGTAAATGGCCGACTGTTTTCAGGTACGCCTCAACCGCCTTTACGTGAATGTAGACCTGGCCTTTGTCGTCGGCCGAGCCGCGCGCGTAGATATAGTCGTCGCGGATCACCGGTTCAAACGGCGGCGATTCCCATAATTCCAGCGGATCGGGTGGCTGGACATCGTAATGACCATAGATCAAGACTGTCGGTGCGCCTGGCCCGGCCTGAAGCCAGTCGGCATAAACCAGCGGGTGGCCCTCGGTCTCGTAGACGGTGACGTGTTCCATGCCGGCGTTCCTCATGGCTGTCGCCAGCCAGGCGGCCGCCCTGGCTGTGTCGTCATCTCGATCTGATTGTGTGCTGATACTGGGGATTCTGAGAAATTCGGATAATTCGGTTAGAAATTTTTGGTGGTTTTGCTCGGCAAATTGAATTGTTTTTAACATGATTCGTTCCAAAACAGAGGGGTTGTGTTATCATCGCTATAATAACCGCTTGGCCTCAGATTGTCCTGTAATAATCAAGGCGATCGGTCGCCAATTTGTGAATCCATGATTACGTCAAATTCGCCATCCTCGAACGGAAGCGCCACCGCTTCGTCCCTCATGCTGCTGGAGAGTCTGTTGTTCGTCGCCGGTGGCCCGGCCTCCGTGTCGCGTCTGGCGGCGACGCTGGAGATCACACCGGCGGCCGTCCAGAAGTTATTGCGCGAGCTGGAAGCCGACTATGACGCGCGCGGATTGCGGTTGCAATGGAGCGGCGACAACATGGTGCAATTGACCACCGCTCCTGAGGCGGCCGCGGCGGTTGAACGGTTTTTAGGCCTCGAATTGACGACCCGGCTTAGCCAGGCGGCGCTGGAAGCCTTGGCCATCGTTGCCTACATGCAACCGGCGACACGGCCGCAAATCGACCATATCCGTGGTGTGAACTCCGACGGCGCATTGCGATCATTATTGAGCAAGGGCCTGATCGAGGAAGTCGGCCGGCTGGAAAAACCCGGTCGCCCCATTCTTTACGGCACGACGCCCGACTTCCTGCAATCGTTTGGACTAGGGGCGTTGACGGAAATGCCGCCACTGGACGACGAGGAAGAGTAAATCGCGGTTAACAAGCTTCCTGGCCGGGGTGCCGATCCGGCCGTTATTAAGTGTGCAGACTGTGGAAGAACGCTTGCAGAAGATACTGGCGCGAGCCAATTTAGGCTCGCGCCGATCATGTGAAACGATCATCGCTGAGGGCCGTGTCACGGTCGACGGTCGCGTTGCCGTATTGGGCGACAAGGCCGACCCCGCCATCAATCGAATCGTTGTCGACGGACGGCCGCTGGTTATTAGCAGGCAACAGGGGGATGATGAGGCGCTCATCTATATCGCCCTGAACAAGCCGCGTGGAGTCATCTCATCTTTGGAGGATGAGATGGAAGAGGGGCGCACGACAGTGCGTGATCTCATCCAGATTGACAACGCCATCCATATCTATCCCGTTGGTCGCCTCGATAAGCCGAGCGAGGGGCTGGTTTTGATGACGAACGACGGTGAGCTGGCTCATCGCCTGACCCACCCGCGATATGGACATGAGAAGGTGTACATCGTGACCGTGGAGGGTTCCATACCCGATAAGGTATTGGACCAATGGCGCCGCGGCGTCATGCTTGATGATCGCATCACCGCTCCTGCTCCTATTGAGGTTATCGAGCGCGAAACCGGCAGCACAAAGCTGCGAATCATCCTCCGCGAGGGGCGCAAACGCCAGATTCGCCGCATCGCCGCCGCTCTGGGCCATCCCGTCAGGCAACTCATTCGGGAGCGGATCGGCCCGTTGACTTTGGGCGACCTCAAGCCCGGGCAATGGCGTTACCTGTCCGAGCAAGAGGTTAGCCAATTGCTGCGGAGTGTCGAAGAATCTCCGGTGCCGGGCCGGCCTCGACAACGAACGAATGGACGATATCGGCCGGCTCCTCGGCCGTCGAAATAACAGGATTATTTGTGACTACGGATTATCTGCCTGATGTGATAGCCAT
>CAYXNH010000203.1:0-5356 GCA_964466135.1 uncultured Ardenticatenaceae bacterium | reverse complement strand
CAACCTCAACGGCGTCCACCTGTCGCGGGTTACGCGCGTGCGGCGCACGCAGGTTGGCCGGCCGCTGGAAGAGCGCTTCAACGTCCGCAACACCACCTTCCTGCCCAAGCTGTGGCTGGAGGTGCGCGACTATTCGACGCTGCCGTTCCACTACTCCAGCCACGTCGTCAACGGGCTGGGGGCGCGGCAGAGCTATAGCTGGCGGGTGACGACGATCTGCCAGCAGCGCGGCCGTTACCAGCTTGGCCCCATCCGCCTGCGCACCAGCGACCCGTTCGGCTTGTTTCCTCTCCAGCGCGATTTAACCCAGACCAGCAACGTCGTCGTCTTTCCGATGACTTTCGATATTCAGCAGTTCGCTCTGCCGGTCGGCGTCCTGCCCGGCGGCGACGCCCTGAGACGCCGCACCCACTACATCACCACCAACGCCTCCGGCGTCCGCGACTATGAGCCGGGCGACAGTTTTAACCGCATCCATTGGCGCTCCACGGCGAGGCGAGATCGGCTGGTGGTGAAGGAGTTCGAGCTGGACCCACTGGCCGATATCTGGGTCATTCCCGATATGTCGGTTTATGGGCATGTCACCCCGCGCCAGTCGGCAGCCCCACCCCCACCGCCTCATGGCGATATCCCCGGCTGGCTCAGGATGCAAAAGTTCCGCCTGCAGGAATCGACCGAGGAATACACCGTGACCATCGCGGCGTCGGTAGCGCAATTCTTTCTTCGGCGCGATCGCGCCGTCGGCATGATGGCCTATGGGCAGTCGAACGAGTTGTTGCAGCCAGACCGGGGCGAGCGACAGTTCAATCGCATCCTGGAGACGTTGTCCGTGTTGCGCGCCGAGGGGATTGTACCGATGCAGGACATGCTCCACGCGGAGATTCAATTGTTCCCGCGGGGGACGACCCTCATCGTCGTCACGCCCAATGTCCGCGAAGAGTGGGCCGTATCCGCCCGCCAGTTTGCGCGGCGCGGCCTGCGAGTGGTGACGATCCTGGTCAATCCTGAGTCGTTCTTTGGACAGCGCTCGGCGCAGCCCCTCTATCACTTGCTGCGGGCGAGTGGCATGGTGGCTTATCTGATTAACAATGGGGATGACCTGGCGGCCGCTCTCAGCTCGGGCGCGGGCCGGCAGGGTATCTTCGCCGTTTAAGCCTGGCAGGAACTTCGGGGCTACATCAGGACGGGCAGGCTGATGGACCCGGTCGCCGGTTCGGCCGAGTGACCAACGCCGTTTGGCTGTTGTTGCGCGAGCCGTCCCGACATACTCCACGGCCCCGCGTGCGTGATCTCCACAAAGGCTAGTTGGCCGCGCAGGTCGTTCGGATCGTCGAAGAACACGAGCTTGTTATGTGGCGTGCGGCCTCGCCAGCGTCCCTTGTCGCGCTCCTCGACCAGCACTTCGACCGTCTCACCCAGGAATCGGCGCATCTTGCTCGTGGCGACTTCCTTTTGCAAGGCTTCGATGACCTGGAAACGGCGGCGCTTCTCGGCGTCGGACACGTCATCAACCATGCGGCGCGTGCTGACCGTGCCGGGTCGAGGGCTATAGCGAGCCAGGTGAACCTTGTCCAATTGTAGCTCGGCCAGGATGTCGTGGGTTTCCTGGAACTGCTCGGCCGTCTCGCCGGGAAAACCGACGATGATATCGCAATGGATGGCTGCGTCGGGGATGATCTCGCGGATGCGGTGGATGAGCGTGCGATACTCCTCGCGCGTGTAGCCACGTTTCATTGCCGCCAGCACTTCGTTGTTTCCGGCCTGAATGGGAATCTCGATCTGGGGCATCACCTTCGGCAGGTCAGCCACGGCGTGGAGGATGCGGTCGGTCATATAGTTGGGATGGCTGGTCAGGAAGCGAATACGTTCCAGCCCGTCCACGCCGTTGATCACACGCAGCAGGTCGGCCAGATCGGGGCCATCAGGCACGTCCTTGCCGTAACGGTCGACTATCTGGCCCAGCAGAACGACTTCCTTGACCCCTTGCGCCACCAGCGACCGGACCTCCGCGGCGATCTCGCCGATTGGGCGGCTGCGTTCGATACCGCGCTTCTGGGGGATGATGCAGAAGGTGCAGGCGTGGGAGCAGCCGTAGACGATGGCGACCGGCGCGGACACGAGGGTGCCGAGCTGTTCGGCCGGCAAAATGACCTCGCCGTCCTGAAGAGCATGACGTTGCTCGACGGCCGCCTGTTCGAGATGGTAATCACTGTCCTGAGCCAGATGGCTGATCAGCGGCAGGCCGTCGGAGGCAGGTTCCATAAAGATATCGACGAAGGGGAAGCGCTTTTCCAGCACCTCGTTGCCGCGCACGCCAACGACGCAGCCCATGACCGCCACAGTCATGTCGGGGCGGCGAGCTTTCAACGGCTTCAGACTTTGCAGCTTGTGGTATGTCTTGTCTTCCGCCTGCTGGCGCACGGTACAGGTCTCCAGCACGACAACGTCGGCGTCCTCGGCGTTTGCGGTGGAGCGATAGCCGAGCTTTTCCAGCTCGGTCGCCACTCGCCGAGCATCGGCGTGATTCATCTGACAGCCGGTGATCCAGAAATGATAGGTCTTCGTCATGGTCTTCAATAGCCCGAAAGGGCGCATGAATTAAAGCTGGTGGCCCGCCGAGCATGGGGGATTCTAGTGCCCGTTTCTGGCCTCGTCAAGCGTAAGAACGTCCCCTTCGTCAGGGATTTACCCAGACAACGGATGTGCAACTGCCAAAATCATACGGCAGCAGCTGCACATTGGCTCGCTCGGGGTCGACGATAGCGACCAGATTGCCGCCCATCGTCATGGCCAGCAGGCGGCTATCCTCCGTCCAGTCATAGGCGACCGACGGCATAAAGAACGGCGGTCGAATGATGAACGGCGTCGTCTTGTTTTCGACCAGGTCCTTCACCAGCAACACGGCCGTCTCCCCGCTAGGTCCGAACCGGGTTCGGTACTGGCCGGTCATCAGCATATATCGCCCGTCGGGCGAAAACCCCAGGGAATGATACGGCGTGGCCGGCAAGTCGAAATGCAGTTCCGGAGTTCCGGTTTCCAGATCATAGGAGAATGCGTAGGCATTTCCCTCAGCCATGTCGATGACCGTGATGAACAGCTTATTGGGAATGTTCGGGTGGGTGGCCGCGTATCCCAGCGTCAGTTGGTCGCGTCGGACGGAAGCCGGCAGCAATGGAGTCAGGTCAGCCAGAGACAGGATGAGGTACGGCGACGGATCGTCGACCTTGCCCAGGACGATAATTTCCTCGCCGCCGTCCGCTACCGGCCCACCCATTTCGATCCGGCGGATGAAGCCATAGGTCCCGTTGTCGATCCAGAATGGGGAGCGACCGAATACGAGCGGCGTTAATTCGGCTGAGCCGGCTTGCGCGTTGCCGGGCCCCAGCGCCAAAGAGCCTACGACCGTGTTCGTTATATCGGTGAGGATGTGACTATTGCTGGTGGCTATGTAGGTCAGCTCTGAGATCGATTCATTAACCCGAAAGAACAGGGCTAATTCCCCATCAGGCGACCAGACCGGTCTGCCGGGTGGTTCGTAAGTCCGGCATCCGTTTTCGTCACAATGGTTGAGATCGATCACCGTCATGCGAACATTTTCGGAATCCAGACCGAAGCTGTAGGCGAGCAATCTTTCTCCGGCGAGGTCGGTTTCATTGAAAGAGATAGAAAAAGCGCTGCCGGGAGCCGTATAGGCCGTATTCAGGTCGTTGTCACGCCAGATCTTGGTACGCCACACACCCTCTTGTGATGAGTACTCCTGCAAAAGGGCCATGCTCGGGTCGGGCAGGGCGCTCATCCAGATATAACCGGGCAGGCTATATAGCTCCGTCCAGCCTCCGGTGTCGGAAGCGTAGCGATAAAGTTCCGATCTGTCTGTGCGCTGGATACCCTCGATGGCCTGACAGGCCATAAGCAATCCCTGATGGGTCGAGGGGATTAGCGGCTCTGTTGAAGTCAGCGCATCGCTATTCAATGCGTAGAGCCACCAGGCCGCGTCCAGATTGTTGGGAAATAGTCCGCCCGATTCGGCAAGGGCGAACGACAGGACGCTTTCCAGGAACTGGTCGAATATTCCGGTTTGGCCCAGAAGCCGCTGAATACCGGCCGCGGACGAGTTCGGGATGCCATTGACCAGGAAATCGACCGCCGCCCGCCATTCCCACAGACGTTCTTCTTCTACCTTATTGTTGGAACCGGTGCGCAGATAGGGGTTCAGATTGGTCAGACGAATGCGGGATTCCAGGATTTGCCGGTGGTCGGCTTCGCCGATTGACCACTCCTTCAATCCCAATTGGCCCAGCTGGTAATCCATCAATGCGTTAAACAGGAGAGCGTTGTCGCAACAGCGCCAGCCAACAAGCCGGACAATGGCCGTGCTGAGGATGTGGCGTGCGTAGCCATCGCGCAGTGACGCATAGCCCGCCTCCCACAGGAGCGGATCCTCTTTGACGGGCAGCCCCGCCACGGTGGGAGTAGGCAGTTCGATGACGCCTTCCCGATCCAGGGATCGTTGCAATGCGCCCAGCGGCTGTGACAACGAGATAAGGAGGGTGGGATCGGTATCGAAGCGCACGGCCAGATGGAGGTTGTCCGGGCAATCGATATCTTTCAGCGTGGCGCACATTCGGCCAAGCTCCGCGTCAATGTCGGCCGTCAGCACCTCGATGATGTCCTCGTCCCGCGCCGGATAGATAACAGTCAGATGCTCTCTTTCGGTTGTTTTTGTTTTGCCCCAAAACTCGGCCGTCGGTGGTGCCAGCAGCCATCGGGAATCACCCCGTCGAAAAATGGCCGTCTGTTGCAGGACGACGACATCCTTGCTTTCCTCCACGCGGTAAGGTTGATCGGTAGTGACGATGGCCTCGTTGAGGTCGGCCGAGAATTCGATACTTGCGCTTTGCTCCCCGACGGCGACCTCTTCGTTCTCGACACGCAGAATCGCCGGGAGCGTGCCCTCCTCGGGGACAAGACCCAATGGAGAGCGATCGACGATTAACTGGGCCTCGAAGAGATCCATCTGGTTGGCCGTCCAGGCGGGGTCCTTGCCCGAAAGGGTTGAGCGAAACACCTCTTCGTCATTCTCGACGATGGCGTGTTGCACCAGATTATGACTGGCGATCACGTCGGTGCGGAGAGCCTGAAGGGTTTGATCGATCTGTCTGTCGATTTGCCACCAGGTGATCCCGCCAATCGATGCGATGAGGATGCCGACGACGATGATGAGTCGCCAGGGGAGTTTTCGCTTCGTCGATTTCGCGCGCGCTGATTCGGCCGGATCATCCCAATTATTCTTTGGTCGGCGTTCGTCCTCTTCTGTTTGCCAGTCGAAATTGGTCGGCATGGATCTGTCTCACTT
>CAYXNH010000202.1:0-5374 GCA_964466135.1 uncultured Ardenticatenaceae bacterium | reverse complement strand
CGACAGCAGGAATTCAAGTTCGATCCTTTCGTCCTCACGAACAAGTGCCTCTTGCTCAATGGTTTCAAAACCGATGAAACTCACCACAAGAACGTGATTGCCGACCGGCGCCGGGAGTCGAAATGTTCCGTCTTCCGCGGAACTGGTACCGATCGCCGATAGATAATCGCCCGGTTGCCTGACCCCCACGATTCGCCCGCCTACGGCCGCCGCCAGGGATCGATCCCCTGCTCGCGGCACTTGTCGTATACCATTTTTATGTAAATAACGTCAAAGACGAACACCACCGCGTAGAGGATATTCACAACCGGCGTCTGGATGCCGTCAGCCAGCATGAAGCCATAGGCCGCCACCGTGCCCAACCACTTGCCGAGGGCGATGTAGACCGACTGCCCGTCCACATTGCCCCGCCGGTAGATCATGAAGACGAACAGGATCGACATCATGAAGTTGAGGCCGAAGCCGGTGTAGTAGCTGCCGCCCTGCAGCGTCAGCGGCAGAAATTCCGGCGTCGTCCCGCCCACCTGAACGCCCCAGATGTTCTTGATCCAGAACTCCTGCACGATGGCGTAGATGAGCAGCCCGGTGACGACGATGCCGCCCAGCACGATGGCGTGGAAATACTTGTAGAAGAAGCCGGTGAAGTAGCGGCGGCCGAACTTCAGCACGGTATACAGGATGACGACATCGAACAACAGCCAGATGAAGTTGCGGGCCTGGATGATGGCCGCGGGGCATGACGACCAGCTGGCCGCGCAACCCCGCTCGATGCCCAGCCCAAAGATGAACTCCCAGGCGATGTTGCCGATGAAGGCCACGATCGGCATGCCGTAGGTCTGGTCCTTGAACCCGCGGTAGATGATGAGGATGTAGGCGATGAGCCAGAAGACCCCGGAACCCAGGGCCGTTGCCAGTAGCCAAAAGTGATTGCTGTCTTGCATGTCCTTGCCTCGCGATGATCTCCTGTTGCAGGTAAACAAATTAATTCGATTTAGGGGTCTTCGCAGAAGGGTCAGGCAACCGGGAAGGGAGGTCAAGCGTTTCCATGGAGATGGTTGCCCGGTTGCCTGACCCCTACGATATCCTAATGAATAATTTGTAAAAATGCAATAGAAGAATGACGATAATGTGGAAACGATTGCCGGCCGCAGGCCACTGGCCTGACCGGCGGTTGATGCGCTCACTCGTCTGTTTTTAGTCTGGCGACAACCCCGGCACCTCCTCCGCGCCCACCGGCACGGTCATGCTGCTACCCGCCGTGTCATCGCCAATGGGCTGCACGCGGCCGCCCAGATAGCGCCCCAGGAACGTCTCGGCCACGGCCGTATAGGCCACGTTGTTCTCCGGCCGGGCGAAACCGTGCCCTTCGTCGGGGAAGACGGCGTAGACGACCGGCACGCCCCGCTCCTGCAGCGCGGCCACGATTTGGTCCGACTCGGCTTGCTTGACGCGCGGGTCGTTGGCCCCCTGGAAGATGAGCAGCGGCCGCGCGATGCGGTCGACGTGGGTCAGCGGCGAGTGAGCCAGCAGCAGCGCTCGCCCCTCCTCCGTCCGCAAGTCCCCCACCCGCTTCATGAACAGCTCGATCATCGGCTGCCAATAGGGCGGGATCGATTCCAGCAAGGTGATCAGGCTCGACGGCCCGACGATATCCACGCCACAGGCGAACACCTCGGGATAGAACGCCAGCCCGGCCAGCGTCGAATAGCCGCCGAAGCTGCCGCCCATCACCGCCACGCGCTGCGGGTCGGCGATGCCTTGCGCCACGGCCCAGGCCACCGCGTCCTGCTGGTCTTCCAGCACCGCCCCGCCCCACTGGTGATCACCGGCGTTGATGAACGCCTTGCCGAAGCCGGTGGACGAGCGGAAATTGACCGACAGCACGGCATAGCCGCGATTGGCCAGCCATTGATGCCAGCCGTTGAAGCCCCAAACGTCCCGCCCCCATGGGCCGCCATGCGGCACCATCACCATCGGCAGCGGCCGCGCGGGCCGGTCGCCGTCCCCGACCATCGAATCGGGCGGCAGCGAGTAATAAGCCACCAGATTGAGGTCGTCGCGGGCCGGGATGACCGCCGGGTGCATTTTTGCCAGAGGCAACCCCTCCAGCTCGGCGCGGTCGGTGAACAGAAAGTCGGCCGCGCCCGCCTGCCGGTCATAGAGGTAGTAGCGCACCGGGCCGTCGTCCACCTTGAGCGCCGCCACCCAGTAGCGGTCGTCGAGCGAGCGGCTGGGAATGACCACATCGCCGCGGGCCAGCGTGGCCAGATAGCTCAGGTCGCCGGCGATGGCCGGATCGAGCACGCGCCACTCCGGGCGGGTATAGTCGAAGGAGACGGCCTGCAGGTTGCGCTCGGTGGGATGCCAGAGCACCTCCCCGGCGTCGGCGCGGGGATCCTCGGCCAGCAGGCGGCGCTCGCCCCCGGCCGGGTCGGCGACGTAGAGCGCGCCGGTGTCCCGCCCCCGGCTGTCGATCATATAGACCAGCTCGCCGCTTGCGTCATGACCCAGAACGGCCGTGGAGAGGGTATCTTCCATCGGCACGGTCTGCCACAAGCGCCAGCCGCCCGACCCGTCGGGGACATGGACCGCCAGGCCGCCGTCGGGGGTCATCTCGCTCGCCGTGCGCAGCCGCAGGTCGTCGTCGGCCGTCAGCTCCATGAAGCGGTCGTTCTGCAGCACCAGTTGCCGCTTGCCGGTTGTTATGTCAATCAGATAGACGTCGTGCCAGCGCGGGTCGCGGTCGTTGAGCCGCACCAGGACCTCGTTCGGCCGCCGGTGGCTCAGCCCCATGATCTGGGCCGCCACGCCGTCGATGGGGGTCAGGTCGCGCGTCTCGTCCGTGGCCGGATCGGCGGCATAGACGCGCCAGTTCTCATCGCCGTTGAGGTCCTGGATGAAGAGGATGTGGTCGCCGCTGTAGGCCCACTCAAAAAAGCGGATGCCGCGGCCGGTGTCGCGGGTGACGGGGCGGGCGTCGGCGGGGTTTTGGCGCGGGGCCACCCAGACGTTGAGCACGCCGTCACGCGCGGCCAGCCAGGCCAGCCGCTCGCCGTCGGGACTGACGCGCACGTTGGCCCGGTCGGGATTGCCGAAGAACACATTGCGGGGGATGAGGGGTAGTGGTGTCATAGACCTGAATTGTACATCAATCAGGCCCGAACCGGATCAACCAACGAATGCGCCGCCTCCAGCTCGTGCGGGTCGCCGATCAACCCCAGCAGATCCCCCTGCTCGAAGGTCAGATGCGACTTGGGGTTGGCGATCACCGCCTTGTCGCGCACGACGGCCACCACCGACGCGCCGATGCGCGAGCGAATGTTGGCCTCGGCCAGGGTTTGGCCAATGAGCGGGCTGCCCTCCTCCACCGGCAACCAGGCGATCTCCACGCCGCGCGTCGACATCAGCAGCTGATCCAGCACCGGATAGCCGCGCTCGCCAGGCTGGGTGCCCTCATAGGCGTCACCGCGCACGGTGTCGATGTAGTGCTGAATCTGGCCGGATGAATAATCCAGCCTCAGCAGCGTATAGCGCAGAATCTCCAGCCCGCCTTCCAATTCGGGGTTGATCACATGGGTTGCGCCCAGCCGGACAAGGTCATCGAGCCGGTCTTCGGTCTCGGCGCGGACGATGATGGGCAGGTTGGGGGAGAGAACATGGGCCGTGCCGACGATCAGCTCGGACGTGGTCTCGTTGGGCACAGTAACGACGAGGACGCGGGCGCAATCGAGGCAGACGTGGGTCAGGATCTCGGAGTTGGCCGCGTCGCCGAACATCGTCTTGATGCCCTGGCTCTGCAACTCGGTGGCGTAGGCCATGTCCTGCTCGATGACCAGGAACTCCTCGCCCAGCCGCTGGAGAATGCCGCCGATATGACGACCGACGCGGCCGTAGCCGATGATGACGACGTGGTTTTCCATCTGCTCGGTGAACGCTTCCGGGGTTGGCCCGCCGCGATCCATAGCATTCCAGAGAAACGGCACGCGGCGCAGCATCCGTTCAACGGGCTGGATCAAATTGTACATCATCGGGTTGACGAGGATGGAGATGACGGACGCGGCCAGAATCAGGCCATATTGATCGCCGTCGAGCAGACCCAGAAAGACGCCCGTCTGGCCGACGATGAAGGTGAACTCGCCGATCTGGCTGAGGCCGGCGGCGACGATGATCATCGTCCGTGCTGACGAGGGCAGGACAAGCGCCAGCCCCAGGGTAATCAGCCCCTTGCCGACGACGACCAGCAGCGCCAGGACGATGACCTTGTCGACATTGGCCAGCACCACGGCCGGATCGACCAGCATGCCCACCGACACGAAGAACATCACGGCGAAGAAATCGCGGAACGGGACGACCTCGGCCCCCACCTGATGGTGCACGTCCGACTCGCTGACGACGACGCCGGCCAGAAACGCACCCAGCGCCAGCGACACGCCGAAGAATTCATAGGCCAGATAGGACACGCCGATGGCCATGGCCACAACAGCCAGGATGAACAACTCACGCGAGCGGGTGTGGGCGATCTGGGTCAGCAGCCACGACAGCAGGCGCGTGCCCACGAGGAGCATGATCACGACGAAGATGGCCGTTTTCAGCAAGGCCAGAGTGACGGCCGCAAACGGGTTGCCGCCGCCCTCGCCGCCGACCATCACCGGCATGAGGACGAGGATGGCGATGGTGGCCAGGTCTTCGAAGACGAGCCAGCCGATGGCGACGCGGCCGTGGGGGGTGGTGACGAGACCGTTATCGGCCAGCCCGCGCAGCAGCACGACGGTGCTGGCGACGGAAATGGACAAACCGAGCACCAGCCCGGCCTCGAACGACCAGCCCCACATCCGGCTGACTGCCAGGCCGAGCAGCGTCGAGAGGGTCGTCTGCAGGATCGCGCCGGGGATGGCGATGGCCCGCACATTCCACAAGTCCTTGAGCGAGAAGTGCAGGCCGACGCCGAACATCATGAACACCACACCCATTTCCGCCAATTGGGCGGCGGCGTTGGTGTCGCCCGTGTAGCCGGGCGTGAACGGGCTGATGACCAGCCCGGCCACGAGATAGCCGACCAGTGTGGGTAATTTCAACTTGCGAGCCACAAAGCCGCCAATGAAGGCGATCATCACGGCCATGGTAATCGTAGCAAAGAGGGTAAAGTCCTGGTGCATGGAGGAAGTATAGCCGAGTTAACCTGAATGGCCGATAATATTTTGAAGGCAAACTGGCTTTATTTGGCCGTCCTGCCGCCTTCTACTAGAATTTGTACTGTAGCTCAACCTGTCAGATATCGTGTTAAAAGTCAACTCAAATCACACAGGTTGCATGTTGACGGTGTGATTAGGATCGAAAGGCAGGCGCGTTTTCAACACGCCGTAAGCCAGGTGGA
>CAYXNH010000201.1:0-5444 GCA_964466135.1 uncultured Ardenticatenaceae bacterium | reverse complement strand
CTATCGCGAGGCCGGCGGCAAGTTCATCATTCCCATTCCCGAACCGCGCATCGTATAAGGTTCGGATGTGCGGCAAGGCCGTCCCCGATAGATCCGGGATCTGTGGAGACAGGTCAGGAAAGAACAGTGCCATAGCCGGGTAAGTAGCGGATGCGACCGGGAACGATACAATAGCGCCAGTATCCGGCATGCCTGCCGGCGCGGGCTTGTGCACCGCCCGGCCATCGAGCAAGAAAACCGACCATGAAACGATCTGTCCTTCTCCTGACCATGCTGCTCCTGGCAACCATCGCGCCCGCCCGGTTGATGGCCGAACCGGCCGCCCCCCTGGCCACCATCCCGCCTTCCGCCTTCTTCCCCATCTACGAGACGGGCGCGGGGTGGGGCGAAAATGAGTACACCACAGCCATCGCCTTCGGCGACGTGGACGGCGACGGCCGCGACGAGGCAGTGATCGGCCGCCACGGGGCGACCGGTCCGCGCCTGTTAATGATCGATGACGCTGCGGCCGGGTATGCCTTGCTATGGACTTTCGGGGAAGGGTGGGGTGTGGCTGCCTGGCCAACAGCCGTGGCTTTCGGTGACCTGGACGGCGACGGTCGCGACGAACTGGCTGTGGCCCGATTCACGGGCTATAACGAGCGCGTCCTGGTCTTCGATGACGCGACGGCCGGCTTCGCTCTTCTGGCTCAGTTCGGCAAGGAATGGTCGTCGGCGGTTCACGCCACCGACATCGCCTTGGGGGATATTGACGGCGACGGGCGCGACGAGCTTGGTATCGCCACCAATGCCACCGAGGGGCCGCGCATCTTCATCTATGAGGATGCCGAAGCTGAATTTGCGCCGCTCTGGAGCACCGGCGAGACATGGGGCGCGGCGGCGATGGCCACGGCGATCGCTTTTGGCGATGCCGACGGCGACGGCGTGGATGAGATCGCCATTGGCCGCAACCACGATGCCCACGCGCGCTATTTCGTCCATGACGGCGCGCCGGATTTCGGGCTGCTGCTGCAGGCGGGCGAGACTTGGGGGCCAGGGTCCTACACCACTGATGTCGCATTCGGCAATGTGGACGACGACCCGGCCGAGGAGCTGGGCGTGACCCGCAAAGCCAGCCTCAATGCGCGCGCCTTTATCTACGATGACGCCGCCGCCGGATTTGCCCTTATGAACCAGTTCGGGCAGACGTGGGCCTTCAACGCCTACGCGACGAGCATCGCCTTCGGTGATGTGGACGGCGACGGCCGCGACGAGGTCGGGCTGGCACGGGTTGCCACGATCAACGAGCGGTTTGCCGTGTTCGACGACGCCATGCCCGGCGGCAGATTGCAACCATTCGATGAGCTATGGGGCGGCGGCGATGAGTGGCCGGGGGATCATCACGCGACGTCGATCGCCTTTGGGCATGTTGACCCAGCTACCCCGGAGGCGGAACTTGGCGTGGGTCGCCTTGCGGATAGTGGGGCGCGAGCCTTCATCCTGACGCGCGGTTGGAGATGGTGGGCGCCTTTTGTGGGCGGATCGACCATGACCGAACTGCCGCTAAACTGACAAGGCCTTCCCGGTCATTGGAACTCCTGAATCGACTGCCGGCCCGCCCGGTCTGTAGGGCAGCAGCGTCCGGCATACGGCTGATGCTATGATGAACCTGAAGGATTTACTGGCGAGCTGGAAAGCGGCCGTCCACGGCACAACCCACCCGCAGCCGCCGGACTATGTCGGACCGGATGTGATGTTCGACCGCTTCACGGAGAAGTCGGGCGAGGTCGAGCCGGGCGCGTGTTTCGTGGCTCGCGTGCGCACCGGCAGCGACGGACATCCCTACATCGGGCAAGCCATCGAGCGCGGCGCGAGCCTGATTCTGTCCCAACGGCCGGCGGCCGATGTCGGGATTGTGGTGCCGGCGAGTGTCGGCTACCTGGTGGTGGAGGACACGGCCGAGGCGCAGGCGTGGCTGGCCGCCGCCGCGGAACGCTTCCCCAGCCGGGAGCTGATGATGATCGGCATCACCGGCACGGACGGCAAGACGACGACGGCCAATATCCTGTTCAATATATTGCGGGCGGCGGGGATTCGGGCCGGGTTGCTGAGCACGATCAAGGCCGACATCGGCGGGGCGGAGGAGCTGCTGGAGCTGCACGTGACCACGCCGGAGTCGCCGGTGGTGCAGCGCTATTTGCGACGTATGGTCGACGCGGGTCTGACTCATTGCGTGCTGGAGGTGACATCGCACGCGCTGGCGCAGCACCGGGTGACCGCTGTGGATTTCGATATGGCCGTGGTGACCAACATCACCCACGAACATCTGGACTATCATGGCAGCTACGAGGCCTATTTCGCCGCCAAGCGGAGGCTGTTTGAGTATTTGACGGCCGATTTCATCCATGTCCCCACGCACAACAGGGACAAGATCGAGCTGAGGCGAACGGCCGTCCTGAACCGTGACGACCGCTCTTTTGGGCCATTGGATGAGTTCCTGGCGGGCCTGCCGGTGGAGGTGGTCACCTACGGCCTGGATGCCGGGGCAAGCGTGACGGCGAGCGACATCGTGTATGGGCCGTATGAGACGGCGCTGACGGTGCGCGTGGGCGGAGAGGCCCTGCCGGTGCGCGCGCCATTGCCGGGATCGTTCAACGTCCATAACATGCTGGCAGCGTCGGCCGCGGCGTCGGCGTTGGGCGTCGCGCCGGAGACGATCCGCGAGGGGCTGGAAGGAATGGGGACACTGAGCGGCCGCATGGAGCGCATCGACCGTGGGCAGCCGTTTCTGGTGGTGGTGGATTTCGCCCACACCCCCAACGCGCTGGAACGGGCTATTGGGGCGGCGCGGGGGATGATCGATGGCGGCCGGGTCATCGCCGTGTTCGGCAGCGCGGGCAAGCGGGACGTGGCCAAGCGACGTCTGATGGCCGAGGCGTCGGCGCGAACGGCCGACCTGTCGGTGCTGACGGCCGAGGACCCGCGCACGGAGTCGCTGGATGAGATTCTGGCAATGATGGCCGGGGCGGCCGTGGCGGCGGGTGGCGTCGAAGGGGAGACGTTCTGGCGTATTCGCGACCGGGGGCGGGCGATTCATTTTGCGCTGGGGCTGGCGCGGCCGGGGGATGTGGTGCTCATTTGCGGCAAGGGGCACGAGCAGTCGATGTGCTTCGGCGTGGTGGAATATCCCTGGGACGACCGGCAGGCGACGGTGACGGCGCTGGAAGCATTTCTGGCGGGCGGGGAGATGGCCGACCTGGGCCTGCCGACATTTGATTAGCGCCGTTTATTCGATCTCTTATTTCGTATCCGCTCATTTGTGTTACAATGGCCGCATTATTGCGGGGCCGCAATAGTGCGCCGGAAACAGCAAGTCATCGAGGGGTCTCATGATCGAGGTTATAATCGACAGCATACGCGTCAGCCTGGTGTCCCAGCATCGGATTGTGCTCCTGCGCGAGATGGACAGCGACCGCCAACTTCCCATCTGGATCGGGCCATGCGAGGCCGATGCCATCACCATCGAATTGCAGGACGTCAAGGTGGCGCGTCCATTGACCCAGGATTTACTCAAGAACGTCATCACCGAGTTGGGCGGCACGCTTTCCCATGTGCTGATCAAGGAACTGAACGAGAGCGTCTTCCATGCTCGCCTGTTCATCAATATGGAGGACGAGGACGAGCCGCGCGAGATCGATTGCCGTCCGTCGGATGCCATCGCCCTGGCCGTGCGGGCCAAGGTGCCGATCTTCATCTCCGAGGAGGTCATGAATGTGGCCGGCGTGGAACCCGAGCCGGATATCCAAACGGCCGGAGATGAATCGGCCGAGGAAATGATCGATGCCGCCGACCTGGATGCCTTTAGCGACTTCCTTAACACGCTGGATTTCGGCGACTTTGGCGGCGACCCGGACGAGCCGAGCGACGACCCGCTCTGAGCGACCGGCCGGAATCATCGGCGGATGCGTGCCGCCGCCTGTTGGTATGCGGTCTATGACGTGAAACGCGCCTCATTTGGCCTGCGCGTTCCACGTCTTGTTTTTCTCTGATGGATACGATAGAAGAACGCCTGCCCCCCCATAGCGTCGAGGCCGAGGAAGCCGTCCTGGGTTCCCTGATCATCGATCCCGATGCGATATTCGAGGTATCCGGTTTTCTGAAGCCGGAGGCCTTCTATCGCGCTCAGAACCGCTGGATTTATGAATCGATCCTGGCCCTGAACGAGCGGCGGGTTCCCCTCGACGTGGTTACGCTGATCGAGGAACTGCGCCGCCGCGAGCAACTGGACGAGATCGGCGGCGAGCCGACGGTGATCAACCTGCTGAACGCCGTGCCGACGTCGATCAACGTCGAGGCCTACGGCAGGATGGTGGATGCGGCCGGCATTCGGCGCAAGCTCCTCCTGGCGGCCGGGTCCATCGCCCGGCTGGCCTACGACGAGGCTGAGGATATCAACGTCGTACTCGATCGGTCGGAGCAGGCGCTATTCAGCATCAGTGAGCAGCGCACCGACCGCGCCCTGAAGCCGGTGAAGGAGATCGCCGGGGAATATCTGGAGCGCATCGAGCTGTTGCGGGAGCGGGGCGACGAGTTCATCGGCATCCCCACGGGCTTCATCGAACTGGACCGGATGTTGAGCGGTTTGAACAAATCCGATCTGATCATCATCGCCGCGCGGCCGGGTATGGGCAAGACGGCGCTGCAGAACGCGGTGGCTCTTCACGCGGCACGACGCTACGACAAGCGGGTGGCCATGTTCAATCTGGAGATGAGCGGCGAGCAGTTGGTGCAGCGCATGATCGCCGCCGAGACGCGCATCGATTCCCAGCGCTTACGGCGGGGCGATCTGGCCGATCATGAGTGGGCCATCTTCCTGGAGGCGCTCGGCCGTCTGAGCGAGTCGAAGATCTTCATCGATGATACGCCGTCGATCACCCCCATGCAGTTGCGGACGAAGTGCCGCCGGCTGTATGCCGAGCACGGGCTTGATTTGGTGATGATCGACTACTTGCAGTTGATGCAGGCCGAGCATCCGACCAGCAATCGGGTGCAGGAAGTCAGCGAGATTTCGCGCGAGCTGAAGGGGTTGGCCCGCGAGCTTAACGTGCCGGTGGTGGCCGCGGCGCAGCTCAGCCGGGCGGTGGAGTCGCGGCAGAACAAGCGGCCGGTGTTGTCGGACCTGCGTGATTCGGGAAGTATCGAACAGGATGCCGACGTGGTCATGTTCATCTACCGCGATGATTACTATAATCCGGAGACATCGGAACGGCCGAATGTCGCCGAGGTCAACGTGGCCAAGCATCGTAACGGTCCGACGGGGGCCATCGACCTGTTCTGGCACGGCCAGCTGGCGACCTTCCGTAATTTGCACCGGCAAGAAGTAGAACTATAAATCGAATCAGAGTTCATAAGTTCTTTATTCGTCATTCGTCATTCGTCATTCGTCATTCGTCATTCGTCATTCG
>CAYXNH010000200.1:510-5455 GCA_964466135.1 uncultured Ardenticatenaceae bacterium | reverse complement strand
GCATGAATCTGGAACTGGAGGGCTATCAGGTCATCGAGGCCGAGAACGGCATCCAGGCGCTGGATCGCGTGCGCCAGTTCACCCCCGATCTGGTGATCATGGATGTGATGATGCCGGAACTGGACGGCTTCGAGACCCTGAAGATGTTGCGGGAGATATCTACCGTGCCGGTCATTTTGCTGACTGTTCGCAGCGATGAAGAGGATATCACCCGCGGGCTGGGCCTGGGGGCCGACGATTACATCACCAAACCGTTCAGCCCGCGCGTGCTGACCAGCCGGGTGGGGGCTGTGCTGCGACGGGCGCAATGGCCCGCCCCGCCGCCGCGCACGGTCCTGAAGATCGATGACCGTCTGTCGATCGATTTCAATCGCCATCAGGTCATCGTCAACGGCGAGCGAATCGACCTGCGGCCGACGGAGTATCGCCTGCTGAATCATCTCATCCAGAACGCCGGGTGGGTCGTGCCCCATGACACGCTGCTGGCCAAAGTATGGGGGTATGAGTATCGCGACGAGACCCACTATCTGCGCCTCTACATCAACTATCTTCGCAAGAAAATCGAGGAAGACCCGGCCAACCCCAAATATATTCTGACGGAACGCGGCGTCGGTTATCGCTTCGTCGACTTCAAGAAATAGCCCGCCTCCGGGCCGGATTTCGGCCCCATTTCTCATATGAATTTGGCGCGATCCGCTAGGAGATCGCCGTGTTTCAAGGTATAATGAGGGGATATACCTATAGATATTGCTACCTGCCCGTCCCACTCGGGCATCTTTAGGCGGTCTGGTGGGTATCCATTTTCATATGATCGAGAGCGAACCCTTAATTGCCGACGCCGAGCGATTATTTACGCTTATTGATGATTATTTAAGTACGACCGATCGCCTTCAGGTCATGAAAGCGTTCGAATTCGCTCGCCGGGAACATGGCGCCCAACGCCGGAAGTCCGGCGAGCTTTTTTTTAATCACCCGCTGGAGGTGGCCATCTACCTGGCGGAATACAGGCTGGACGCGGATGCCCTCTCGGCCGCCCTCCTGCACGATATCGCCGAAGATACGCTCATACCCCTTGAGCGAATCAGCGATGAATTTGGCCCGCAAGTGGCCAAACTGGTGGATGGCGTCACCAAACTGAAGGAGGTGACGCGCGGTGTGGCTCAGGAGAGCCGCAGGTTGTCGCCGGAGGAGATTCAGCAGGCGACGCTGCAAAAGCTGCTCAAGGCTATGACGACCGATGTGCGCACGGTCATCATCAAGCTCTTCGACCGTCTGCACAATATGCGCACCATCAATGCCTTGCCGCCCCACAAGCAGAAAGCCAAGGCGGAAGAGACCCTGTCGGTCTTTGCGCCACTGGCCTACCGGCTGGGCATGTGGGTTGTGAAGAGCGAGCTGGAGAGCCTGTCGCTCAAGGTCATCAACCCCCACGCCTACGAAACCATCCAGGCCGAGCTGGATCGGCTTCACCGGGCGCAACTGCCGCTCTTCGAGATCGTTCGCGAGCAGATAATCGACTGTCTGACGGCCGCCGGCCTGCCGGTTCGTGACGTCAAAATGTCCCCCGAGAACATCTACACGGTCTATAAGGACCTGGAGAGGCAAGAGGCAAGCGTTCGCGACATGGACCGGATGTTGCGCATCACCGTCCTGCTGGAGGATACGATCCATTGCTACACCGCTCTGGGTCATATCCACCATCTGTGGTCAGTTGTGCCCAACCGTTTTGATGATTACATCTCCGTCCGCCGCGAAAACCTCTATCAGTCTCTCCACACCACCCTTGTCCATTCCGAAGGCCAACCGCTGAAAGTCCGGTTGCGCACGGTCGATATGGAACGGATCGCCCAGATCGGCGTGCTGGCCAAATGGTATTATGCGGGGACGCCGCTGTGGTCGGTCGGCCTGGCCGAACGGATCGACGAGTTCTTCGCCAGCATATCGAAGAGCATCGCCGTCGCCCCGCAGGACGCCACACTGGCCGTGCGCAGCGCCGTGGCGGATGTGCTGGGTGAACAGATTCGCGTCTACTCGAAAGACGGCGAGCCTTTCGAACTGCCGCGGGGCAGCACGCCCCTCGACTTCGCCTACAAAATCCATACTGAGTTGGGCAATGAGTGCCGCGATGCGCTGGTCAACGATCTGCAATTCCCGTTGAACAAACCGCTGAAAGACGGCGATCAGGTGCGAATCATCAAGGATACGCGCGCCCAGCCGAGGCGGGCCTGGCTGGATGAAGACCTGGGCTACATCACAACGACCTACGCCCGGTTTTATGCCCGACGCTGGTTCCGCAGGCTGAGCGATCCGGAGGCGATTCGACAGGGCGGTGAAATTCTCCTGCGCGAATTGGAGATGCTGGGGTTGCCCCAATTGGCGCATGAGGATATTGCCGCGCTGTTTGGCTATGATGACGCGACGGAGCTGTATTACAACATCGGCCGCGCTGAATTGCTGCCGACGGTGCTCTCGACACGCATCATGGCCGAGCGGTGGGCCGACGGTCGCTGCCTGCCGCTGGGCAATGTCGTTGCCGCGGCCGACGGCTCGACGTATGTCATCACCAACGCCGGCAAGAACAGGCTGCACCTGTGCGGCACGTGCGATCCCCGACCACGCGACGCGATCGTCGGATTCCTGCGCCAGGACGGCATCCTGACGGTCCATCACGAGGGGTGTCGTACCCTCAACGCCGCCCGGGGCCGCCTCGAAGTCGGCTCTCGCCTGCTCAAGCTGGGCTGGGGTGAGACGGCGCCGCGGGAGATGCGGATCGTCCCGCTCTACGTTGATGTCTACGATCGGTCGGGTCTGCTGCATGAGATGACCCAACTGATGGTGGAGAAGGACATCAATATCCGCAATATCTGCACCATCCCCAACAAGAAAGACGGGGAACTGGGGATCGCTATGGAGCTTGAAGTGATTGGCCCCCGTCAATTGGTGCGCATCCTGCATCAGATCGAGGCCCTGGTGAACGTTAAATCCGTGCGCTGCATGGCCGAAGGAACCAGGTACCCGGCCATGATGGGCAAGAATTCATCCGTGTTTTATAAGCCGGAATAATGAACTGCCGTCTCCTCGGGCGGGCGATCGGCCGATCGCTCGCCCGTTTTTGTGATAATTGGCTGAGAGAATAACGGTAAACGTTGTACTCCTTTCACCTGACATATTGACAGCGCACCCCCTATTCTTATAATCAAATCGGCATTCCACGGAAAGCCGGTCCAATTCCCGACGTTTTTCCAAATTAATTGATTAAGGAAACGAACTACCTGTTAGAAGGAGATTTTGCGATGTTGAAAAAGAAGTACATCAAGACGAAAGACGAGTATGAAGTGACCTTCGAGCTGCCGACCGAGGCGGGCGAGGTTACGCTGGTTTGCGAGGCCAACGGCTGGGAGCCGGTGGCGATGAAGAAGGGCAAGGGCAAGTTTGCGGCCAAGCTGCGTCTGCCGGCCAACGGCAGCTATCAGTATCGCTACCTGGTCGACAACTCCGTGTGGGTCAACGACGAGGCGGCCGACAGCTACGTCCCCAACGAGCACGGCACGACCAACAGCGTGGTCGAGACCTACAGCCTTAACTAATCGAAGAAGCCTTGTGTCAGAGATAAAGTACTTCCCTGATTGGGAACCACAGGTCGCTTTTGTGCCCGATGGCCCCAAGCCCAATTTCGTGGTGGAAAATGGCAAGGTCAGGATCATCATGGCCGGGCTGGAGGCGGGACAGAAGATCCCCGAGCACCCGGAAAAGATGGCCGTCTATCATTTCCTGACGGGCAATGGCTGGATGATCGTCAACGGCGAGCGCATGGCTGTCTCCGCCGGGTCGACCATCTACATGCCCGAAGGCACCGTCCGCGGGATGGAAGCCGAGACAAAGATGGCCTTTATGGCCGTGCGCGTCGCCTGATAGCGACTGACCTCGCACCGCCTGAAAAACATGGGCCGGCGCATGACGGATCTGTCTGATGACAGGTTCCATGCGCCGGCCTTTTTTGATCCGGCGGTTGAGTCCGGCGATTGGCCGACCGGTCAGGATTTCAGGTTTTCGATGGCCACCGGCTCGATATCGCCGGCCGGGCTGAAGCCAAAGACGCGGCCGTAGAAGTACAGCTCCGCTTCCATCGCGCGCTTGATGTTTTTCGCCTGCCGGAAGCCGTGACCCTCGCCCTCGAAGGCGACGTAGGCCACCGGCAACTTCCGCCGTCGCACCGCGGCATACATTCGCTCGGATTGATTGGGCGGCACGACCTCGTCGTCCAGGCCCTGGAACAGAATCAGCGCCGCCGTGCAGCGGTCGGCAACGTGGATGGGCGAGCGTTTCATGTAGATGTCCCGGCTTGCGGGATAGGGGCCGATGAGATTGTCGAGATAGCGCGACTCAAATTTGTGCGTTTCCTGAGCCAACGCTTCGGCATCGCTGATGCCGTAATGGCTGGCGGCGGCCTTGAACACGTCGCGGTTGGTGATGGCGCAGAGCGTGGTGTAGCCGCCTGCGCTGCCGCCGCGAATGATGAGCCGGTCGCCGTCGGCCAGCCCTTGCTCCACCAGATAGCGCGCCCCGTTGGCGCAGTCATCGACATCGACGATGCCCCAGTTGCCGTTGAGCCGTTGGCGATAGGCGCGGCCATAGCCGGTGCTGCCGCCATAGTTAACATCCAGGAGGGCGAATCCCCGGCTTGTCCAGTATTGGCGCGCCAGGTTGAAGTCGGCCGTGGTGGCCGATGTCGGCCCGCCGTGGCTGAGCACGATCAGCGGCGGCAGTTCGTCATCAGGGGCGACGTAATCCCGATTGCGTGGCGGGTAGTAATAGCCGTGGGCTATCAGGCCGCCCTCGGTGGGGAATTCGATCGGCCGGGCGATGGAGATATAGCCTGCATCGATCGCCAGATCGGTCGAGCGTTTCAGGACTTCCGACGGCCCCATCGCGATGGTGCGAACTA
>CAYXNH010000200.1:0-500 GCA_964466135.1 uncultured Ardenticatenaceae bacterium | reverse complement strand
GCCCGTCGCCAAATCATAGCGGACGACGGATCGCGGCTGTGTGGGCGAGGCGGCGATATAGACGACAAAGCCGTCCCCGGCGACGATGCGCGAGTGGGAGGGATAGAGCAGCGTGCTGGACACGCCCAGCGGCGACAGAACTTTCGTGTTCGTGTCGAGACGGGCCATGAAGCTGTGGCCGCCCTGCGTATAGGAGCATATCAACTCGGCCGGTGATGTGAAGATATAGGTCCCCAGCCCGAAGACCCACTGCGCCATCCCAAAATCGGCTTCCATAGGGGCGAGGGCGTCGGCCGCGTCGCCGCTCAGACGATAGAGGTTCCACCAGCCCGTGCGGTCGGATATGAAGTAGAGGACTCCGTCGGGTGACCACGCCGGCTGGAAGACGGACTCGGTTGGGCCGCCGGCCACCAGCCGCTTGTTGGCGATGGATCCGTCCCCGGCCACGTCGGCCAGCCACAGTTGCGTGCCGTCCCAGGGCATGTTGGGATGGTTCCACG
>CAYXNH010000199.1:0-5523 GCA_964466135.1 uncultured Ardenticatenaceae bacterium | reverse complement strand
CCGAGACGAAAATAGCTCTTGTCGCGCCGGTCTCTTCGGTCAATCTCATGACGATCAACAAGGGTTCAAAGTAGCTGTCCGGTTGTTGGCTTTTCCGGCTCAGAAAGCGTCGCAGTCGATTGCTCAGGCTCGGTATCCTGGAGGACATCGGCCAGCAACGGGTGATATGGTCGAGGTGAACCGAGGCGCTCAAAAACAAGCCGCTAACCAGCAGGGCCAGGTTACGACGGCTGGTCACCCGTTCCTTGGGCAGCCATTGCCCGATCTGCCGCATGAGACTATTATAAAGTTGAAGACTGGGATGCAGGTTTAACTCCTTGATTGGGTTTTTCGACAAATCAATCATATCAAGGATCTGCGCCCAGTCTTTTCTTTTACCTGTCAAAGTGATAGGTAGTGAGTCTAAAAGATCGCGCTACAGCAAATAGCGCAGATCTGTGAATTGTCCTCAAGGTAGATACAAGCGGTAAATTGGCTCGGACGACGCGAAGGAGCCGATATAAAGCGCGCCGTCCGCACCCTCGCTAATCGCGGTAAACAAACCATAGGGATGTTGGCCCAGGTGAGTTGGAACCCACTCGTCATTGACCTCGGCCAGGGTGAACAGGTCGCGGGTGCACAGGTCGCCGAAGACGTAGCGGCCGTCAGCCGGGTTATGCTCCGGGCGGTAGACGCGGCCGCCTATCACGGCGCACGTGCCGATATTGTCGTCGTTTTTGTAATAGTGGATCGCCGTGGTGAAATTGCCCTGGCAAAGCTCGTCATTCTGAAATTGCGGAAGTTGGATGGGGCCTTCCCGGCAGGGCCAGCCAAAGTTATCCACACCGGACAGCGCCAGCAGGTTGACTTCTTCCCAGGCGTTGCTGCCCACATCGCCGATAAATAGCCGATCGGTGGTTTCATCCACATCGATGCGCCACGGGTTGCGCAGGCCATAGGCGACGATTTCCGTCGTCACGGTGCGGGTTGCATCGTCCCCGGCGTCGGACGGCACCCGGTCGATATCGAGCCGGATGATTTTGCCTTTGAAGCTGTTGCTCTGCTGGGCAATCAGGTATTGAGAATCGTCACCGATGCTGAGATAGAGATTGTGGTTGCGCGTGTCGAAGTCGATCGAGCCGCCTTTGTGGTTGATATTTCGCTGCGGTTCGATCAGGAGCAGGGTCTCTGACTCAGGATCGGCCACATCCGGATCGGCTGAGACGCGGAAGCGGGAGAGGATCAGGTCTACGTCGCGGGTTTCGCCGTCATCGATGCCTTTCGTGTAGGTGACATAGAAAAAACCGTAGCCGGCCGAGGCGGGGTCGCCATAGCCGGGATGGAAGGCGAGACCATACATGCCATATTCAGCATTGCCGGAGATCACTTGCTGCCTGATATCCAGGAAGACCGAGATGTGGCCATCGGGATGGAGAATCTTGATCAAACCGGCCTGCTCCACGACGAACAGCCGTTGATCCCCGGCGTGGGTGATCTCGGTGACATACTCAAACCCTTCGCCCACGGGCACGACCACTAGCCTTTCCGCCCGGGCCGCGACCGGCAAATAGATTTGACCAAGGGGCACCGGCGCGGTTTCCTCGCGGGCGGCGGCCGCGCCGGCCACCAGGAGCAGAATGAGGGCGCTGAAAACTATCCGGAGGCCGAAGGTGGCGCGTACCTTTGCCATTATCGTTCCTGTTTGTCCGTTAGAGGGTTGCATCGCCATATTACTCCTTCGCTCAGGACTTTACAGGTTCTTGTGGAAATCGTAAAGACAGTTCCTGTGGGAGCGAACCCGTCAATATTACAATTAATGCAACCCCAACCGGCCCATCTGCGTAATAATTACCAGTATGATGCCGGGTGCAGCGCATATTCGCGCCTTGTTTGAACGCGAACAAATCGAGGGGTTGGCCACCGACCACGCCACGGCCCAGGGCGCCGACGACCTGCTGCGCGGCGAGGGCTGGCTGCGGGCCGGGCGGGTCGCGGCGGATGCCTCCGGCGACGAGCTGCTGTGGGCCGAATACCCGGTGTCGCGCCGCACGCCCATCCTCACCACCGTCAGCCTGCCCGACCTGTGGGCCACCTGCTCCTGCGTGGCCATCCGCTTTCCTTGCCGCCACATCATCGCCCTCCTCCTGAGCGACCTGACTGAACCCCTGCCCGCAGTTGACGCCCCCGACTGGCCGGACCTGACAGGTTGGCGGACAGGAGCCCGCTCGAAACCTGTCGGGTCTGAGATAACCCAATCGCCGGAGCGCGAGGCGGCCGTCATCGCCGGGATGGTCGATTTGCGCCTGTGGCTGAGCGACCTGGCGCGCGAGGGGCTGGCTGACCTGCCCCGACGCGGCCGCGCCGCGTTGACCGGGGCCGCCAACCGGCTGGAAGACGCCTACGCCCTCGAGGCCGCCCGCTCCCTGCGGGAGCTGGCCGCCATCCCCGGCAGCGGGACGGACTGGCCGGAGCGGCTGCTGCCCGGGCTGGGGCGGCTGGCCCTCCTGTGCGAAGCATTCCGGCATTTGGACACGCTGTCCCCCGGAGAGCGCGGCGACACATTGGCCGCGGCCGGTTTCTTTTCGCCGGCTACCGGAGAGCGCGTCAGCGACGTGTGGCATGTTATGGGGCAGGTCGTCGAGGTCGAGAACCGCGTCGGCCGCTCGCGGACATGGCTGCACGGCCGGGCCACGGGCCGCTGGGCCGGGCTGGAGCAGGCCATTCCCGCCGGGCAGTTGCGTGGCGTCTGCCTGCCCGCGGGCGCGGACCTTCGGGGCGAGTTGGCTTTCACGCCCAGCGCCTACCCGCTGATGGCCCAGCCAGTCGGCCCGCTGGTGCCGGTGAGTGCCGAGGGCGACGCTCCCGCCGTCCATACCGACGTCGACGCCGCCATGCGCGGCTGGTCGGCGGCGCTGGCGCTGAATCCCTGGCTGCGTCGCTTCCCGACGATCCTCCACGACGTGTGGGCGGAGCCGCCCTCACTGACCGGCAGCCCGTGGCGGCTGCGCGACCGGTCGGGGCGTGTGCTGCCCCTGCCGTCCCAATTCGGCCAGGGCTGGAGCCTGCTGGCGCTGTCGGCCGGGCGGCCGATGACCCTCTTTGGCGAGTGGGACGGGTCGCTGTTCACCCCGGTGAGCATTTTCGCCGGCGGCTGGCGGCCGTTGAGCGGCTGGAAGGCGGTTGTATGAGCCTGTCGCCCGCCCTCGTCACCGCCACGCTGGTCGGCATGGGTCGCTCGGGCTTGCCCGCCGCGGCCGACCTGTCGCCGTCGGTCTCCGGGTTGCGCGCCGAGTTGGCCGCTCGCCCGCCGGAGGAGACGTTGCTGCTGCTGGTTGGCGCGGGGGCGTTCCAGGAGGCGGCCGGACGGCTGCCGGAGCGTGTTTCGGCCGTCGAATGGCGGCTGCCCGCCTTTCGCGAGGAGGGGGAGTTGCCGCCCTGCTCGCCCGCCGCGGAGCGCTTGCTGGAGCGCATGCTCGCCGACCGGGACCCGGAGTACCTGCCTGAACTGCTGACCTTGCTGGACGAGGCCGGGATGCGCGCGCCCGACAGGTTGTTGCCGGGAGTGCTGGCTCGCGGGGTGAAGATTCCGCGCCTGCGGCCGCTGCTGTTGCCGGTCATCGGCGAGCGCGGCCGCTGGCTGGCCTCGTTGAATCCCGCCTGGCGCTATGCCGCCGTCGACCCGGCCGATTTTGAGCAGCTGCGGGCCACCTGGCGGGACGATCCGGCGGGGCGGCCGTTTCTGGCCACGACGATGCGCCGCCGCGATCCCGCGCTCGCCCGACGGCTGATCGAGTCCACCTGGCGGGCTGAATCGGAACTCATCCGCCGCGACCTGCTGGCCGCGCTGGAGATCGGTCTGTCGATGGGGGACGAGCCGTTCCTGGAGCGGGCGCTCGATGATCGCGACGCGCAGGTGCGGCGCAAGGCGGCCGATCTGTTGGCCCATTTGCCCCAGTCGCGCCTCGTGGCCCGCATGGAGGCCGCCGCCGGGGACATCCTGACCTTGCGCGACGGCCATCCGGCGCCCGCCGCCCGGGGGCCGGTCACTGATTCGATGGTGCGCGATGGCGTGGCACGCGACCGCGTGGCACGCGACCGCGTGGCACGCGACCGCGTGGCACGCGACAATCAAGCCGACGGGATGCGCACGGCCCACGAGTGGTCGCAGCTTATCCTGCGCACCGTCGGGGCGATCCCCCTCAGTCATTGGGAGGCGCGGTTTGACCTTGAGCCGGAGGCGATCGTCGCCGCGACGCTGGCCGGGAAGTGGCCGCGGGCGCTGCTGGCCGCGTTCGCCACCGCCGCCCAGCGACAGGGCGACAGGCGCTGGATCGACCCGCTGCTGGATCAGGACGGCTACACGGAGCGCACCGGCATGCTGCTGGCCTCGCTGACGGCCGAGGATTGCCAAGCCCGGCTGGCGGCCCATATCGAGGCCGGGCGGGACGAATCGGTGTCGGTGTTTCTGCGGCGCTGGACCAGCCCCTGGGACGAGGCAAGCGGCCGCCTGTTGCTGGAATTTTTCGGCCGCTATTGCGCCGATCCCGTCGAGGGGCGGCTCCATCTGACCTTGCGCTTTCTGATGCGCCAGTTCGCCCTGCGCTGCCCGCCGTCGCTGGCGGGGGAGGCGGCCGGCCTGCTGCACGGCCGCGCGGCCAACAAGGCCTGGGAAGTGAGTGTGAGCTATCTGCTGCGCACGCTGGCGCTGCGCCGCGAGATGTGGGCGGCGACGGTCGGCATCGGTTCGCCGCCGGCCGGGGCCTGAGCAAGGCCGATTAACGATGAGAGGAGAAGGATTGCATGACCGTATCGACTATCCAGCGCGAGCTGGCTGAGCAGGCCTATGGCCACGAGTTGACCGCCCTGACGCAGGCCGACCGGCGGCCGAAACCGCCCAACTGGCGCATGTCCCCCTGGGCGGTGGCCTTCTATATACTGGGCGGCACGCTCGACGACGGCACCGTCATCACCCCCAAGTACATTGGCAGCTCGCGGCTGGTGGAGATCGCCATCGCCACCCTGACCACCGACCGGGCCTTGCTGCTCATCGGCGTGCCGGGCACGGGCAAGACCTGGCTGTCGGAGCATCTGGCGGCGGCCATCTCCGGCGATTCGACCTTGCTGGTGCAGGGCACGGCCGGGACGAGCGAGGAGGTCATCCGCTACGGCTGGAACTACGCCGACCTGATCGCCCGCGGGCCGTCGGCCGAGGCGCTGGTGCCCAGCCCGATCCTGAACGCCATGCGCGGCGGCCGGGTGGCGCGCGTCGAGGAGCTGACTCGTATCCCGTCCGACGTGCAGGACGCACTGCTCACCATCCTGTCCGAGAAGCTGCTGCCCGTGCCCGAACTGGGCGAAGCGGTGCAGGCGGTCAAGGGGTTCAACGTCATCGCCACGGCTAACGACCGCGACCGGGGCATCAACGAGCTGTCGAGCGCCCTGAAGCGGCGCTTCAACACCGTCGTTCTGCCGCTGCCGGCGACGGCCGACGAGGAAGTGACCATCGTCACCAGCCGCGTGGCCGAGCTGAGCCGCGCGCTGGAG
>CAYXNH010000198.1:0-5573 GCA_964466135.1 uncultured Ardenticatenaceae bacterium | reverse complement strand
TGGTGATCACAGACCCAAGTATACTGCAGACCGGCCCGATCGCTATTGACCGGCCACCATGGGGATAAAGCCGTGTCGGTCGAGCGCGAGCGGTTCCGTCGGCGTGCCGATAGTGAACTCATGGCTGTAGGTGCGGCCGTTGAATGTCGCATCAAATCGCCACGTTCCCGTCTTCGTCCCGGCGGGGAAATCATACGACCACCACCACCAGGACAGGGTGTAATGTGCCTTGGCCACGCGCTGCTCCCATTGGGCAAAAACCGCCCCGTCCGGCGCGACGATCCGGTATTGCGTCGGCAAGCTGCTGAGCTGGTCGCGGTAGAAGGCGGTAAACGTGATGCGATCGCCGGGCTGGAACCGGGTCGCCTCGTTGGTGATGTCAGGGTTGGGGCATGATCCCCAGGCGAAGGGCGCGGTGCCGGTCATCAGCTTGTTGATCCCCGAATCGTAATAGTTCGGCTGGGATGCCCACCACGAGCCACTGTCCAGCGGGTTGCAGCTCCCGGCATAGGGATCGACCAGCCGCCCCCCGGAATATAGCTCGAAATGCAGGTGCGGCCCGGTGGAATTGCCCGAACTGCCCACCCGTCCCAGATACTCCCCGGCCGTGACGGTCGCGCCGATGCCTTTCGACGTCAATGAGCCGCGCTTCATATGCCCGTACCAGGCGACGGAACCGTCGTCGTGGCGCACATAGACGGCATTCCAGCGGTTGCTGTTGAACGAACAGCTTTGGTCGGGATGGCCATCATCGCGCCCCACGATGACGCCGCCGGCCGCGGCCACGATGGTAATGTCGCCTGCCGCCATCTTGTTCCAGGCGAACGGCCACAGATAGAAGTCCGTCCCCTGATGGTTATAGCCGGAGGAGGTGTCGTAGGTGCGGCCGCCGCAGGCGTAGTCGCTCACCTGGTTGGGGAAAGCCGGCTGGTGGTCGACGAAGCCTGTCACGGCGTGATAGCCAGGATCATTGAACCCCGACCGTCCCGCCAGCGGCCAACCCAGCGTCTGGCGATCGGCTGACCGCGCCCCCGGCAGGTGCCCCTCGGCCGCCAGCCGGGCGGTGTTGGCGGCGATCATCGACTCGATGCGGGCGCGCTCGCCCTCGTCCAGCCGGTCGTCGGACGGCGCGATGTACTCGCCACCGCCTGTCGCCGCCGGTTGGGCCGGAGGCGCTTCCGAGGCGGCCAATCCGGCCGGTAAAACCATGGCGAGCGCCCACGCCAGCCCGAATAAAACCATCGCCCGGCGCGGCTGGCCCTTCGGCGATGGCCGATCTGCTTGCTGATTGGGTTGAATCATCGAGGCCATTCTAGCCGATGGCCGGGCAACGCTCCGTGCCCGAAGCGTGAAAGCCGCGTATAATATGCGTTGGCGGCTCCGGCCGGCACATTACCCTGCGACCACCCGCATCATATGATCGATGAACAGAAGGTCTGGGACGACATCTGGCCCGTCGTGGAGCAGCTCATCGCCGCCACCGTGGCCGAAGATCCTCAGACTATCCAACAACTGCTGTTGCCCGGCGGTCAGGCGGCTGACGCCCTTGACCTCTACGGCTTCGTCGTCTTCGACATTTTGCTCAAGACGGTCCTCGGCCGCGAGCGGCTGGGCCTGACCAGAGCCATCGAGGGCGACGGCGGGCAATCGGTCTTTATCGAGTTCGCCTGGCCCGATCCGGCGGCAACCGGCCGCGGCTATACGGCCGTCGATGTGGTGGCGGTGCGGCTGGAACAGGTCGATGGCCGCTGGCTTGTAGCCGAGATCAACCCGGCCAGTGCCGATCTGCCGCTCAACAACCTGCGGGCCACCAGCATCCTGGCCGGCACGCAGGTCATGAGCGACGATGGCTCGCTGCCGTCGGAGCCGTGGGTCTTGCCTGTGGCGCTCCATGCCGGGTTGCTGCAATTGCCATTGCAGCCCGGGGCAGCGACCGATCCGGTTGAGTCGCTGCTCTTGCCCGGCCTGCAAGCGCGCCAGTTCGGCTTTTTGCCGCTGATCTACGGTCGGAGGCTTTGGCGCGATTTCGCGCGCGATTTCACCGCCGCGGGCACGGCGGACATCGCCGACCGGCCGGAAGCCTGGGCTGCGGCCGTTGAGGTGATCCTGGGCGAGCAGTCCAATCATGGCGAAACCCAGGCCGCCGTCGGCCGCCATTATCGCGCCTCGCTGGGGGCCGTGTCGTCGCGCGCCAAGCAGATCCGCCGCGCGCTCGACATCCAGCCCTTCGACGAGCGCTACACTGATTTAAAAACGACAGAGATTGTTTACAAGGAGCTATAAATGAACAAGAAAACCGTCACCGATATCGACGTCAACGGCAAGCGAGTCTTTGTCCGGGTCGATTTCAACGTTCCCCTCAGCAGCAAGGATCCCAAAGATCACATCACCGTCACCGACGACACCCGCATCCGCGCCGCCCTGCCCACGCTCAACTACCTGCTGGACCACGGCGCGTCGCTCATCCTGGCTTCGCATCTCGGCCGCCCCAAGACGGCCGACGACGTGCAGTTCGCCATGAAGCCGGTGGCCGCCAGGCTTCAGGAGCTGATCGGCCGCCCTGTCCAGTACGTGCCCACGGTGATGAGCGCCGAGGTGAAAGCCGGAGCCGCGGCCCTGAAGCCCGGCGATGTCCTGCTGCTGGAAAACACCCGCTTCCACCCCGGCGAGAAGAAAAACGACCCCGCGCTGGCGGCCGATTTCGCCTCGCTGGCCGATGTATACGTGGATGACGCTTTCGGCTCGGCTCACCGGCCGGACGCCAGCGTCGACGGCGCGGCCTACGCCATGCGCGCCAAGGGCGGGGCGGCCGTCTCCGGCTTCCTGATGAACGCGGAGATATCGGCTCTCGGCGAGGCTGTCGAGAACCCGCCGCATCCCTACGTCGCCATCATGGGTGGCGCGAAAATCTCCGACAAGATCAAGCTCATCGAGAACCTGCTTGACAAGGCCGACAAGATCCTCATCGGCGGGGGCATGGCCAACACCTTCCTGAAGGCCCAGGGCCACAATATGGGCAAGTCACTGGTGGAGGAGGAGGCGCTGCCGGAAGCCAGGCGGCTGCTGGAGACGGCCGCCGACCGGCTGATCCTGCCTGTGGACGTGGTGACGGCCACCGAGGTCTCCCCGGACGCGCCGTCCGAGGTGGAGATGATCTGGGCCCTGTCGCCGGAGAAGATGGCCCTCGACATCGGCCCGGCCACGCTGGAGCGGTTCAATGCCGAGCTGCAGGGGGCGCAACTGGTGATCTGGAACGGCCCGATGGGGGTGTTCGAGGTGGCGCAATTCGCCAACGGAACCAACCAGCTGGCGCAACTGCTGGCCGGGATGGTCGATCACGGCGCGAAGGTAATCATCGGCGGCGGCGATTCGGCCGCGGCCGTGCGCCAGGCGGGCCTGACCGACAAGATGACCCACGTCAGCACCGGCGGCGGGGCCAGCCTGGAACTGCTGGAGGGACGGCAGCTGCCGGGTGTGGTGGCGCTGGATGAGAAGTAGAACGACGGGACGCTGATCGCGTCTAACCGAATAGAGCGGCCGCGCTACCGCCATCGAACCAGGTGGCGGTAGCGTTTTGTTTGGTGGAAGGTGTTTCTGTTCCATCGCTGTTAATGGTCAGCGATTGATCATCAAAATTTCGATTTCATGTTATGCTATGTCATGGATTTTGAATGGGATCCGGACAAGGCGAGGCAAAACCATACTAAACACGGGGTTTCATTCGATGAGGCTGAGACCGTTTTCGACGATCCCCTCTATATTGATTTCTACGATCCCGATCATTCCGATGCTGAGGAACGCTTTATTATCGTTGGCCGATCCCAACAAGATCGTTTGTTGGTTGTATCATACACTGAACGTAACGGCAGGATTCGCCTGATTAGCGCGAGAGAGGCGACGCGAAGAGAACAAGATGAATTCGAAGAAGGTTGAGAGCGAAATGGAAGATGATCTTCGTCCCGAATACGACTTGCGAAGTTTGCAGGTCAGAAAAGTGGGATCCAGGCGAACCGGATTCGGCGCGTTTGTCCAGCTCGCCCCGGATGTGGTCGAGGTCTTCCCGAACGCTGAATCGGTGAATGAAGCGCTGCGATTTTTGATCCGTGTCACGCGCGAAAACAAACCGACTCCCGATGAAATAGGCGCAGGTAGCTGAGAGGTCTGGACTATGTACGGCCTAATCGGCAAGATGATCGCCGCACCGAACGAGCGCGACGCCCTGATCGCAATTATGCTGGATGGTATCGCCGGGATGCCGGGCTGCCTCAGCTACGTCGTCGCCATAGACCCGGCCGACGAGGACGCCATCTGGATCACCGAGGTTTGGGACAGCCAGGAAAGCCATCAGGCGTCGCTGTCACTGCCCGCCGTGCGGGAGGCCATCGCCCGCGCCCGGCCGCTGATCGCCGGTTTCGGCGATTCGACAACGACGGAGCCGGTTGGTGGGCATGGCCTGGTTCCGGTTGATGGTAATCTCTGAAATTGCGCGAAGGGCATAGCTACTCTGATCGGGTATATATGATCGATAAATCTCAAGCGTACTTCTGGTCGGCCGACTGGCAAGAAGCCGAACGGGCCGCGCAAGCCGATATCGACGCAAGGCGGGTTCAGACCTTCGATTCGGTTGAGGACTTGCTTGCTGATCTGGATGACGAAAACCTGGATTAAGTCGATTCAGGCAGCAGTCATCCCCCCGACCGGTTCTGAGCGGCCGCCTCCGCTCTCAACGCCGCTCGTATCTCCGTCGACGATACATCGTTGCGGAACAAACTCGCGGGGATGGGCTGGAACAGCTCGCTGAATCCTTCGGGGATCGCCAAATCGCCCAGTTCCTGGAACCTGCCGTCTTCTCCCTCCCGCCCGGCGACGAGGAAGCGGTTGCCGCGGTCGCGCATCTCGGTCAGGGCGGCCAGCATGTCGGCCTCGCTGTCGCCGTAGTAGCGCGGCTGGATGATACGCGCGGCCGTGTCAAAGCCTACCACGAACGTCGCCCCCGGATAGAGGCGCGACTTGGCTACAAACGTCGGCGCGCGCCCGGCCACGACCGGCCAACGCCCGGCAAATTGGCTCAGCCGGTCGAGCAGCAGCTCCGGCTCCAGCGGTGGCTTGTCAACGTTGACGGCGGAGACCTCGAAGGCCACGGGCACGCCCAGCAGCGCCCCGGCCACTTTGGCCAGTTCCGTATGGCCGCTATGCAGCGGATTGAATGAACCGGACAAAACGGCCGCGGGCGGCGTCTCCCGGCTTAGCGCCCCGTCGGGCTGGATGCCGAACCAGTCGATCTCGTCCGCGCGGAGTTGCCCGGCGACGGCGGCGTAATCCACCTGCTCGGATGAGAGCGAATCGCCGGGGCCGGTGGGCAGGGACGGACGGTCGGCGATGCCGCAAGTCTCAGCCAGTGCGTCGAGGATGAGGCGGCTGACGAGGTCCTCCTCGCCCGCGCGGTCGCGCGCCCCCTTCTCCAGATAGAGCGTGTGGGATACCAGGCGGCTGGGCGACCAGGTGGCGACGTGGGCGCGGTGCTCGCCGCGCTTGGGGCGGTCGGTGACGATGGTCGCCGTGCAGGCCAGCCC
>CAYXNH010000197.1:0-5636 GCA_964466135.1 uncultured Ardenticatenaceae bacterium | reverse complement strand
GCCTGCGATTATATCAACTTGAGTTGTTTCGTCAACACTCCTTCCCCCCGGCTCGGAGGAGATTCATGTTCGCCCATGCCCATCTCCGCATACACCCCGGTGACCATGTAGACCACCCATTCGCAGATATTGATCGTGCGGTCGGCCGAACGCTCCAGATTGTGAAGCGCCCACTCCAGCTGGTTGGCACGATCGATCTGGCTCGGATCGGCCAGCACCAGGCTGATGATTTCGCCATAAAGCTCCCTGAACAGGCTGTCGACCCGGTCGTCCATTTCCGGGACCTGCCTGGCTAGCGCCTGATCCCGATTGGCAAACGCCTTGAGCGCCTGGGAGAGCATCTCGCCGGCGATCTCGGCCATCTCCGGCAGGCGCGGCGCCAGCGATTGCGGGATGGGTTCCGGGCCGAGGTTCAGGCTGATCTTGCCGATGCCCTTGATGTAGTCATGGATGCGCTCCAGCTCGCCGACAGTCTCCAGGATGGCCCCAATCATGCGCATGTCGCCGGCCATGGGGGCCTGGGTGGCGATGAGGGTCAGCGCGTCGAGGCCGATCCTGATTCGGCGCTCGTTGATCGAGCGATCGGCGTCGATCAGGCGTTGCGAGGCGACCAGATCGCGGGCCACAAAGGCGGAAGTCACCTGGATGAGGTGCTCCTGGACCTCGCTGCCCATGCTCAAAACTCCGTCCTGCAATCGTTGAAGTTCGCGATCAAATGACAAGCGCATGATACTGTCCTTCTCCCTGGTCATCAGCGACGGCTGGTCATGGGCCGGGCGACTGATCGCCTGCCATGTCCCAATCCGTCCCTTCCGTCCCTATCCGTAGCCCGGCCCTTTTAGCCGAAGCGGCCGGTGATGTATAGCTCCGTCATCTCGTTCTTCGGGTTGGTGAACAGGCCGTTCGTGGCCCCATACTCCACCAGATAGCCCGCCCGGTCGGTGTCCATGTTGAAAAACGCCGTGTAATCCGACGCACGCGCCGCCTGCTGCATATTATGAGTGACAATGAGGATCGTGTAAAGCTCCTTCAACTCCTCGAGCAACTCCTCGATCCGCAGCGTCGAGACGGGATCGAGGGCCGAGGCGGGTTCGTCCATCAGGATGATCTCCGGGCGAATGGCGATAGCCCGGGCAATGCACAGCCGCTGCTGTTGCCCGCCGGAGAGCGACAGGCCGCTCTGATCCAGCTTGTCCTTCACCTCATCCCACACGGCCGCCGAGCGCAGCGATTCCTCCACCAGCGCGTCCATGTCGGCCCTGGTGCCCTTGAAGCCATTGATGCGCGCCCCCCAGGCCACATTTTCATAGATGCTCTTGGGGAACGGGTTCGGCTTCTGGAACACCATGCCGATGCGGCGGCGAACTTCCACCGGGTCGACGTCCGGGTCGTAGATGTTCTTGCCGTGAAAAAGGACTTCGCCCTCGGCGCGGGTCGTTGGGATAAGGTCGTTCATCCGGTTGAAGGCCCGCAGCACGGTGCTCTTGCCGCAGCCGGACGGGCCGATGAGAGCCGTGATCTGCCGTTGGCGGAACTGAAGGTTGACGCCCTTGACGGCGCGAAAGTTGCCGTAATAAATATGCAGGTCCCGGGCCTCGATGGCGTAGTTGGCGCCGCCGTTAGCCTGGGGGGTCATCGTGTCGGTCATAATCTGATCCCGTCCCGTCATCCCAACCGCTTGCCGTAGCGATTGCGCAAGAAGATGGCCGTCGCGTTCAGCAAGAACAGGAGAAGCAATAGCACAATAATGGTGGCGGCGGCGATATCCCGATAGGCGTCCTGGGGCCGGGCCGTCCATTGATAGATCTGCACCGGCAAGGCCGTGAATTTTGAAAACGGCCCGTCCGGATCGGTGGTGATAAAAGTCGACGCGCCTACCACCACCAGCGGCGCCGTTTCGCCGATGATGCGCGACATCGACAGAATCACGCCGGTCATGATCCCCGCGACGGCATTGGGCAGCACATGACTGCGAACCGTCTGCCATCTCGTCGCCCCCAGGCCGTAGCTGGCCTGTCGCAGCGAGGACGGCACGGCGCGGATGGCCTCCTGGGCGCTGATGATGATCACCGGCAAGCCCAGCAAGGCCAGCGTCAACCCGGCCGACAAAACGGTTCGGCCGTTGGCCGTGGCCGCAGCATCACCGGCGCCGAAGATCGCGCCGCTGGTGATCGGCTCCAGCGCCCGCACAAACACCGCCAGACCCAGCAAGCCATAGATAATCGAAGGCACCCCGGCCAGATTATTGATGTTGGTCTGGATGATCCGGTTGAGGCGGCTGCGACTGTCGGCATACTCCTCAAGGTAGACGGCCGCGCCCACGCCCAGCGGGAAGCTGACCAGCACGGCGATGCCCACCACCCACAACGTGCCCAACAGCGCCGTTCGGATGCCGGCGATCTCCGGAAAGCTCGACTGCGGGCTGGTGATGAATCGCCAGGAAAGCCACGTCTTGAAGTAGACCTCGGCGTTCGGGAATCGCCGGGCGGCCGTGGCGAGGATCTCCTCCCGGTTCGTGATGGACTCCAGCGCGTTCCAGGTGGCGACAACTTTGGGCTTGATGACGTCGGCCCGGATCAACCGGATCACTTGCGTCGAATCGCGCGGGCCAAGCGCGCAGGCCGCCGCCGGGTTGTCCGACGCGCATACCTGGGCGAACAGTTCTTCAGTCTCACACACCAGACTGTCGGCAAAGAAACGCTGCTCGCGTTCAACGGCGCGGCACCGGCCGCGCGACACATTGGCCGCGTATATCCCCACCAGCGCGTCATAGGGCAGATCGGCCAATGATTCCGCCGTTTCAACAAGGCCGCCTTCGCCGCCCGGAGCGCTGTTGGGCGCGGCCGTGAGCCGGCCCTCATGATACGCCCGCAACAGCTCGTGCTCCGGGATCGCCGCCTCCTCGGCCACCAGCCCCATGGAATCGTTGATGATCTTCAGAAGCAAAACGGAAAGGACGATCACGGCGAAAACGGTGGCGCCAAGGAAGACCGTGCGCCAGATGGTCCCCGCGCGCCGGCGTTTGCGGATGTCTTGCTCGACCTCTTCGCCCCGGGGAAACAGGTCTTTCGGCGCCGTGTTGCCCACGGTATCCTTGCTGGTCATTCGTAAACCTCGCGAAAGCGGAGCACGATGCGGCGGCTGATGATGTTCAGCAGAAACGTCAGCAAAAACACCACCAGACCGACGGCAAAGATGCTCTGGTAGTCAATCGACCCATAGCTCAGGTCGCCGCCGCTGATGCGCACCATGTAGCCGGTCATGGACTCGGCCGATTCAAACGGGTTGAAGGTGAAGTTTGAGCCGGCCCCGGCCGCCAGAGCGACGATCATCGTCTCGCCCATGGCGCGCGAGGCGGCCACTACCACGGCGGCCGAAATGCCCGACAGGGCGGCCGGGGTCACTACCTTGAGGCTCGTCTCCATTCGCGTCGCGCCCAGACCGAAGGATGCCTGACGCAATGAGTCGGGCACGGCGTGGAGCGCGTCCTCGCTCAGCGAAGCGATGATCGGCACGATTAGAATGCCGACCACCAGGCCGGCCGACATCATATTGTAAATTTTGACGACGTCGTCCCCGAAAATCGAGCGCAGGAAAGGCGTCACGAAGGTCAGCGCGAAATAGCCCAGAACGACGGTCGGAATCCCGGCCAGGACCTCAAGAACCGGCTTCATGATCGCCCGAAATCGCGGCGAGGCGTACTCGCTCAGGTAGACGGCGGTGAAGAAGCCGATGGGCACGCCGAACAACATGGCGATGGCGGTGATGATCAGCGTTGATGTCAACAAGGGCCAGATGCCGAACTCGCCGAGCATCGGCTGCCAGGTCGTCCCGGTCAGAAAGTCAACCAGTCTCACCTCCGGCAAGGCAAAGAAGGTGAGGGCGTCCCGCGCGAGGATGTAGACGATGCCGATGGTCGTCAGGATGGACACCGCCCCGGCGAAAAAGAGCGACCCTTCGATGATCGATTCACCGATGCGGGTTCGTTTTCTCAGCAGGCCGGCCATATCCTGAGACCCCGTGCCTCCCGCTTCGGGGGAGAACCTCGACGGTGATGATTCAGCCAACGCTTCACGGTTCATAACATGGTCCTTCCTTGCTCGTCGTCACAGCTTTTAGCCGGGTAACCTTAAATGGGAGCGGCGACTTTCAAAGCGGATGCAACCGTGGTTGCATCCGCTTTGTTTGTCCAATATGCCTCTTGCTTACGGCGCGCCCATGCCGCTGAGCCAGTTGTCAATGGACGCCTGGAGCGCCTCGGCGCTGGCGGGGAAGTAGCCGACATCGAGGATCTCTTCGTTGACGTAGGTCAGGTAGAAGTTGATGAAGTCGGCCACCTGCGGCTTCTCCTGCATGATGGTCGCGTCGCTATAGAGGAACAGCGGGCGGGACAGCGGGTAGCTGCCGTCTTCGGCCGATTGCGCCGTCGGCTCCACGCCTTCGACCTGGAGGATCTTCAGCCGGTCGGCGTTCTCCATATAGTAGGCATAGCCGAAGTAACCGATGGCATACGGGTCGCCTTCAACCCCCTGCACCAGCACGTTGTCGTCCTCGCTGAACTGGAAGTTCGATCCCGACAGAATCGCCGTCGTGTCCTTGTCGAATACCACTTCCACCAGGAAGTCGAACGTGCCGCTGTCCGTTCCCGGGCTGTAGCGGCGGATCGGCTCGGCCGGGAAGCCCGGATCGACATCCGCCCACGTCTCTGCCGTCCCGAAGACCAGCGCCAGTTGCTCCAGCGTCAGGTTATCGACAAAGTCATTGTTGGGATTCACCACCAGCGCGATGGCGTCGGTGCCCACCCGGAACTCGATCGGCTCGCGGCCAATGGCCCGGCACGCTTCCACTTCGCTATCCTTAATCGCTCGGCTGGCGTTGGCGATGTCGGTCTCGCCGGCCACGCAAAAGCGCTCGAAACCCGCGCCCGACCCGATGCTGTCGATCGTGATCTGACCGGCGTAGCCCTCGCTCTGGTAGCGCTCGGCTATCCGCTCCGACAGCGGATACACCGTCGAACTGCCCGCCGTCACGATATCACCCGACACCGATAGCGGATCCGGCACCGGCACGGCACCCGGCGCGGCTTCGACCGGGGAACCGGCGGCCGAGGTGGCGGCTGCCACAACGGTCGGCGCGACTTCTTCAACCACGGCTTGCGCGGTCGGCGCAAGCTCCTGAACCGTCTGTTGTGCCTGTCCGCCACAGGCGACGGCCACAAGCACAACGAACGTCAACAAGCCAAACAGTTTTCTTGACAACATTTTTATCTCCTCCATTGAGATAATAATTCAAACAGATATTCGAATTTCTATTGAGGAGATTAACACGCAGTGGTTAAGGATTAGGGTCCGGTCGGTTAATATCAGGCTAAGATTCGTTTAACGCGATGTAAACGAATTGTTAGCGGGGAATCGTGGTCATTTCTCCACCGGCAGACTAAAGAAGAAGCTGCTGCCCTGGCCTTCCTTGCTTTTCACCCAGATGCGGCCGCCATGGGTCTCGACGATGTGGCGGGCGATGGCCAGCCCCAGCCCCGTGCCGCCGCGGCCGCGCGTCCGCGCCCGGTCGGACTTGTAGAACCGCTCGAACACCCGCGGCAGGTCGATCTTGGCGATGCCCACACCGGTGTCGCGCAC
>CAYXNH010000196.1:0-5651 GCA_964466135.1 uncultured Ardenticatenaceae bacterium | reverse complement strand
ACACGTAATTAAGTGTAGCACGTATTTACGTGAATCGCAATAGGTCGAGCATCCGTGTCGTTCAACTCGAAATCGGTGCCAGGAAAAAAACAAGACCTCGGAGGTTTGCGGAAAACATCCGAGGTCTTGATAGCTTCTACTATAAAAACCGGGCTTCTTCCGAGAAACCCGGTTTTTCAATTACATATTAGCAACAATCGCCTTCGCAAACCCCGAGCAGCTCACCTTCGTCGCCCCTTCGATCTGCCGGTGCAGGTCATAGGTCACGACCTTCTGCTGAATGGTCTTGGCCATCGCCTCGGCCACCAGGTCGGCCGCTTCCTGCCAGCCCATGTACTCCAGCATCATTGCCCCGCTCAGGATGAGGCTGCCGGGGTTGACCATGTCCTTGCCGGCGTACTTGGGGGCCGTGCCGTGGGTGGCCTCGAACAGGGCCACGCCGTCGCCGATGTTGCCGCCGGGGGCCATGCCCAGCCCGCCCACCTGCGCCGCGGCCGCGTCGCTGATGTAGTCGCCGTTCAGGTTCAGCGTGGCCAGCACGCTGTACTCGTCGGTGCGGGTCAACATCTGCTGCAGCATGTTGTCGGCGATGCGGTCGTTAATGACGATCTTGCCCTCGGGCGCCTTGCCGTCATACTTGTTCCAGAGGTCGTCCTCGGTCACGGTGTAATCGCCAAACTCCTGCGCCGCCACCTCATAGCCCCAGTTCTTGAACGCGCCCTCGGTGAACTTCATGATGTTGCCCTTGTGGACAAACGTCACCGACGGCCGATGGTGGTCGACGGCGTACTGAATCGCCTGGCGCACCAGCCGCTTGCTGCCGAACTCAGAGACCGGCTTGATGCCGATGGCCGAGCCTTCGCGAATGTTCTTGCCCAGCTTGCCGTTGATGAACTCGATGACCGCCTTGGCTCCGTCAGACTCGGCTTCCCACTCGATGCCGGAATAGACGTCCTCGGTGTTCTCGCGGTAGATGACGATATTCATCTTCTCCGGATGCTTCACCGGGCTGGGCGTGCCGGGGATGTAGCGCACCGGTCGCACGCAGGCGTAGAGATCAAGCACCTGGCGCAGGGTCACATTGAGGCTGCGGAAGCCGCCGCCGATGGGCGTGGTCAGCGGCCCCTTGATGCCGACGATATACTCCCGCATGGCGTCGAAGGTCTCTTCGGGCATATAGTTGCCGTCATACTTGTCGGCCGCCTTCTCCCCGGCGTAGATCTCCATCCAGGCGATCTTGCGCTTGCCGCCGTAAGCTTTCTCGACAGCGGCGTCCCATACCATGATGGAAGCGGGCGTGATGTCAACGCCAATGCCGTCACCTTCGATAAAGGCGACGATCGGATGATCCGGCACATGGATCCGGCCATTCTCATAAGTTATTTTTTCGCCGGCAGGCACTTGAATATTCTTAAACGGCATGGTTCAAAGGTCTCCTGACTATTTTGTTGTTGAGCGTACTTTTTGGGCGCAACAAGTGTTATATATGCAAGCGTGGTGATTATACGCCAGTTTGGCCGGTTTGGGTAAAGACAAGCAACCTCCTGTTGCTTAATAAACAGTGAACATCCCATTCCCCTGCGACGGCGGCCGATCGTTGGCGTATAGAATACTGAGGGTTGAGTAAGGAACTGATTGCCGTTGAGTAGTACCGACAACAACCAGTTACCATCGAGCGCGATGCACCGGATCACGCTCGTCGTCCTGGCCATGATCACCTTGGGGCTGGTTGCTTGCAACGGCTCGACCGCCGCGACTTCGCCCCCCGTCGTCGCGACGGCCGTCCCCGTTTCCGTCCTCCCTGCGGCCGAGGCCGTTCCCCCCACCGGCCCGGCCACCGTTCCCGCCCTGCCCACCGATACCCAGCCTCCGCCACCCAGTCCGGAATCCTTGCCGACGATTCCGCCCGACCCAACGGATGCCGCCGACCTGTCGCTAAATCATACCGATGTCGTCCTGTACCCCGTGCCCGTCATCTACGCCGGGGACAAAGTAACCTTCCAGCTCCTGCCGTTCGTGCCCGCGGGCGTCCAGGTCAGCGACGTGACCGCCACCATCCTGGTCGACGGGGTGCAAGTGGCCGGCGGGCCGCTCGATCGTCGCAACTGGAACGGCCAGGCCGAAGGTATCTATGAGTGGGCCTGGGACACCACCGGCCTGTCGGGCGACTATCGCATCGAGGTCGTCCTCGATCCGTTCGACACCATCCAGACCGGTGACGACGACCCGGCCAACAACGCCACCGTCATCACCGCCACGGTGAACATCCCCACCGGACAGGCGGCCCGCGATGCCGCCGCCGGCTGGCAGACAAAGGAGATCGACTGCTGCTTCATCCACGTCGTCAGTGACACGGCCGCGGCCCGCGATCTGCCGTCGCTGGCTCCGCTGCTGGAGTCGGCCGTGCAGCAGGCGGCCAACCGGCTCTCGGTGCAGCCCAGCCAGAAGCTCCATGTCTACTTCATCGACCGCGTCGTGGGCCAGGGCGGTTTTGCCGGCACGGACATCGTCGTCTCCTACGTCGACCGGCGCTATGCGGGCGGCGGCATCTACGAGCTGCTCGTCCATGAGGCCACCCACATCCTCGACCAGCAGTTTGCCCCGCGCCGTCTGTCGTTTTTGGCCGAAGGCCTGGCGGTGTGGGTCAGTGGCGGCCATTACAAGCCGGAAGACCTGACCAAACGTTCGGCCGCGCTGGTGGCCTTGAACCAATATGTGCCACTGGCCACGCTCATCAACGATTTCTATCCCATCCAGCACGAGATCGGCTATCTGGAGGCGGCGGGGTTCATCACCTATCTCATCGACCGCTCCGGCTGGAACACCTTCAGGGAATTCTACAGCGATATTTCGGCCGGAGACGGGCCGACGCCGGCCGACGCCGTCGATGTCAACCTGCAGCACTACTACGGAGCTTCATTGGCCCAACTCGAGGCCGAATGGCTGAACATGCTGCAAAGCGCCCCGCCCGACCCGGCTGTGGTAGAGGACTTGCGGACGACGATCCGCTACTACAACGTGGCTCGGCGCTATCAGGAGATGTACGACCCGACGGCCCACTACCTGAGCGCCTGGCTGCCCCATCCGACGCAAGTGCGCGAGTTCGGCAACCCGGCCGACCTGACGCGGCGACCGGAAGAAGAGATCAACATCATGCTGGAAGTGATGCTGGCCGCGGCCGACGCCGCCCTGCGACAGGGCCGCTACGACAAGGCCAACGTCATCCTCGACAGCGTCGCCAATATTCTCGACAACAACGGCGCGATCATCGACCCGATGGCCACGAGCTATCTGGGGATCGTGCGGGCGGCGGCCGAATACGGCTATGTGCTGCAACAGGTCGATCTGATGGGCGACAAAGCCCAGGCCGTCGCTACCCAGCCCCCGCAGAACCGGCTGACCAGTCTGGTGCTGGAAATGCGCGGGCCGAACTGGGTGATCCTGTCACACTAGGGGAATGACGAATTACGAATGACGAATGACGAATGACGAATGGGGAGCGCGCCTCTATCGTCTTCTTGGCTTTTGCTTGCCCTTTCCGCGATAGCTGGGGGCCTCCAGCACGAAGAACGTGCAGCGGCGGCCGTCCAGCATCCGTGACGCCAGACGCGGATCGATCTGCTCAATGGGCACGGCCGTGGTGATCACCGTCGGTAGTTGCGCGTTATAGCGATAGTTAAAGAGCTGATAGAGCTTCTCGCGCGCCCAGGCCGTGGCGCTCTCCGTGCCCAAATCGTCCAGCACCAGCAGCGGCGCGCGCTTGACCTCATCAAATCGCTTGTCCAGCCGGCTTTGGCTGCTGGGACTGAAGGACGCCCGCAGATAGTCCAGCAGGTCGGGCACAACCACAAACAGCACCGGCTCGCCGTCATCGGCCACATAGTTGGCGATGGCCGCCGCCAGATGAGTCTTGCCGTTAGCGTAAGCCACACTGTTAAACACCAGCCAACCGGCCGGCTGGTCGGCAAAAGCCACGGCCAATTCCAGCGCCCGCCGCAGGTTATCGGCTTGCGCCTTCGGCAGCTCGGTCTCGCGAAGATCGAACGTATTGAAGGTCTTGTCGGCATGGAGATTCAGCGTCGACAGGTCGGACAGATGCGTGCCGTGACGGAAATCGCGCGAGCTGATCTCCACCAGTTTCACCACGCCCTGATTGCCGACATGCCCCAGGCGCGAGCGCAAACGTGGCTCGAAATCCTCCTCATCGAGGTTGGTGGTGATGACTGTCGGCAGGCGCAGGACATAGCGATGGTTGATGATCTGATAGAATTTTTCGTCGGCCCAGGCGGTGTTGCTTTGCGCGCCAAAGTCGTCGAGGATGAGCAGCGGCGCGTTGCGGACCTGTTCGAATCGGTCGTCATAGCTGACGGCCGAATCGGGGCCGAAGGTGGCCCGCAGATGATCGAGCAAATCGGGCGCGGTCAGGAAGAGCACCACCTGACCATGTTGCAGGCGATAGTTGGCGACGGCCGCCGCCAAATGGGTCTTGCCGCAGCCGTAGCCGCCGCGCAACAGCAACCAGCCCGCCGGGTTCTCGGCGAAGGCCTCGGCCTCGCGTCGAGCCATCTTCAGACTGTTTTTTTCGGCTGCCGTCAGGCCGCCGGGATCGGTCATGAAGCTGTCGAAAGTCATCTCCTCCAGCATGCCCGCCTGGCTGACGCCAATGACGTCCCGGAGGCGCTTGCTCTCCAGATCGGCCGCGCGGCAGACACAGACCACGGCACGACCAAAGCCCGGCTCGTCCGGCCCCACGGCGGGCAGGACGTACCCCAGGCCGCCGCAGTGGGGGCAGTCCGGCCGGCCGATGCCGCCATCGTTGCGATGGCCGCCTTCGTCCCGACGGTCACCATCGGGGTTAGCGTTTGACGATGTCGTCATATTCGGGCGGGACTTGCCGTTTGAGGTCCCGTTGAGAATCTCGTTGGCCGAGCGCATCTTGCTTTCCTTCCTGCCGCCAGCGCTCCAGAATGCTCTGGACATAGCGCCAGCGACGCACGTTATTGGTGACCGCCAGCCGGATGGCTTCCTCGATCCATTGAGGCGAGTAGGTTTGCTCCGCCTCGCGTAACTCTTCGGCGATCATCGGCGTCAGTGCGCCGATGTTTTGTTCATAAAGGACGAATATATTGGGCCGCTCCACCAGCAGGGTGATCGGCTCCTCGTCGTCGGGCGACGGCCGCCACTCGCCGCGGCTGATGCCTTCGACGGCCGCCCGACCCCGCTCTGTATTCAGGAAATACAGCTCCATCTGCCCGCCGGCCCCCTCCACCGTGACTTGCAGAAATGTGCCGCGAGCCACGGCGCGCTCGATGCCGTCCAGCAGCATCTCGACGCCCGACTGGATGTTCGACTCGCCCATCGCCTTCAGCAGGACGGGATCGTTCATGAAGTCCGGCAATCGCAGGTAGCGCAGCTCTCCCTCGCGCCGCCCCAACGCCCAGAAGGCATAGAGCGTCACCTTCAGCTCGGCCAGATTGTCGATTGCGGGCAGCAGGTCGCTGAAGAAGAGATTCGGGACGAGCGTGAGCCGTTGCTTTCCATCGGGAAAGCCGGCAAAACCCTGCATCGCTAGTGAACCGGACATATCATGACTTCCCAATGACGAATGACGAATGACGAATGACGAATGACGAATGACGAATGACGAATGA
>CAYXNH010000195.1:0-5672 GCA_964466135.1 uncultured Ardenticatenaceae bacterium | reverse complement strand
CGACGGCGCAGAGAAAAAGGGTCAGCCAGACGCCCCATTTCTTCCCTTGCCAGGCACCGTAGGCGGCGAAGAGACCGGCCACACCACCCACGGCGGCCAGTAGGATGACTGCCTGAGGGATGCCGGCGGCAAAGCCCTGATTTTCCGGGCCGCCCAACAGCGGGGGCACGGTCGCCACGACGTTGAACAGCGACAAGAGCGCGAACAGGATGACGGCTGTTTTGTAAAGTGGTGAATGGTTCATGATGTAATTTATGTAGGAAATCAACCTGTAGAAACCGAGTTTTTCGGAAAAAACTCGGTTTCTAATCGGAAAAACCCGGTTTCTATTCCACGGCCGATCTTATGATGCGATTATCTTCGGCCGGAGCAACAGAACGACGATGACGAAAACGGAAACCAAAACGGTGACGATGGCTGAAATACGCGCAAAATCGCTCGGCGCGGCCGTGACGCCGGGCAACGCGCTCAACCCGTTGACGGCCGAGAGGATAATCACCAGCCATTTGCCCCATTTCTGCCCCTGCCAGGCGCCATAAGCGGCAACGAGACCAGCCACAGATACCAGCGTGGCGAAGATGATGATTACCTGGGGAATTCCGGCGACCGCACTCTGATTATCAGGGCCGCCCAGCAACGCGGGTATGAACGTCACAACGGTGAGTACGCAAAGGAGCGCGAACAGAATGATGGCTGTTTTGTAAAGAGGTGAATGGTTCATGGCTATACTCCCAGACCTGACAGGTGGGTGCGATCAAGCTGCCGATTGGGCAAGTACCCGGATGCGCCCACCTGTCAGGTCTCAATATACTGGATACTGGCTAGTTCTCAACCGTAAACATATGCACCATGCCATGCAACAGGTGCGGCATCGGCTCTTCGCCCGCGGCCATGGCTGCGAGGTCCGGCAATGGGCAGACCAACTGATGCTGGCCCGGCTGCAAGTCCATCTCAACCCACACCCGCTCACCCGGCGACATCGGCGGCAAGCCGCCCATTACCTGAACCGGGGCGTCGGCCGGCGGCGGTCCGCCTTCCTCGCTGAACAGCCCCAGCAGCTGTTCCGGTGTCACGTCGGGATTGTATGTCGTCAGGGCCGCCAGATGCCACTGGTCGCCGGAATTGACGAACTCCCACAACCCCTGGCCCGGCACCGTGTCGGGCATGGCATAGGCGAAGTCGACCATATCGACTGTGACGGCCGCCTCCGGCTCGGTCGTACCGACGATTTCATTGGCCGTGAAGAAGGTCAGGTCGTTGGCCGGGTTGGCGTCGTCGCTCAGGATGAAATCGCCCGTGCGCAGGTCGACATGGAAACTGCTCGTCGTGCCGGGAGCAACGTCCTGAACGCCGTGGATCATATCTGCCAGTTCAAAAAGGCCGAAGAACGCTTCGGGGTTGGCATCAGCCACGGCCTTGAACTCATTCAATTCCTGCCGGGTGTGGCCTTCTTTTATCCGCAGTAGGCCCACCGCGGCAGGGGCGCTGCCGGTGTTGGTGACGTCAATTCGGACGATGCCTCCGGGGACGACTTCGGGCACGTTCAAGGCGCCATCTTTGGCCTCGATGGTGACGACCGGGATTTCTGCCTTGGCCGGGGCCTCGGTGGGCGGTACAGCGGTGGGCGGCGCGGCCGTCGGCGCCGGCGCGGCGGCTTGCTGCGCGCCCGAACCCGAACAAGCGGCCGCCAGCGCCAGCACGGCGATGACGACCAGGGCCAGGATCGACCAGGTTCTGTGATTGAAACGGTTTGTATGCTGCATGATCTACTCCTTAAAAGGGTTTGAATTGATGGGCACGAAAGTCCATCTGAGGAAGAGCATAGCGTCCGATTGTCCCGGGCGATCGGGAAGGTATCGGGAATGGTCGGGAAGCCGGGCGGGAATGCATATCTTGTACGAGCGGGACAACCGACCGGTTGCCCATTCCAAAGCGCTATGCTACTATCTCAGCATTATCCTTCATTCATTTATCTTATTTGCAGGCCTAATTCTTTATTAGTGCGCGTATGGTTTATCTCGTTGATTCGGTTCTCTCGCCGACGCCGGTCATGGTTTTCTCCCGGCGGCCCGCCACGAATATGCGTTGACGACGACTGATCGCGTAACCTGTCGATAGACCTGCAACGACCGGCCACGGAGATGGCCGGCTGATCTGATTTTGAATGGTGGATGCGTTGAAAGCATTCGCCATTTTTTATTTTGCGGGGCAGTTCATTTATTTTGGGCAGGTTAACAATCATTCATTTTATTTCGGGAGCATTTATTCATCATGGGATCATCACGTATCGAATTCATCGCGAGACTCATCGGGGCGGTGGTGCTGGCCACCGCGCTGGCCATTGTCGGCGTCCAGGCGGCCAACATGTTGAACCTCGACCCGCTGCGCTACGGCATCGCTTTTGGCGTGGGTGGGGGAATCCTGGGGGCGGTGTTGGGCTTTCTGTTCACCCCTCACCTGACCGTGCGGCCGATCAGCCACGTTCGTCAGGTCCTGTCGGCCATGCCGCTGGAGCGACTGGTCGCCCTGCTGATCGGCGTCTTTCTGGGGCTAATCGCTGCGGCACTGTTCGCCATCCCCCTGTCGCAACTGCCGTCGCCGCTCAAGGAGATTTTGCCGCTGGCCACGGCTCTCGGCTTTTGCTATTTAGGCGCGGTGCTGATGATGAATCGCTATCGCGACCTGCGCGAATTCGCCGGCGGCATTCGCCTGCCGCGCGGCAATGACAAGGCCATCGCCGTGGTCGAGGAGAAGGAGGACGCCAACGTCATCCTGCTCGACACCAGTGTCATCATCGATGGTCGCATCCTGGACATCGGTCGCACCGGCTTCATTCGCCAGACGCTGCTGGTGCCCAATTTCGTCCTCAAGGAATTGCAGCACATCGCCGACAGCGCCGACAGTTTACGCCGCAATCGCGGCCGACGGGGGTTGGATATCCTGGGGATGCTGCAAAACGAATCGCCCGTCCCGGTACGCATCACCGATATGGATCCACACCAGGCGCGCGACGCCGACAGCAAGCTGGTGCTTCTGGCCCGGCAACTGAACTGTCCCATCATGACCAATGACTATAATTTGAACAAGGTCGCCGAGTTGCAGGGCATTACCGTTCTCAATATCAACGACCTGGCCAACGCGGTCAAGGCGTCGCTCTTGCCCGGCGAGGAGTTGAGAGTGACGATCATCCAGGAGGGCAAGGAGTACGGCCAGGGCGTCGGCTATCTGGATGACGGTACGATGGTCGTGGTCGAAGACGGCCTGCGGGTATTGAATCGCACCGAGAACGTGGTGGTGACCAAAGTCTTGCAGACAACGGCTGGGCGAATGATCTTCGCCAAGCTATAATCAGAAAGATGCCTTTTGAAAATCAGTGGAGTGAAGCATGTCGCTCAGAATCTATAATGTGCTATCGCGGCAGAAGGAAGAGTTCGTGCCGTTGACCCCCGGCAAAGTCAATATCTACGTCTGCGGCCCCACGGTCTATAGTTTTTCCCATATCGGGCACGCCAAGACCTATGTCAGCTTCGATGTGGTCGTGCGCTATCTGCGTTTCCTGGGCTACGAAGTACTGTATGTCCAGAACATCACCGACGTCGGCCATATGCTTGACACGGGCGAAGATCGCATCCTGAAGAAGGCCCGGCAGACTTCGGCGCTGCCGATGCAGGTCGTCGAGACTTATACTCGCGCCTATTTTGCCGACATGGACGCGCTGGGCGTTCGCCGGCCGGATATCAGCCCGCGGGCCAGCGGCCACATCCCGGAGCAGATCGCCATGATCGAGCGATTGATCGAGGCCGGCCACGCCTATGTCCAGGACGGCTCGGTCTACTTCAGCGTCGCGTCATTCCCGGAATATGGCAAGTTGAGCGGCCGCGTCGTGGAGGAGCTGGAAGAGGGCGCGCGTGTGGCGGTGCGCGAGGACAAGCGTCATCCGGCTGATTTCGCCCTGTGGAAGAAGGCCGAACCCGAACACATCCTGCGCTGGGCCAGCCCGTGGAGCGACGGCTTCCCCGGCTGGCACATCGAATGCTCGGCCATGTCCGCCAAATACCTGGGCGATACGTTCGACATCCACGGCGGCGGTCTTGAGAATATATTCCCCCACAACGAATGCGAGATCGCCCAGAGCGAGGCCGCCCACGGGGAGCCTTTCGCGCGCTACTGGATGCTGACCGGCTCCCTGACCCTCGACGGCGTCAAGATGAGCAGGAGTCTGGGCAATACCCTGACCATCCGCGACGCGCTGAAGCGCTGGCGAGGCGAGGCGATTCGCTATTTTGTGCTGTCCAGCCACTACAGCAACCCCATCGACTTTTCTGATGAGGCGGTCGAGGCGGCGTTTAAGGGCTGGCAGCGCATCTGGGGCGCGGTCAGTCTGACCCGCGAGCAATTGCGACAGGCTGAACCGGGCGATGTCTCTTCCGAGGCTGCGGCCATGCTGGCGGCCGCCCGCGAGCAATTTCTGGAGCGGATGGACGACGATTTCAATGCCCCCGGCGGGCTGGCTGTGTTGCAGGACCTGACGCGACAGGTCAATACGTTGATCAATGAGGGCGGCCCTCAGACGCAAGGCACGTTGGCGGCCATCGATGCGCTGTTCCGTGAGTTGGGCGGCGAGATATTGGGCGTTGTGCCGGAGCGCGAGGAAGCGGGGGCCGACGCCGAGCGTGAGGACGGTCTGGTGCGTTTGCTGATCGACTTGCGCAATCGGGCGCGGGCCAACAAGGATTGGGCGGCGGCCGACACCATCCGCGATCGGCTGAAGGAACTGAACGTCGTGCTGGAAGATCGGGCCGATGGCACCATCTGGAAACTCGGCTGAAGCGCTGACCCGCCGCCATCCCGTCCTGGAGGCTCTTCGGGCCGGGCGACGGACGATCTATCGGCTGCACGTCGAGCGGCCGAAAGGCAATCGCGCCGACGACCGCGAACTTCGGCCGATACTGGAGGCAGCGCGCGCCGCGAAGGTGCCTGTCTCGACCGAGGACAAGCCTGCGCTCGACCGGCTGGCTCAACGGTTTGGAGCCGACGCCAAACATCAGGGCGTGTTGCTCGAGGTCGGGTCTTATCCCTATGCTGATGTGGACGAGATGCTGGGGCTGGCCGAGCGGCGGAGCGAGAAGCCCCTCCTGTTGTTGCTCGATTTGCTCCACGGCCCGCAAAACATCGGCACGCTTCTGCGCACGGCCGAGGCTTGCGGCGTCCACGGCATCATCCTGCAAGACCGGCGCGCGCCGGAGATCACCCCGTCCGTCGTCCAGTATGCCGCGGGCGCGACCGAACATTTGCTCATCGCCAAGGTGACCAATCTGGTGCAGACGATGCGCGCGTTGAAGGCGTCGGGCGTCTGGTTGGCGGGCATGGACATGGACGAGGACGCGCGTGAATTGGGCAGCATCGACCTCGATATGCCCTTGGGCATCGTCGTCGGCCACGAGGGGGAGGGACTACGCCGTCTGGTGCATGAACGGTGTGACTTTATCATTCGCCTGCCCATGCGGGGGCAGGTCGAATCGCTCAACGCGGCCGTGGCCGGCTCCATTCTGCTCTATGCCGCCTGGCAGGCGCGCGGGTTCGGGCGATAAGGCGATTCTCGGTGGGGGAGTTTTGAGTGGTGCCAGATGGATTTGAACCATCGACCTAGGGCTTATGAGTCCCCCGCTCTA
>CAYXNH010000194.1:0-5713 GCA_964466135.1 uncultured Ardenticatenaceae bacterium | reverse complement strand
ACGCGCGCGTTGACGAAATCCACGCGCACGAGGCGGATGATGTCCGCCAACCCGGCTCGCTCGGCGATGGCTTTGGCCGCGGCCGAGGTGAACACCCACAAGGGCGGCGGTTCTCCGGGGAAGGATGGATCGGCCGTGACCCGGCGGCCGCGCAGCAAACCCGCAATGGCCCGCAGCTCGCCGATTGACGCCTGGGGGCAACCCAGGACCACGAGGGACACGGGTGAACGCGGCCGCAGGTCGTCGTAGCGACCGCTCAATTCCGCCTCGCCGAAAATAAGCTCGTCCTGGTAATTCCCCTCCGGCAGGTCGTCCTTGTCGCGGATGTAGAGCAGGGGGCTTCCATAATTGGCCGCGGCCGCGCTCAGGGCTTTGCGCTGTTCGTGGCTTATCTCGGCCGGCAGGCCGGTGATGGCCGGGATGGGGCCGAAGGGCATCCGCCATTGCGGGCGCTGTTGCTTGCCGATCCAGTCGCCGAGGAGGGAGAAATCGGTGGGATCGTCCAGACGGGTCGTCACTCGCACGAGCAGGTTCGGCCGTCGCGCCTCGTCGTTGAGCAAGCCATAGTCCGGCGCGTGACCAGTCAGGGCACAAGCCAGCGCCGACAGGCCCGACTCGCGATTGGTGCGCATGCCGCAGTAGGAGTTGGCGAAACAGATGGCGTTGGATTCGGCCCAGGCAGCGGGCTTGTCGGGCGTCAGCGTGGGCTGGACATCCTCCCATTCGTAGGGCACGCACGATTGGATGGTTCGCACGCCAAGCCGGGCGTAGGAGGCGACGATCTCGTGATGATGGTCGAGAAAGTTCGGCTCCACGATTCGCATGGCCGGGAATTGATTCTCGTCGCAACCGGCGGCGTTTAACGTTGTAGGAATAGCCACGCCCTGGCCGGGATCATCCGCCAGCCGGGCCAGAAACTGACGCAGCCCCAGGCCGCCGGTGAGCGGCGAGACGCCCGAAAGATGGGCGCTGGCGATGGGAACGAGACGCTCGGCCCCGGCCATCGCCGCCAGGTCGAGCAACAGCCGCATGCCCATTTGCCGCGCCCGGCCATGCTCGCCGGCCAGCATGGCGCGCTGATCATCGGTTAACCGGATTGTGTGTGATTCGTTCATGAGAGGGTGCTTGTGTTGAGATGGACGGCCTTCGGCCGCTTAAATATAGTCTTGCAGGTCGACCTGACCATAACGGGCGCGCACGAACGGAGCGCGATCAACGCCCCAGGGGATGGTGCAGTCGAGGCCCATTTTGGCCGTCCTGCTTTTCGCGCCAGGCACGTGGATGCCGGACGGGTCGAGCGAACTGCCGGGTTGATTCGCATAAACATACAGATCGCGATCTGCCTGAAAACGCGTCGCCATCGCCCATTCGACCTGAGCCGGGTCATAGATGTCGATGTCGGTATCGACGATCCACACATGCTTCAGCGACCCGTGACCCTTGAAGGCGGCTTCGATGGCCAGGCGGCCGTCGTCCGGCCCGTGCTTGTCGATTTGCACGACGGCATGAAGCCACGACGTGCCTCCTGGAGTAATCGCCACGCCTGTGCAGCGCGCGACCTCGTTGACTGCGGCGAAGATCGTCGGCTCCTTGGGCATGCCCATCAACAACTTGTGCTCCAGGCCGCCCGGCAGCAGGGCGTGATAGATTGGATCCGTCCGATGGGTGATGAGGTCGATCTCGATGATCGGCTGCATCCGGGTGGCGTCCATCGTCTCCGTCAGGTCCATGAACGGTCCTTCGATGTGGAGCTGCTTGGTGATGCGCCCTTCCAGGACGATCTCGGCGTCAGCCGGCACGTACAGATCATTGGTGAGGCATTTGACCAACGGGGTGGGGGACAGCGCGTGGGCCACCGACAGTTCGTCGATGTCGGGCGGCGGCGACATCGAGGCGGCCAAATGGACACCCAGCGAGACGCCGATGCAGATGGCTACCGGCAGGTCGCCGTCGGTCTTTTGCATGGCGTTGTAGGTGCCCCGATTTTCGACGATTCGGGCGGCGAACCGCCTTTCATCCAGACGCAGGAGCCGGTGATAACACATGTTGCGGCCCAGCTCGGGATCGTTGATGATCACGACATTGCTGGCGACGTAATGCCCGCCATCCTCCGGCAGGTGGAACAGGATCGGCAGCCGGTTCAGGTCGACGTTTTCGATGACCACTTCCTGACAGGGAGCGACATCTACGACAGGAGGCTGGACCGGGTGGGCGATTGCGTCGGCCAGGTGGTGGAGCAAGCCGGGAACGGGGACGCCCAGGGCAGCGCTGAAGTAGCGACGGTCTGAACATACCCCGGAGCAGATGCGCCATCCCGGATAATCCAGGATCTGATTAAAAAGGACCACCCGACCTTCCAGCGCGTGGGCGACATTGGCGACTTCGTAGGTGGTATCAACCGCCAGATCGATGGTGGTCAGATCGCCGGCGGCGGCCGCGTGTTCGATGAATTGGCGAAAACTCATGGTTTGATATTCCTTACTCGACAGGGATTATAGCCGAGGGATCGCGGAGGGGCGACGGAAGGTGCGATGAGGCTGATTGGACTATAATGGGTTGGGGATAATAAAAGCGGAGAAGATTGAGGTATTTGTATGGGTGATCGGACTATGATCGGGTTGGGAGTGCTATTGCTGGCGCTGGTGTCTTTGGCTTGTAACGCCTTTGCCGGGCGTCCCGACTCATCATTGCCGCCACCGCCCATTCCGGCGACATCCCCCGCGACGGCCGAGGCACCGGAGGAGCTGCCCGGTTTGGCGCCGACGGCCACGCTGTCCCCCGAATTCGCGCCTGTTGAGGCCCAGGGCACCCTTCGTATTCTGGTCGATTTGAACGTCCGCTCCGGCCCCGGTGTGCGCTTCGATCGGGTTGGGTTTTTGCTGAAGGACGAACGGGTGACGGTCATCGGCCGAGACCCGGCCAGCGGTTGGTGGCGAATTCAATGCCCGCCGGAGGCCGACGGCTCGAACTGCTGGGTGTCGGGCGGCTCGCAATTCACCTTGCTGGAAAGCGGCGGATAAAAAGGTGCTCCCCCTGTCCTGCGAAACAGGGGGAGCTGCAGAGAGGGGATGTAGCCTGCGAGCAAGCGTTTCATACGTCCGGGCGAGGTAACGCCGGACGGTCGGTAAGCGTTACTTTCGTCGAAGGAAAGCGGGTACTTCGAGATTACCGGGGGCGAAGCGCGGCACCAGTTCCTCGGCAGCCGGCTCCTCCTCGTGTACGGGGCGGTTTTCCACCGGGCGTTCCGGGCGCGCCGGCGCCATAGCCTGTCGGGCGGCCGTCTCGAACAGGCCGGTATCGTTACGCTGCATCATTTGCCGCCGCATGTGAACGTGGTCGAAGCGGGTGGCGATAACGGTGATGCGGATCTCGTCGCCCAGAGACTCGTCGATGACCGCGCCAAAGATAACGTTGGCGTCGGGGTGGGTCGTTTCACGAATGACTTCGGCCGCCTGGTTCACCTCGTAGAGGCTCAGCGTGGACCCGCCGGTGATGTTAAACAGCACCCCTTGCGCGCCGTCGATGGTGACGTCCAGCAGATGGGAGCTAATGGCTTGCTCGGCGGCGATTCGCGCGCGGTCCTCGCCGGAGCCACGGCCGACAGCCATCAAGGCCGCTCCGCCCTGGGTCATGATCGTCTTCACGTCGGCGAAGTCGAGGTTGATCAGTCCGGGTGTGGTGATCAGTTCCGTGATGCCCTGGATGCCCTGACGGAGCACATCGTCGGCCAACTGGAACGATTGATCCAGCGGCATGCGTTTGTCGGTGATGTCCAGCAGCCGGTCGTTGGGTATGACGATCAGGGTGTCGACATGTTTCTGGAGTTGTTCGATGCCTCGTTCGGCCGCCGCGGCGCGTTTGCTGCCCTCAAAATGGAAGGGACGGGTGACGACGCCGATGGTGAGCGCCCCAAGCTCGCGGGCCACTCGGGCGACAACCGGCGCGGCTCCGGTTCCTGTGCCGCCGCCCATTCCGGCGGTGACAAAGACCATATCGGAATTCTGGAGCACGGTATTGATCTCCTCCAGTGATTCCCCGGCCGCTTTTTCTCCCTGATCGGGGAAGCCCCCGGCACCCAGCCCTCTGGTTAGTTTATCGCCGATACGGACTCGTACCGGTGCGTCTGACCGTTGCAGGGCCTGGTTGTCGGTGTTGACGGCAATGAAGTCAACATCTTTCAGCCCTTCGGTGATCATGCGATTGACCGCGTTGCTTCCCGCTCCACCTACGCCCACAACGCGGATGCTGGCGGTGCTATCCGATTTCGTTGTCTGTTGCATCCTCTTTTTCCTTCCTTCCCTGCTGAATAAAGACACTGGACGGGTAAAATGACCGGTTATCTAGAATAGAGTCGCCTTGTTTCCCGGTCGCCCGTCATAACCACTGGCAAACTGTTCCAATATTGAACGTTCAACCAGCCATTTGTTTCCAAATTTTATGGCCGGTAACTTGCCATCCCTTATTAGGCGCCTGACCGATTCAGGATGTATGCCCAGGCGCTTGCTGACTTGATCGACATCAGAGTAGTTTTCCAATAAAGTGTCTTTGTTCATATTGACCGCCGCTGACTTTGAAGGCCTCAATTACCAATTGAGATTTGATCCTTAAGAGAACTCGTCATGCGGGATACTACAACATATTGCAACAATACAACAGTAATTTCCCTAAGTCAATAGGCCTATCAACCTATCGGGATCTTTTTACATTTTATCGATGATCTTTTTTTAACGCTGATCTGGTGACGAGCAAGGGGAAAATAGGAAGCGGGAATTCAATCCGGTGGCCGCAAGGGGTTTATGGCTGATCGTATGGGGGATGAAGGAAGGAATCGACGATCTCTATGGGCAAACAGGGGCGAAGCCGAGCGGGCCGAAGAGAACCTCGAAGAAGGGCGACAGGGGGCCGCAATAGAGCAGCCGCCCTTGTTCGTAGGCGTCGAGGATTAGAAATGTTCCGGCGCAGACGAGCAATAATGCCACCAGCAGCCCACAGCCAATCATAAGGCCATGACCGCGGGATGGCGGCTCGTCCACAATGAATTCGGGCGGAGCCATGGCGACGTCGACGGCGGGTGGAGGGGTCTGCGGCCTGTATTTGGGCGGGTAAGGCGGGCGCGAGATCGCCGGCGGATCGTGTGGTGTCACCGGATGGGACGGTGCTATCTGTTCGACATCGAATTGCGGGGGTTGCGCGACCATCTGGGTGGGGTTGTCCGTCAGATCAACGGAGGGGTCGGCCGTTGGTTGCCCCAGAGACATGAACCTCAGCCGCACGGTATCGCCCAAATCGATGGCATCCCCATCCTGCAAGAGAGTCAGGTGACTGATGCGCTGACCGTTGACGAAAGTCCCGTTGGTGCTGCCTATGTCCTCGATGGCGAATCCGTCCCCGCGTCGAATGATCCGTATATGGCGTCGCGAGACTTCCGGGTCGGCCAGGACGATATCATTGCCGGCGCTGCGTCCGACGGTCATTTGATCGCTTTGCAGGGGGATCTGGGTCGTGGGAACCGGGCCACGTTCGACGATGAGAAGCGCTTCGGATTCGTTCATGGCCCTCTAATATACCTGTGTTCTCATGAACGCGCGAACAGTGGTTCCGGCCTTATTCCCGGCGCGTGGGACGGGCGTCGCCGTTGATGGAATGCCATATCATGTGCCGGGTATCGGCGTCGGCCGTGCTCAGATAGACGGTGATGCGTCTGGGCGGCGGC
>CAYXNH010000193.1:0-5734 GCA_964466135.1 uncultured Ardenticatenaceae bacterium | reverse complement strand
ACCTGTGGCATTACAGCGTCACCGGCCCGGCGATGCACGAGATCCTCAAGTCGGTCATGGGGCCGGGCGATGTCTATCGCGGTCTGGCTTCGACCACCGGCTCGGCCGGCACCATCGCCAGCGGCGACTACCTGAAGGAGCAGTATCCCCACAGCGTGATCTGCGCCAGCGAGGCGCTGCAATGCCCCACACTGCTCAACAACGGTTTCGGCGCGCACCGAATCGAGGGTATCGGCGACAAGCACGTGCCCTGGGTCCACAATGTCAGGAACACCGATATGGTCGTGGCCATCGACGACAACGCCGCCATCGGCATCATGCGCCTGTTCAACGAGGAGATCGGCAAGGACTTCCTGGCCGGGCTGGGCGTTTCGGCCGGGATGATCGCGCAATTGCCGCTGCTGGGCATCTCCGGCATCGCCAACGTGCTGTCGGCCATCAAGATGGCCAAGTATTACGAGATGGGGCCGAACGACGTCCTCATGACCATCGCCACCGATTCGATGGAGATGTACGGCAGCCGCGTTGAGGAAGAGGTGGAGCTGAAAGGCCCGCTGACCATGCCGGACGCGGCGGGCATCTACCATCGCTACCTGCTGGGCGAGACGACCAATAATCTGATCGAGTTGACCTACACCGAGCGCAAGCGCATCCACAATCTGAAGTACTACACCTGGGTGGAGCAGCAAGGCAAGACGTCGGATGAGCTGAACGCGCAATGGTACGACCCGACCTATTGGACCGGCCTGCACGGTCTGGACGCGGAGATTGACAAGCTGACCGAGCGGTTTAACGAGCGGGTGGGGTTGTTGGCGGAGATGAGTTAGGTTCCGGGTGGTTGACGGAGAAGGCTGATATCATTGATAATTGGCCCATGTCTGAAAAACCAGCCACCGTAGAAGACTATGTAGACGAAGCCATCGAAGCTGTGCGCAAGGCGCGTTAGGTTGACGGCGTGCTCCGCATAATCTTTGATACAAACCTGTTCATCCTGGCGCTCCTTCTGAGTCTCGCCACCTGCTCGCGACCGCCGTCGGAAGCCATCCCCACCCTTGCCCCGACAGCTTTGTTGCCGCCCGCTGTAATAACAACGCTCGCGCCATCGACCAGCACGGCCGTCCCGCCTGCGGCAACGCCGGAGCCTCCTCCAACCCCCTGCGGGTATGCCGCCCAGCCCGGCCTGACCGCCGCCTGGAACCCCGATGAACTCGGCTGCCCCATCACCCCCGGCGCGGCGGCCATCAACACCGCCTATGCCTCGTTCGAGGGCGGGCAGATGCTGTGGCGCGGCGACACGGACACGATCTATGTCCTGACCAATGACGGCCGCTGGACGGCTTTCCCCAATGAGTGGCGCGAGGGCGATCCGGAATACTCCTGTGGCGAGGCGAATAGCCCGCCCACGCCGGTGCGGGGCTTCGGCCGCGTCTGGTGCGACCATCCCGAGGTGGGCGAAAGCCTCGGCGCGGTGACGGCAGCCGAGATCGGCGACAACGCCTCCGCGGCCCAGGATTTTGTCAACGGCGCGATCCTGGCCGCCCCTTTCGGCGACCTGTTTGTGTTCGTCGGTGAGGATGGGGTATGGCGTCGTGTGGACAAGTAGGGGGTTTCCGGGCGAACGGCCTTAATCGGCCAATTCCCAGTTCTCGATCTCAAGGTTGACCACCCGACTGAATTCGCGGGTGTTGGCCGTTACCAGCGTCAGCCGATGGGCGACAGCCGTGGCGGCGATGATGAGATCGTTGGGGCCGATGACCATTCCCGAGCGCTCCAGGTCGCTGCGGATACGGCCGTAGGCTTCGGCACAGGGGTCGTCGAAAGGGAGCGATTCGTAGGGCGCGAAGAAGTGGGTCAACAGCCGCATGTTCTCGGCCGGGCGCGCGCTGCGATGAGCGCCGTAGATCAACTCCGCCTTGACCACCGCGCACAGATGGATTTCAGCCGGCGTTTCCCGGCGAAGGCGTTCGACCAGCGGCGCGGATTGGCCGTTGAGGATGCGGATGCAGGCGTTCGTGTCGAGCAGGTACATGGGGCTATCGCTCCACCTCCAGCGGTTCCCGTTGCTCCAGGTTGCCTTGCGGCGGCCGTTCCAGCGCCGATCCTGCCCAGCCGCCGACTACCTCGTCAAAGTAGCCTTCCGGCCAGTCGGGCGACATCTCGCGCCGAACTAATTCGGCCAGGTAGCGCGAGACACTCATGTCGGCCGATTGGGCTTCACGCTGGATTCTCTCGGCTAGGTCGTCAGGGATGTACAAGTGTAGTTGGGGCATTGGATCGCTCCTCGACTATATGTGTGCACATACATGCGTGCACATACACCTATTAATTATGATTATAGACTCTCCGGCCAAACCCGTCAATCACATACTTGCCTCCCCGCTCAACGTAAGCGATCATTAGCCCCATGCTCCAACCCGGCCAACAAATCGAGAATTATCGCATCGACGGCGTCATCGGCGAGGGCGGCATGGGTACCATCTACCGCGCCACCGACGTCAACCTCATGCGGCCGGTGGCCGTCAAGGTCATGCACGGCGAATTGGCCGGCGATCCGGCGTTTCAGGAGCGGTTTCTGCACGAGGCCCGCGCTGCCGCCCGCCTCGACCATCCCTCTATCGTGCGCATCTATCATTTCGGCCGCGAGGGGGGCTTGCTCTACATCGTCATGGAGCTGGTCGACGGCCTCAGCCTGGGGGCTTATTTGCGGCAACTGGCCAAGCTCAATCAGGTGGTTCGGCTGGAAGAGACGCTGTCGCTCGTCGCCCAGGCCGCCGACGCCCTCGGCTATGCCCACCGGCACGGCGTCATCCACCGCGACGTGAAGCCCGACAACATCCTCGTCAAACGCATCGACCGTCCGGTTCGTCCCGGCGACCCGCCGCTGCTGGCGATGGTGACCGACTTCGGCCTGGCCAAGCTGCACGAAGTCGACGGCGATACCATGGGCGGGCTGATGATGGGCACGCTGCCCTACATGTCGCCGGAGCAGGTGCTCGATCTGCCCATCGACGGCCGCTCCGACATCTACTCCCTGGGCGTAGTGCTCTATCAGTTGGCCACGGGCAGGCTGCCGCTGGACATCCGCTCGCCGGAGCACGCCATCGAGGCCCATCAGTACGAGTTGATCGCCGCCCCGCGTGCCGTCAATGCCGGGGTGCCCGTGGCGGTCGAGTCCGTCATCATGCGCGCGCTGGCCCGTCGCCCGGAGAACCGCTATCGATCGGCCGAGGAGCTGGCCGCCGATCTTCGCCGGACGGCGGCAACGATTGGCGATCAGGAGGCGAGCGTCTTTGCCACGGAGACCGATTCGGCCATCGTCAGCCTGGTGACCGAATTCCCGACGCCGTCGCGGCGGCTGGAATGGGATATGCAGCCGCGCGAGATACGCAGGGAGGGCATCTGTCGCGTCAGCCTGATGAACCGCACGCCCTTCAGCCAAACCGCTTACCTGACGGTGGAGACGCCGCGGGGTGGGCTGTATGCCGACAACGCCCGGAAGCAGGTCACGCTCGTGCCCGGGCAGAAAGGGATCGTCGATTTCTACTTGCAGCCCATGAAGCAGCCGGCCGTCGGCCGCAACCGGGCGTGGCCGTTCGTGGTTCGGGTTGCGACCGATTCGTCGCCGGACGACGCGCCGGGCATCGACGGGCAGGTGATCATGACGCCCCGGGTTCCGTGGTGGCTGGCGGTGCTGTTGCCGGCGCTATTCATGACCCTGTGCGGGCTGGGGTTGTGGTTGCTGATTTCCTTGCCGGTGGTCAGCGACCTGCTCCGGTCGTTAGGCGGCTAGGCGGTACCCGACGCCCGGCTCGGTCAGGATGAGGCGGGGCCGGTGATTCGGGCCAAACTGCCGGATTCTATTCTATCAGCGGCAATGTAATCACAAACTTGCTGCCGTGGCCCAGCCCGGCGCTCTCGGCCCGCAGCGCGCCGCCATGAGAATCAATGATAGCTCGGGCAATGGCCAGCCCCAGCCCGGTTCCTCCCGATTCCCGATCGCGTGCGCCGTCGATGCGAAAAAACCGGTTGAATACCTGCGGCAGATGCTCCGGAGCGATTCCCCCGCCGCTGTCAGCCACGACGATTTCAGCCTGACCTGCGCGGGCTGTCACCGATACGCGAATGTGGCCACCGGTCGGTGTGTGACGCAGCGCGTTGCCCAGCATGTTTTGCAGCGTCTGTCGCACGCGGTCGGGATCGACCTCGGCAAGTGGCGGCGTGCCCAGTAGCTCAACGCCCAGGTCTATTCCCTGAGCTGCGGCCAGGGGCTGGAAAAGAATCACGGCGTCTTTTGTCAGGTCACCCAGATCAACCGGCTGCTTGTGGAGCGGCAGTCGGTGTGCCTCAGCCAGCGACAGTTCATGCAGATCGTTGATCATCCGCGCCAGATGCTCCGTCTGCCCAAGCAGCCGCGACAACTCCTCCTCGTTCAGCGGATAGACGCCGTCGAGGATGGCCTGCAAACTGCCGTGCAGAACATGGACAGGGTTGCGTAGCTCGTGGGCTACGTCGGCCAACAGTTGCCGCCGTGATGCCTCGGATCGCTCCAATTGTCCTGCCATCTCATTAAACGACTCCGCCACGATGCGCATTTCGATACTGCCACGCACAGGCACACGGTGGCTCAGATCGCGTCCGGCGATGGCTCGCGTGCCGGTAGCCAACGCTTGCAGCGGCGCCGACAGCATTCGGCTCAGGATGACACCGGCGATCATTCCGGTCACGCCGACGATAATCAACGTACGCATGGCAACGGACTTGATCACATCCGTGATCTGTTGTTCGACCATGGCTTGCTCGTCGGGTGACAGATTGCTGAAGAAACCGCCTATTTCCTGGGCGTCTGGCGGCCCCGGGCTGCGGTTGAACAAGATCGGCCCCAGGAATAACGGCACGATGATCACCACCAGCAGGATGCCGATGATCACCAGAGTAAAGCGAATCCATAGCCGGTTCATGCGCCCCCCTCGGCCAGGCGATACCCGACGCCGTAAACCGTCTGGATGTAGACCGGTGCAGCCGGGTCAGGTTCCAGCTTATGGCGCAAGTTACGGATGTGGCTGTCCAGCGTGCGTTCCACGCCTTCGAAGTTCACACCCAGGCCGCGACGTATCAACTCCTCGCGGGTCAGGACATAACCCGGCTGTTCCATAAAGACCTGCAGCAGGGCGAACTCAGTGGGTGTCAGGTCGATAAGGCGGCCGCCGACCCGCGCCTCACGTCGCCTTGGGTCCAGTTCCAGGTCGCCGGTCCGGAGGACAGCCAACACAACACCACCGTCTGCCTGTCGCAGCCGGGCACGAACGCGGGCTACGACTTCACGCGGATTATAGGGTTTGGTCACGTAGTCGTCGGCCCCCAATTCCAGGCCGACGATCTTGTCGGTGTCGTCCACACGGGCAGTCAGCATGATAATTGGGGTGTGGGCCAGCGCCGGATCGCCCCGCACGAGGCGGGTGATATCCCAGCCGTCGCGACCGGGCAACATCAGGTCGAGCAGGAGGAGGTCGGGTTGCTCGCGCCGCAGCATGTGGATGGCTGTCTCGCCATCGTAAGCGGTCAGCACTGCGAAGCCCGCCTGCTCCAGATAGGCGCGAATCAGGCGCACTACCTCTCGATCATCGTCTACCACGAGAATACGTCGCATACCACACCATTATAACGGCGTCGTCCATACGCCCAACCCCTTGGAGAAAAACGAAGCGGCAGGATCTGTATCACTCATACCGCAACG
>CAYXNH010000192.1:0-5752 GCA_964466135.1 uncultured Ardenticatenaceae bacterium | reverse complement strand
ACGACATCCCATTGGTCACCCTGCAGTTGGTTGGTGGCGTCGAAGAAGTTTTCCCCGATGAGGTAGGCGTCCGGTCGAGTCTCCTTGACGGCGTGGCGAATGCCGCGGCTAACCTCCAGCCCCAGTTGCGTTGGCCCTTGCCTCCCCAGCATATTGGCCACGTCGACCCGCCAGCCATCGGCCGAGAAGGGGGGACATAACCAGCGCCGGAATACCGCGTCGGTTGCCTCATAGATACGTCGGCGCAATTCAAAGCTGTTGTAGTTGAGCTTGGGGAGAGACCAGACGCCCAGCCAAGTCGCATAGTCATTCGGATGTTGCCGGAAGGTGAAGAATTCCGCTTCCTCAGCGTTGGGGTCTTGCAGTGCGTTCTGGAACCAGGGGTGCCAGAAGCCACAGTGGTTGGGTACGATATCCAGGATGTAGCGCATTCCGCGAGCGTCGAGCGCTTTGCGCAGTGAGATGAGCGCCTCATCGCTGCCGAAGTGGGGATCGACATGGTCATAATCAGCCACGTCGTACTTGTGGTTGGAAAGCGCGTGAAAGACAGGATTCAGATAGAGGGCATTGATGCCCAGATCGGCCAGATAGTCGAGTCGGGCCTCGATGCCGGCCAAATCGCCGCCATAGAAAACCAGCGGGAAGGGTTGGTCAGGATCGGGCGACGCTTCCCAGGGATAAGTGACAGGATGTCGCCCACGATACTCATAATCGTGGGGTTGCGGGTCGTTTGACGGGTCACCGTTGGCGAAGCGGTCGGGAAATATCTGGTAGAAAACGGCTGTCTCCAGCCAATCGGGGGTGATGTAATCGGCCAGGATGCGGAAGTCGGTCGCGTCCAGCGGCACAAAAGACGTCGGTCCAGCGGCCGAATATTGCCACAACCCGTCGGCCGAGTCGAGAATGAAGCGGTAGTTGGTCACCGGTTCGTTGATGAGTAAGTCGATCTCCCACCATTGCACCGGTGGTTGCGTGGCTCCCGGCTGCATTGGCGTCAAAGCCTGCTCTCCATCGGGAAAGGTACGCAGGATGATTCGGCGGATTGGGGCGGTGGATGAGACTCGGATGCGTAGCCTGACTGTCTCGCCCATGCGAGGAAAAAGCCGGGAAACGTATTTCTCGGAGCCATCGTGGTGGACGGATTGCAGCCAGGAAGGTTCGTTCATGAAATTCATGTGGATTGAGATGATCCCGTTGAACGGGATTGGGTGAAATAAGGTGGCGCTATTGGGCGCGAACGATTAGAAGAGGGCGATCGATCCGTTGCAACACACCGCCGGCCACACTGCCGTAATAGACGTCAGTCAAGCCACCTCGGCCGTGGCTGGCCATGGCGATCAGTTCGACCTCGAGCTGTCGGGCTACCCGCATGATCGTAGTGACCACCGGACCGTATTCAACCAATCCCCGCGCGGAAATGCCCTCTTTATCCATGCGTTCGACCAGTCTGTCCAGATAGTGGCGTGCCTCGCCCATCTGATCGTTTACTTCCGCCGGGGTCATTTGCGGTAGCGAATCATAGATATCCCCTTTGGGCAACCCGACAAGGTGTGGTAACTCCATCACATGCAGCAGAACGACGGTCGATTTGAATAGCATCGCCAGTTCTTCAACATGTGGTAAAACCGACTCGGCCAGCTCTGAGCCGTCGAGAGGGACCAGTATGGTCTTATACATCGCGTCTCCTGTGCAGTTTTGGCGCTGCACACCTCCAACTTTACGCCGTCGGGGCGATTTGGTAAAGGGACTTGGGAAGAAGGATTATATTCATAACAAGGCCTGCAAAATCCACAGCAACCCCAATCCTACGCCGACAGTCAGCAATATATTCCTGGTTCGCCAGGCCACCACGGCTGCCATGGCACCTGCCAGCAAATGCTCGTTGCCCAACGATATATCAAGAGTGCCGCCCGGCAGAAGCAGTTCCGGTACGATGATGGCCGATAACACGGCCGCGGGCACGTAGCGCAAGGCGCGAAGCATCCAGGGAGCCAGTGTCACCCGCTCCGGCAGCAGGAAGAGGGACAGGCGAATCAAAAAGGTGATCAAACCCATGCCAATGATCGCCAGTACCATTGTCAGGATCTCCGGATTCGTGTCGATCATGCTCCCGATTCCTCTTGCGGGATTGTTGCGGTTTGCTGAGCAGGATTCAACCGCTCCAGGGTCAGACCGACAAGGATGCCGGCCAGCGCGGCTGCCATCAGTCCCAATTGGTAGGGGAGGTCATGAGCGATGACGGCCGTTACACCCGCGGTGACGGCCGCGCCGATATGGGGCCGATCGCGCAGCGCCGGCACTACGATGGCGATGAATGTTACCGGCAATGCGAAGTCCAGCGACCAGCTTGGCGGGATTCGTGCACCCAACAGAATGCCCAGCGCGGTCGTCACCTGCCAGGATATCCACAGTGCCAGCCCCGCCCCCAGGTAGAACCAGTGGCGGAGAGCCAGTGGCGCTCCACCGCCGGTGTAATGGAGGATCGTTACGGCATAAGCCTCATCTGTTAACAGATAAGCCAGCAGCAACTTCCAGCGCAGCGGCAGGGCTCGCACGTGTTCGGCCAGCGAGGCGCTATAGAGCATGTGGCGCAGATTGACGATGAATGTCGTCGTCAGCAATACCAGTAAAGGCGTTCCGACGCCCATCAGACCTGCGGCGATGAATTGGGCCGAGCCGGCAAAAATTATGACCGACATTGATTGGGCGAGTAAAGGCGGGATGCCTGCCGTGACGGCTATGGCGCCGAAGATCATCCCGAACGGGATGACGCCCACGACGATGGGCAATTCGGCTTTTACGCCGGCCATAAGGGCTTGACGCTGGGAATTATCCATGGTGGATTATCATGACAGGAAAAATGCATCATTCGTCGAACAGCGAGATTAACCGGAAGGGGCGGCCGGTGTGCGCTCGATGGAGGCGGCCAGAGGGAAAAAGACCGCTTGCATAATGTCGTCCGCCGGGCTTGGCGCTTCGGCCCAGACAGCGATTTCTCGATCGCCATCGCGACGACTTAGCAAGATGCCGTCAACGATTGAACCGCTGGCATCATTATAACGAAAGATATTTTGCTCCCACACATGGCCAGCGAAGAACAAGCTTTGCGGCTCTCCGGCCGTGAATCCGGCCACGCCTTCCGAAGCCGTTTGCAACAGGCTGGCCATCGCTTCGGCCGGAGTTCTTCCAGCCGGCAAAATTCTGGCGGCTACGAATATCTGCGCGCCACCCGTGAAGCGGTGCCAATCATTGAATTCCTGATAATCATAGGCAACCGGGTGCTTCAGGCGAAATTCGGCCACATTCATCACCTCCCATTGTTCCGGCCCAAACCCCAACCGTTCGGGCAGGAATTGCCAGTTGGCGGCAATGGTGTCAATGGTAGCCATTGTGTCGGATTCGCGATCTCGCGGTGCATCCATATCGACCACGTAGCCGATGCTATCCTTGATGAAGGACAGGAACATACCCGTTCGCGGGCCTTGTTCGGCGCTGTCGTAGCCGTAGGCGGTGCGTATCCCCTCAGCGGCGGGATCGATTCCGACAGTAACAGGCTCCTGTAAAAGGATGCTGACCTCGCCAAATGTGCTCAGAACTTCACTTTGTAAAGACGTGGCATCGCCTGCCCAGTTGGGATAGAAACGAACCTGAAGTTGAGAGGAGTTGTCGGCATCGCTGGTGTACGTGACACCTTCCTGGGCGATGGGCGGCAGCCAATTGGAGGGATAGAGGAATTGGACATTATTTTCCACGTCGACGAAGGCTCGGAATCCCGGCGCACCGACTGGGTTGATAGTCAGCGGTCGTGTCACCGTGATTGGTGATTCGCCCAACGGGCGAACCGCGATCCCGACCGAATAGCGCCCATCGGGGAGCGGACGAGTGCTGCGATAGATGGCTTCTGTCTCGTCGAAAATCAGGGCGACACCCGGCTCTTGGGTCACACTGCCGTCAGGGTTCATGATCGTCACAGTCGGTTGAAAGACGCCGCCCGCCGTTGGCCGGATCTCACCAAACAGTCGCACGCCGTCGATTTCGGCCGCAGCCCATAGTCGGAACGAATTGGAGGCGTCGGGCTTGAACACAGCTGTCGCATCGATACTGTGCCCCGGATTTCGCCAGTACACGCCCTTCGCGGCCGATAAGGCTCCGATCGGCGATGGATCGACTGACTGCAGCGGCACGAAGTCGCCTGCTCCAACCTGGTCGGCAAGATAGGCGGCCGTTGCATCCCAGACGATCAGCGACTCCTGGCGGCCATCTATCCATAATGACGTGTTCGTGCCCCCCGGCAGAGTCAATGCGGATGGCTGAACGACCTCATATTGCCGGAGAACGCGCCGCCCGTCGGCCGCTTCCTGATCGGCAACCAGCGCGACTTCATCCAGACGCTGACCTATCACCTCGGAGCGCATCAGGGCCGGGTTGGCGATATTGACCGATTGGCGCGGGCCGCCGTCTACTGTCACCAATGGTTGTTGAATTGGAGCCGGGGCTTGCGTCGCCAGATAGCCCGCCCAGGCAGGCAGGCGACTTGAATGGGGATACAGCGGATCCATCGACTGTGCATTGGCCGGCCAGTAGATCGCGATACCTCGGCCGTTGGGGATACCTTGCCCGTGATCATAGGCGACAAGGGAATCAGTGACAGCCTGGCTGACGGCTGTGGCTGCGTTTTGCAGTTCGCCAGGAAGCGCGTTTTCGGCGATGAGAGCCGCGGCGTGTTGCAGGTCAATGGCCGCGATTCGTTCGACGTCTGCTAACGCCGACCCTGCGTAGCGTTGTGCCCCGCGACGAGCATCACTAGCGATCGCGCCGTGTAACGATGGATCATCCGACAGGGATGTTGCCAAGGTCTCGACGGCTGCCGTCAAAGCAGGGACCTTCGACAGGTCGACGGCCGCCAGGCCAACATGCTCATCGCTCTCAATTTGACGTTGATAATTGACGTAAGCCGTCACCAGATTGCCGGAAAATTGTTGGCCGGTGACCAGTGGATTGGCGTTGAGTTGGGTGATCACCGCCTGGAAATCCCACGAAGAACCCGGCATCAATCCAGCTGAGGCGACAGCGTAGGCGCTGTAAGGCTGAATGACCTGCAACACATCGATCTGGTTCATTAAACCGGCAGCGAATCCGATGATCTCGAACTGAATGCCGCCCATTTGATTATAAGTTGCAGCCAGCGCCTGATCGATGTCGGATAGACTAAGCCGGTCGTTTACAGTGTCGGTGCCGGTCACTTCATCGAAGCAACAACCTTGCCATCCTCCGCCGAAATCACCCAGAATCAGGGCATAACGGTTGGCAGGATAGGTGGTCATACCCCAGACCAGAAAGTCGGCCAGGATGGTCGGATCGCCCGTGTTGGTCTCACCCAGCGCACTGACGGCCTCTGATGCCAGTCGGTTGTCGTCGTTATCGGGTACGATCAGGTAGCGGAAGGTGTCGACGTAACCGGTCGGGTTCCCCTCCGACCAGTCGACCTGAGCAACGACACGTACCTGGTCAGTCAGACCGGCCGATTCCATCTCGTTCAAATCGTCCCATACGAAGGACGCTTGTCCGTTATCGGTCCCGGAGTAATAGAGGATAGTCCAGGCAGGACGTGAGGAATCATAGGTGGCTGTCGGCTGGACGACGGGTTGTCCTCCCGGTAACTCCGGCAATCCAGGTGGTGCGGTTGCAACAGGAGCCTCGATTGTCGTACCCAGGATCATCGGCGTGGCGGCCGGCGGTGTCAGCTGTGACA
>CAYXNH010000191.1:0-5759 GCA_964466135.1 uncultured Ardenticatenaceae bacterium | reverse complement strand
TCGCCCAAAACCAGCCCGATCACACTGGACGCGGCCAGCCAACCCCATCGAAACGGTTCAACGCCGGTGGGGAAGAATTGACCTTCCAAAATGCGGTGAGCGATGAGCAGAAACCCGAAGGCAAAGACCAGGCGGCTGTGATTGACGACATCGGAACCGGCACGGGCGCCGCTATAGCTAAAAAAGACGGCCGTGAAAGACCAGCAGACGGCCGTCAACAGGGCGGCTACTTCTCCCCAAAGCATAATAAACCCCTCGTTATGCCGGGTCGGCCGGCCGATATTGTTTTCTGAAACGATCGCGAATTTGGCGAATATGCTGCGGTGTCGTGCGACAACAACCGCCGATCAAGCCCGCCCCCAACTTGCGCCATTCCCGGCTGTACGTGCCGAACTCGGACGGCATCGATTCACCCAGCCAGCGTTTCGACACCGGATCATACGTCTCGCCTGAGTTGGGATAGACGACGATCGGCTTATCGGTCACGGCCGACACCGCGCGAATCAGATCGGGGATGTAGCGCGGCGGCGTACAGTTGATGCCGACGGCGGCGACGCGCTCTTGGCCGGACAATATCCTGGCGCATTCGGCGATGGGCGTGCCGTCGCTGATGTGTTCTCCGTCGCGACAACTGAAGCTGAACCAGGCATAGACGTCGGGAGTATCCTCGAGCAACCGTAGCAACGCGCGCGCCTCGGCCAGGGACGGGATCGTCTCGCAAGCCATGATGTCGGCCGCGCTGCCGGTCAGTATCTTCCACCGTTCAACGTGGAAGTCGAGCAAACCATCCTCATCCAGGTCGTACGCCCCGGTGTATTCCGACCCGTCAGCCAGATACGCGCCATAGGGTCCGACGCTGGCGGCGACGATCGGTCGCAACCGCCGGGCATGATTTTGCTCCACCGCCCAGAACGCATCACGCGCCTCAACGACCAGACGAACGGAGAGGGCGATCAACTCGCGTGCGGCTTCGGCTGTCATATCCCGCCGAACGAACCCGGGAATGGTCGCCTGGTAGCTGGCGCTGGTGCAGCAGTCAGCCCCGGCCCAATAATAATCCAAATGAACCTGCCGAATGACGTCGGGATCGTCCATCAACAATCGGGCCGACCAAAGGGCATCGCGCAGGTCACAACCGCGGCGCTCCAATTCAGTCGCCAGCCCGCCATCGAGGATCAGCGCGCCTTGTCGCTGCAGAAAGGGCAGGATTGGGTTCAGCATGGGTTGGTCATCCACATATCCACGAATGGCATAATCGGTAATCAATCCCGAATAAGATGAAGAATTATCAACGATATGTGTCGTCGATGACGCGTTGGGCCTGAACGAATGCGCCCACGATCCCCGCGCGATTGCCCAGCAACGGCGGCACGATATAGTCGTCGTTGTCGCTCAGGATGGCCGGAGACTGGACGTAACCGTTCAGGTATTCGCGGGCTTTCCGGCGGATGGACGGGAACAGTTGCAGCTGCTCCATGACCCCGCCGCCGAGAATAATCCGCTCGGGGGAGAGGATGCAGATGTAGGCATGCAAGGCCTGCGCCAGATAGCCGGCCTCCAGTTCCCATGCCGGATGATCGGGTGGAAGCTCGGCCGCGGGACGGCCCCAGCGCTCGCCGATGGCCGGACCGGCAGCCAGACCCTCCAGGCAATCGCCATGATAGGGGCAGCGACCGGGATATGGGTCGGCCGTCGGGTCGCGCCGCACCGGAATGTGGCCCAGCTCAGGGTGAATCAGCCCGTGGACCGGCCGGCCATCGATCACCACCCCGCCGCCGATGCCGGTGCCGACGGTCAGGTAGATGAAGTTGCTCAGGCCGCGCCCCATCCCCCAGCGCCACTCGCCCAGTGCGGCGACGTTGACATCCGTGTCAAAGCCGAAAGGCACATTCAAGGCGTCACCCAGTCGCCCAGCCAGGTCGACGTTGGCCCAGCCGGGTTTGGGTGTCGAGGTAATGAAACCAAAGGTCGGGGATTTCGGGTTGGGATCAATCGGCCCAAACGCGCCGATGCCGATAGCCGCGGGGCGGCCATGGCGCTCCTCTTGCTTGCGAAAGAAGGCGACGACGCGGCCGATCGTCTCTTCCGGGTTCGTCGTCGGAAAACGCACCTCGGCCCGAATATCATCCGGGCCGGTGCCGATCGCGCAGACAAATTTCGTCCCGCCGGCCTCAATTCCACCCACCATTTCGCTCATTGGATCATCACTCCATCCACCCCAAGCCAGAGTCGCATGCGGCCGAGCCGCTTTCCCGATCTCGAAACGATTAACATGCCAGGTATTGAGATCTCCCTGTCATCCTTCCCTGTTATGCGGCCTCAATCAGCCACATGGCTTCATAGGGTTGAAGTTGTATCTCCGTGCCGGACCAATAGAGCCGAGCGTCACGCGAGAGCATGTTCCTCATTTGGGTTGCCGGGGTGATGCCGGACGGCCGCGCCTCGTTCGACAGATTAAAGACACATGTCACCTGATTGCCTGCTGTTTCGCGACGAAAAGCCAGAACCGAGTTATCGCCCGTCTCCACCCACGACAACGTGCCGGAGCGCAAGGCGGGCTGCCCCTGCCTCTCGCCGATCAGGTAGCGGGTCCAGGCCAGGTACGAGTCGCTATCTCCCTCCTGCGCGGCGACGTTGGTCGTGCGATAGCTGTACTCCTCATCATCGATAACGGGCAGGTAGGTCTTGTCGGCCGTGGAGAAGCCGGCGTTTTTCCCGGCCGACCACTGCATCGGCGTCCGGCTACCGTGGCGGTCGGGCAGCCAGATATTGTCGCCCATGCCGATCTCGTCGCCGTAATAAAGGATAGGGGTGCCGGGGAGGGAGAGGAACAGGGCATTCAACGCCAGCCAGCGCCGCTTGTCGTTGTCGAGCAGGGGAGTCAGCCGCCGCCTGATGCCGAGGTTCAGGCGCATGCGCGGATCGGGCGCGTATTGTTCCCACATCCATTGGCGCTCCTCAGGCGTCACCATCTCCAGGGTCAACTCGTCATGATTGCGCAGGAAGGTCATCCACTGGCAATCGGGGGGGATGGCCGGCGTGCGAGCCAGGATATCGATGATCGGCGTCTTGTCGCCGCTCTTCAACGCCATGTAGAGCCGCGGCATGATCGGAAAATGGAAACAGACCTGGAATTCATCGCCGTCGCCGAAATAGGGCAGCAGATCTTCGGGCCACTGGTTGGCCTCGGCAATGAGGACGCGACCGGGATACTCCTCGTCGATCAGGCGGCGGACTTTCTTCAGGAACTCATGCGTCTCGGGCAGGTTCTCGCAATTCGTGCCTTCGCGCTCGTAGAGATAGGGAATGGCATCGGCCCGGAAGCCGTCGATACCCAAATCCAGCCAGAAACGGATGATGTTGAACATCTCCTCGTGGACGGCCGGATTATCGTAGTTCAAATCCGGCTGACTGGCATAGAAGCGATGCCAGAAATATTGCCCGGCGACTTCGTCATACGTCCAGTTGGATGGCTCGACATCGAGGAAGATGATTCGGGTCTCGGTATATTTGTCGGGCGTGTCACTCCAGACGAAATAATCCCGGTAAGGTGAATGGCGATCCTTCCGGGCGGCCTGAAACCAGGGGTGCTCCTCCGAGCAATGATTCATCACCAAATCCGTCACCACCCGCAACCCGCGGGCGTGGGCGGCATCGAGAAAGGCCTTGAAGTCGTCAAGCGTGCCGAAATCCTTGTGAATGCCACAGTAATCGGCCACGTCGTACCCGTCGTCCTTCAACGGCGACGGATACATGGGTTGAACCCAGATGCAATCGACTCCCAGCGAACGAATGTAGTCGAGCTTGGTGATCGCCCCGCGAAAATCCCCGTTGCCGTCGTCGTCGGAATCACAATAGGCGCGAACGTTTAGCTCGAAGAATACCGCCTCTTGATACCACTGTTTTTCGGACATTCACTAATTCTCCCATCGTTTACCGGAGATGCGCCATCGCAAGCCGCGCAGCAAAGACAGTCGCTCCAGATATAAGCTATCGTATAAAAAAGAGCATGAAGCCCAAACGGCAGCTCCATGCTCATCGATTATCAATTGCGTCTGATCATCATGCGATCATTACGCCGGTCGCGAGCGCATCAACCCTTGACCGACCCGGCCAGCAGGCCGCGCACGAAGAAGCGCTGCAAGCTGAAGAAGACGATCATCGGCAAGAGCATCGTCAGAAACGCCCCGGCCGTCAGCAAGTGCCAGTCGCTACCGCGCGAGCCGACGATATCGGCCAGACGCTGGGTAATGACTTTCGTCTCCGGGTTGCCACCCAGGAAGATGATGGCCACCAGATAATCGTTCCAGACCCACAGGAACTGGAAAATGGCGAACGATGCCAGTGCGGGCACGGACAATGGCAAGATCAACTTGCGGAAGACCGTAAAATGGGACGCGCCATCGATGAAGGCCGATTCGAGCGTCTCGCGCGGCAGCTGGCTGATATAGTTGAACAACAGATAGGTGGCCAGCGGCAAGCCAAACCCGGTGTGGGCCATCCACATCGCCAGGAACGTCCCGTTGATCTTCAACATATTGAAGTCCCTCAGGATAGGCACCAGCGCGACCTGTAACGGCACGACCAGCAAGGCGACCACCATGATGAACATCAGCCTGCGACCGGGGAATCGCATCCAGGCAAAACCGTAGGCGGCAAAGGCGGCCACCAGAATAGGGATGACCGTCGCCGGAACGGCCACGGCCAGGCTGTTCAGGAAGGCGCTGACGAAGTTGTCGCCGGGGATCGTCTGAATGGAACCGTCGGGCCGCTTGTACTCAAAGCTCTTGCCGCTGAGAACCTGGCGGTAGTTATCGAGCGTGAAGCTCCAGTCAACCGCCCATTTCTGCTCCTGTTGTTCGATTCGGCCCAGGCGTCGATTGCCTACCCAGCGATAGAACGTCCCGTCTTCGGCGGTAACGCCTGTCTTGCGCATCTCCTCGAATGTCGTCTCCACTCCCTCGACCACCATCGGGCCGGTCGGATCCAATCCCATCTCGGCCGGGGTGAGTGTGGCGACAGTCTCATAAGTCCGATGGGGGAAGACATTCCACCAACCGGAATTTTGAATGGAATCTCGATTACGAAAGCTGGAAATGAACAGACCAAGGGTGGGGATCGTCCATATCAGGATCAGTAACAAAAGACCCAGGTTGACCCACAAGGAACCCCATCGTCGCTGATTTTGAATGCTACCCATGTTAGAACGCCTCCTGTTCCCGGAATTGCTTCAGGTTGTAGATCATGACCGGGACGATGGCCAGTAGCAGCACGATGGCAATCGCCGAGCCGTAGCCGGAGTTACGGGCTGTAAAGGACTGTCTGTAGAACTGGGTCGCGATCACCTCCGTCCCAAATTGCCCGCCGGTCATCACCCATACGACGTCGAATACCTTCAGGGTGAAGATAACGACCGTCGTCGTAACGGTGATGATCGTTCCCATGATGTAGGGGACCATGATCTTGAAGAAAATCTGTACCTCGTTGGCGCCGTCGACGCGCCCGGCTTCCATCAGATCGGCCGGGATGCCCTTCAACGCGGCCGAGAAGAGCACCATCGCGTATCCGACCTGTAGCCAGATGACGATGACGATGAGGAACAGGTTGTTCCAGGGCGCGATGGCTGTCCACGCCGGCCAGGGCTGCGGCTTGCCTCCCAACCCGACGACGATTGCGTTCAGCAGGCCGATTTGCGGGACATCAACCGGCCGCACCTCATAGATGAAATTCCAGATGACGCCCGCGCCGACGAAGGAGAT
>CAYXNH010000190.1:0-5795 GCA_964466135.1 uncultured Ardenticatenaceae bacterium | reverse complement strand
CGGAGTCATCAGGCGACGTTCGAAAGCGCCGATTGCTATGCCGACATTATCGTAGTTGATAGGGTCGGCTTCCCCCGGAAAGGCGGCTTCAAAATAGGGCAGATAACCGGAGATTGACTTGAGCACTTCAACGACCTTGTCGCCGCTGGGCATCCCCATTTCTCCGCTGGCCAGGATGGGACCTTTGGCCTGTTCTTCAACGGTCGCGGCGCGTCCATCCCAGAACTGGGAGACATGCAGCGCCGCATTGAACACGCTGGGTGAATTGCGGCCGACGGGATTTCCGGTGTGGCCGAAGGAAAAGCGCAACCCGTCGATACCGTAGTTGTTCAGGCCGTGGCAGGTGTTGCACGACATATTGCCCGTGGCCGATATGCGCTGCTCGTAATATAGCATGCGACCCAGGTCAGTTAGCTCGTCGGTCATCTTATAATCAGTTGGCGTGGCTTCCTCGGGCAGAGTGCCGAAAATCTTCAATATATCCCGGTTAATCTCAGTGTCTTGAATAGCCCCGACCGGGGTCGCTTGTTCGACTTCCGGTTCCAATGCGCAAGCAACAAGGAAGAACGTTGCACAGGCAGCTACTGCCAACAAGAATAGAGGTGAGGTTCGTCTCATCATTATTTCTCCAAATTCCAAACAACTTCAGGTTCAAATCGCGTGATTGGTGGGTTGCCAAATCAGCCCCCAGCCGCAACGAATACCGGCGATGAGTTTTGCAACACCCATCACCATGTATTCTGCAGATTAAACCCACTGGAGCGCCATGTCAGTAGATGACAAATATCACCTTTTAATCAGAGGAATGTCATGAGTTGGCTGCCTGTTGCAATTTGCCTTGCGCCTTGCTAATATGCAATCCGTCTTTTATCCGGGAAATCGAATACAAACTGAACAGGGCCAATGAAGCCCGAGGTAACAATGAAGAAGATCGCTCCTGTTCTCGCCTTTGCCGTATTGTTCGTCGCGGCGTTTGTTATGCCATCCGCCGCTCGCTCCGCGCCGATTGTGGCGCAAGCTCCTTCCTCCCTTGCCGACCGGGCCGGCAGCGCCTATAACGGCATCGAGGTGACCCTTGCGGCCGACGCCGCCCCCGCCCCCGGCGGAACCGTCACCCTGACCCTGAGCGCCCGCCCGCTGCGATCCGCGCCGGACGTCTACGTTGAGTGGGAACTGCCCGACGGCGGCGAGTTGCTCGATGGTCCAGCCTTTGAGCAGCTAGGCCCGGCGGCCGCCGGCGAAGTGGTTACGACCACCCGCCGCGTCCGGTTCGATGACGCAAGCACCTATCAGGTGAGCGCCAAGGCCTATTACTTCCCCAACGACGCCACTTCGCTCGCCGCGCTGGGTGTGTTGTTCTTCACCACCGGCCCCGGCGTGCCGGCCGCTTCCGACTTCGATCCGCGCACGCCGGTATACGAACCGCCGAGCGTCCGGCCGACCATCGACAAGTCCGGCCGGGCAACAAGCGGCCTAAGCGACCGCGCGGCCGAGGGCTGCTTCAACGTCCACGGCATCCTGACTCGCGAGAACCGTATGCCGTTTGCGGCGGTCGTCCCCGAATCGCCCACCCCGCCCGTGCCGCGCTATACAGGGAATTACCAGAACCAGCAGGGGTCGGCCGTGCCCGTTCACCACGTCCTGGTGGAGATGCGCGAGGAGGATACCTTCTCCGACGACTCCTACGGCTACACTGTCACCAGTGCGACCGGCAACTTCAGCTTTAACTTTTGTGACGATGACGGCTTCCTCAATGATGAACTGGAGCTGTACTTCCGCGTCTGCGCCGAGGTGCGCGACGGCAATAATCTGATCGCTACGATTAAGGATCTCGACGAGCGGGAGCTTTACTGTTGGGATTCAGGCGTCATCGATTCCGAGGGCGGCGACGTCGATTTCGATCTGACGGTCTACAAGATTGGGCAGACCGAAGCCTCCGTCTTCAACATCGCTGATGCGCTTTATTATGGCTGGCGCTACTGGAACAACAATACGGCCAACTCGCCCGTTATGGATCGGGCCGTCACCGCCTTTTGGCAGGGCGGCAAGGGAAGCGGCTCATTTTATAGCGATGAGCGGACATCTCTGGTCATCGCCGGGGATTCGTCCAATACTGATGAGTGGGATGATTCGGTCATCATCCATGAATGGGGCCACTTCGCGGACCACCAGTTCAGTTGTAACCAGAACCCCGGCGGGGCACACTCCCTCCCCGGCGTCAACGCGGGCGTGAATGCCACGCGGCTGGCCTGGGGCGAGGGCTATCCGGACTACTACCAGTCCGTGGCCCGAACGATCATGCCGGGATCGTCTTCGGTCAACTTCTACGTCGACCCCAGCGGGCCGGTGGTCGATCTGGAAAACATGCGCGGCGTCACGGCGGCCGACACCGACGAGGGAGCCGTTGCCGCGATGCTGTGGGATTTCCACGACACGACCAACGACGGTCAGGATACGGTCAGTCACGGCCACGCCGTCTCCCAACGCATCTATACCACAGCCGATTTCAAGAACAACACCCAATGCGATGCGCGTCGCTTCGTGGAAGTATGGCGCAATTTGGGCCTGCCGACCGACGCGGCCACGGCGGCGACGATCGTGCAGAACGCCAACATCACCCTGGCCAGCCTGCCGCCGGCTCCGGGAGGCGGCAGGTTGGTCAGTCAGGGTTCGGCCGATCAGCGGGGTGATGGACCAGCCTCGAACGCCGACCCATTGGATGTCAATGCAGCGAACGCTATCATGGCTGTCCCGCCCTTCAGCTACCGCTGGTGGGATCAGGTGACGATGGTCGTCGATAACAGCAGCAGTATGGCTGCGTCCGCCAAGATCAACACCGTTAAAACGATCATCGGCGAGCAGGTGAGCGATCTGGCTCCCGCCCCGCAAGGCACGGAGTTCAACGTCTATACCTTCAACGCGGGCAGCTCGGCCGTTAGCCCGACTGTCGAAGGCAAGTTCTTTGCCAATACGATCATGCCCGGCGTGAACGGTATCGTCGCCAACGGCGCGGACGCCGGCTGCCCCGTGCCCGGTCTCGGTGCGCTGTCGCAAGCCATCGACGGCAAATTCGACGGCCAGGCCTGGCTCTATACTGACGGTGATAGTGCCGATACGATTCGGCCGGAAACGTTGCGGCAGGCGCTCAACAACCAGCGCTTGCGGGCGTCCATTGTCCTGCTCGGCGGCTGCGGCTCGCCCGCCCGCAATCAGAACGACGTGACCGGCCAGGAACGCACCTATCTCGGCGTGGCCGCCGACGGCTCGCCATCCAGCGGCATCGTGCCTTACATGCTGACTGCCCTGCTCAGCGGCGGCCAGTTCATCTATGTCGCTCCTGACCAACTGGCCAACGCCGTGGATATGGTGCGCGCCCAATTGAGCCACACCGCCGGCGCGGGGAAGTGGAGTGACTATGTGAGTACCGGCTATACCTACCGCTGGGATCGCCTGGAGCCGTGGGAGTACCAATGGTTCCCGGCCAACGGGCTGGGGACCGATAAGGGACAGGTCGGCACCACGCCATTGCGCGTCAACCTCGATACCCCCTTCTCTTTCTATGGGGAAGAAACATCTGTTGTGGATGTCTCGGAAGATGGCTACATCGTGATGAACCCCTGCCTTGTTGATCCGCAGTTCTGTCAGTTTCTCTTTACCCAATACGTGGAGCTATTGGATTCCGATCTGAGTTGGGTATACGTTCCCAAGCCGCCCGCCCTCGCGTCTGCCGCGTCGGCCCAAGCCGCTACCTGCGGATTGCCCGACACCTGGGGGCCGCAGGTTCGCCTGTATTACGCCAACTTTGCCTTCGAGTGGATGATTCTCTCCACGGAGGGGTGGGCCAATTACGGCGGTGGGAATACCGGCTGCCGAGCCTATCAGGTATGGCTGAACCACGAGACGGGTGAAATACGATTTCAATATGCGCTGCTGCGGCAGGAAGCAGCCACGGCCGAGATCGGTTTGGTGGACTCTCTGTTTTTCCCCGGCAACAATGTCATCGTCAGTAAAAACGACCTCAACGGCGCTTACTCCGGCATGGGCTACAAGTTCACCCCAGCGCCGCCGCAGCCGTCGAAGACCTACGAGGTCGAGGTCGACCCGCTCATCGAGAGCGTCATCTTCATGCAGACCGGCTACAGCGGCGACTTCGCGCCGATGGTCGTCACCCGTCCCGATGGCGCGGCCGTCAGCTGCGCCGACACGGCCAACGTCAAGTGCCTCACGGTCAACAACAAGCCGGGCGACAACATGGTCCAGTTTGTGCAGGTGAACACCAACGGCGAAAGTGGCGTCTACAAGGCCGTCGTCGCCGTCGGCCCCAGCGGCAGCGGCACGTTCTCCTTCAACGCTCTGGCTGCCAGCGACCTGAACGCCTCCAGCCCCGGCAACCACACCCTGGCATCCAAAACCGCCCACCGGTTTGTGGTCGATATGGGGCGAACCACTGCTGATGGTAAACTGGCCGGCCGGCTCCAGACCCCGGCAGGGGCGACGTGGGGCATTGAGTTCTCCCTCTTTGACGACGGCGCCCACGGCGACGATGAGGCAGGGGACGGTCGCTTTGGCTCCAATCTGATTACCCCGCCGGGCATCGGCGCGGCCTATCTGTGGGTTGAGGGAGTAATCAACGGCGTGGAATTCAAACGCTCCGACCCCGTTCCCTACAATTTCCAGCCGCTGATCGTCACAGCGGACCCGCCCTATGTTGAAGGTTTCTATGCCAGCGGCGCATACGTCGGTTTCACCGCGACGAATCAGGACACCGTGGAGCATTGCTACGCCGTCGAATTCGCCGTCCCAGATGGCTGGTGGATCAACTCGCCCTACATCAACTCAGGCATCTGCATCGGGGCGGGGCAAACCGGCTATCCCTATGCTTATGCCGGGCGGGATTTGAGCGACCAGACGCTCGGCGAGATGGGCGATGTAACGATGACCCTGACTGAGATGTGGGACGGCTCCATCACCAACTCGGCCGCCGCCCAGGTGGCGTTGTTCCGGCCGATAGCGGCCATTGAGTTCGACAACCGGCAGGTCGGACCCATCCGCCCCAACGGCATGGATACGGTCGAGCTGACTCTTAATCTCTACGACGATCTGGGCCAGAGCGTTGGCTATTCCGGCCCGTTCAGCGGCGAACTGACCGTGACCGGCGGCACCTACACGCTGCCGACCGGCATGTATGAGGACGGCCGCTTGAAGATCATCTTCACCGCGGGAACCGTCCCGGGCACGGCCACCCTCAGCGCGCTGGCCGAAGGCGGGTTGATGGCCGAGACGGCTATCGAACTGGCGGAACCCTCGGCGGCCGACATCCAATTGGTCGCGTCGCCCATTGATCTGAGCAACACCAATCAGTCATCGCTGACAGTCACTGTGCGCGACCTCTACGGTGATCCCTCGCCGGGTGAGACAGTGCGCCTCAGCGTCAGTGACGACGCCGGCGACCAGGGCGGCATTGGCGGCAACGAGACCTTTGAAGGGGCCACGAACAAGGATGGTCAGATGAAGGCCACGTTTATCAAGGCGACCGGCGGCGCGGGCACTGTCGTCATTCGCGCCGAGCTTCTTGGTTCCGGTGGCGAAGTGCTGCGCGAGACAAGCGTGACGCTCTATCTGAGCGGCGTCCCCCAGGGGGGCAAGGTTTATCTGCCCTTTGTGAGGCGTTGACGCAAGATGGACCTGACCGGCAGATAGCGAAGACCGGCCAGGCGATTGCCGAGGCGAAAGGCCCACAAGCGTGGGCGAAGCATAGGTCCGGCGGCCGCGGCTTTCTCGGCCAGCAGCCGCCG
>CAYXNH010000189.1:0-5806 GCA_964466135.1 uncultured Ardenticatenaceae bacterium | reverse complement strand
GCTTGCTGACGACCCTGTGCTACAAGTTCGGCGACAAACCGGCCGTCTACGCCCTCGAAGGCTCCATCGCCATCACCGGCGCGCTCGTCCAGTGGCTGCGCGATAACCTGGACTTCTTTGATTACAGCCCGCATATCGAGGACTACGCCAAGTCGGTTGAGGATAACGGCGGCGTCTACTTCGTGCCCGCCTTCTCCGGCCTGTTCGCGCCCTACTGGAAGTCGGACGCCCGCGGCGCCATCGTCGGTCTGACCCGCTACGTCAACAAGGGCCACATCGCCCGCGCCGCTCTGGAGGCCACCGCCTATCAGACCCGCGAGGTGCTGGACGCCATGAACGCCGACTCCGGGGTGCCGTTGACGGCCCTGAAGGTCGACGGCGGCATGGTCTACAACAATACCCTGATGCAGTTCCAGGCCGATGTGCTCGGCGTGCCGGTCATCCGGCCGGTAGTGGCCGAGACCACAGCCCTCGGCGCGGCCTATGCCGCCGGTCTGGCCGTCGGCTTCTGGAAGAGCGAGGACGACATCCGCGAGAACTGGGCCATGGACAAGACCTGGGAGCCGGACCCCAACAGCAAGGCGGCTACCGAGAATTACAGAATGTGGAAGAAGGCCGTGACTCGGACGTTTGATTGGGTAGAATAGCATCATCACCGGGTCATCCGGTCGGCGTCGGCCGGATGACCCACAACCGGCGGCAGGTCGTCGTTGACCGGCCGGTTCAGCGTCATTAGGGATCGGGTCATGGCGGCCGCATTCCAGGCAGCCATGGCCCGATCCCTGAACGTATCATCAGGGAGACCAACGCGGCGGCCGTCGCCGGATGCCGGGCAAGAAACCGGCGTTGCCGGCAGACTGTCGCGAAGGAGGATACGATGGCCTCATTTCATGCAGTCATCATCGGCGGGGGCGGGACGGGGGCGGCCGTCGCCCATGACCTGACCCTGCGGGGGTTTAAAGTCACGCTGGTCGAGCGGGGCGAGGTGACTTCGGGCACGACCGGCCGCCATCACGGCTTGCTCCATAGCGGCGCGCGGTATGCCGTGAAGGACAAGGAGTCGGCCGTCGAGTGCATCGACGAGAATATGATCCTGCGCCGCATCGCCCCCGGTTCCTTTGAATTAAACGACGGGCTGTTCATCGCCCTGACCGAGGAAGAGGCGGCCTATAGCCGGGAATTCATCGAGGCCTGCCACGAGTGCGGCATTCCTGCCCGCCGTCTGTCGGCCCAGGAAGTGCTGGCCCGCGAGCCGAACGTCAACCCCGACGTCATCATGGGCGTGCAGGTGCCCGACGCGACGATGGACGCCATGCGCATGCCGCTGCGCTTCTTCGCCACGGCCAAACACGGCGGCGCGACCATCAAGACCTACACCGAAGTGGTCGATTTCGTGAAGCGCGGCAATGCCGTCAGCGCCATTCGCGTCCGCGACCACGCCTCCGACAAGGAGTATGAGATCGGTGGCGACATCTTCATCAACGCCGGCGGTCCCTGGAGCGGCAAGATCGGCGATATGGCCGGCGTGGATGTGCCTATTCGGCCGTCGCCCGGCGTCATGCTGGCCGTGCGCGGCCGCCTGTGCAATATGGTCATCAACCGGCTGCATGCCTCCGGCGACGGCGATATCATCGTGCCGCAACGCGCCCTGTCGGTCGTGGGCACCAGCTCCTGGGTGGTCGAGAACCCCGACAAGCTGGGCCTGCCGCAGGACCATATCGACATGATGATCAAGTACGGCTCGGAGTTGATCCCGGCCGTGCGGACGGCGCCTTTCCGGGCGGCCTGGTCGGCGGCGCGGCCGCTCATCGGCCCGCGAGGAGCCGACACCGGCCGCGAGCTGAGCCGGACGTTCAAATGCTTTGATCATGTCGACGAGGGCGTCGAGGGCTTTGTCACCATCACCGGCGGCAAGGCGACCACCTTGCGCGGCATGGCCGAAACGACGGCTGATATCGTCTCCGCCAAGATGGGGGTGGAGGCCGCCTGCCGCACGCGCGAATCCATGCTTCTGCCGCACACCGCCTACTACGTATAGGGCGGACTATCGGCGACGGCCGTTCGGTCATCGCCGGCCGTCCTGCTCAAGAGGGAACATTCATGGCCCAACAACTGATAGAATTCAAGGTCTCCCGGTACAAGCAGGGCCAACCTGAGCCGACCTGGCAGACCTTCAGGACACTCTGCGACGAGAACACCACGGTGCTCGTGGCGTTGCAGGACATTCGCCACGACGAGGACCCCTCGCTGACCTTGCGCCACTCCTGCCACCATGCCAGCTGCGGCACGTGCGGCATGCGCGTCAACGGCCGCGAGGGGCTGGGCTGCGTCGTCAAGGTGCTCGAACTGGGGACGCCCACGGTCACCGTGGAGCCGATGCGCAACCTGCCGCTCATCAGTGACCTGGTGGTGGAGATGGAGCCGTTCTACGATCGGTTTAACTCGGCCGCCATGCCCTTCGTGCGTGAAAGCGAATATCTGGATGACGCCGAGGTGGCCGAGGGGCTGGAAGCCTACAGCCGCTTTGAAAATTGCATCGAGTGCAATCTGTGCATGTCGGTCTGCCCAATCATGGGCAGCGACGAGACGTATCTGGGCCCGGCGACGCTGGCCGCCGCCTGGCGCGTCGTCGAGGATCCGCGCGGCCTGGATTCCAAACCGGTCTTCGATTGGGTGGATAGCGGCAACGGTTGCTGGCGTTGTCATGTGGCCTATGAGTGCAACGTGGCCTGCCCGTCGGATGTCTATCCCGGCGACCAGATCATGGCCTTGCGCCGCGAATCGACGAAGCGGAAGTTCCGGGGATTGTTCGGCCGGAAATGACGGGCGGCCGCATCGTGAACAGGAGGTTGGCATTATGAGTGATATTCAATCGACAACTGATCCGGCCCGGCCGAAGTCGTCGCTGAGGGCCTGGTTTGATGTGCGCGGGCGCAGCGTCACCACGCTGGCTTTTGCCCTCAATCGCCTGACGGGCGTTGGGCTGACGGTTTATCTGTTCCTGCATCTGGCCGTGTTGAGCCAACTCTTGCGCGGGCCGGAGGGCTGGGACAGTTTCATCCGCATCGCCCGCTCGCCGCTGTTTCTGACGCTCGACGTGATCCTGCTGTTCGGCGTGGTCTATCACATGTTCAACGGCATTCGCGTGGCGCTGGTGGGCATGGGCGTGGCCAACAAGCAGCAGAAAGGGCTTTTCTACGGGCTGACCGGCATCGCGCTGATCCTGTTCATCGTTGGCGCGATTCTCATCTACACCAAGTGACGGGCGGTCACGAACAAGGAGTCATGGACATGGAAAACACAGTGTCTCGACGTTCTATGGAGCAAATGGCCGCCAAACGGGATCGCTCCGGTTCGGTGTGGCTGATCCAGGCGTTCACCGGCTTGCTGCTGGCCATCATCCTCGGCGCGCATATGATCGCCCACCACTTCATCGTCGAAGGCGGCTTGCGCGATTACCAGCAAGTGCTGGATTATGTCAATAATCCGGTCATCTTTGTCACCGAGATCACCTTCGTCATCTTCGCCACCGTCCACGCCCTGCTGGGGATTCGGGCCATCATCATCGACATGCGGCCGAGTCCTGGCGCGCTGCGGGTCGCGAACTGGGCGTTGGGCGCGCTGGGTACGGTCGCCATCATCTATGGCGTCTATCTGGCCGTCGCCCTGCAACGGCTGGCGGGTTAATCGTGAATGGTGTGCGGTTCTGTTCCGTTGAGGGCCTGATATGAGCAAACGATCCGGCGACGACGCTGAGGAAAAACCCAGGAAACCATCGCGCTACCTGCGGGAAACCAATCGTCGGTATTGGCTTCGCACGGCCATCATCACGATCGGCATTTTCAGCGTTGTCCTGTGGCTGAATTATTCGACTCGTGGCCCGTCCGCCGCCTTTTTGTTGGCGTTCGGCATTGCCGGAGCCATTTTGGCCTATTTTATCGTCAGCTATTTCATGTTCAGGCGATAGTGATCCGGCCATGGTGATGTTTGATGAATCGGCATGGGAATCGATGTGGGCGACCTATGACGCGGAGACGTACGGGCGCGCCCTGGAATACGTCCCCCACGGCGCGGCCGTGCTGGACATCGGCGCGGGCGATTTGCGACTGGCCCGCCGGATGGCCGCTCGTGCCCGCGTCGTCTATGCCATCGAGCGCGATCCTGCCCTGTTGCCGGGAGAGCCGCTCCCGCCCAACCTGATCGTCATCCACGGCGACGCCCGCACCACGCCTTTCCCCGAAGGCATCGACACGGCCGTCCTCCTGATGCGCCATTGCCGCCATTTCGCGCTCTATCGCCGGAAGCTGGAGGCGGCCGGTTGCGCGCGGCTGATCACCAATGCCCGCTGGCGGACGGGCGTCGAATGGATCGACCTCCGCGCTCGTCCCCGGCCCTATGCCGAGCTGGCCATGGGCTGGTACGCTTGCCGTTGTGGCGCCGCCGGCTTTCGCCCCGGCCCGGCGGAACGGCTCACCGCCGAACTGGCGGACATTGTCCATGAAGTAGACCGCTGTCCCGAATGTGTGAACCATGGTCGGAATAGTCATCGTATCCCATAGCGCCCGACTGGCGGAGGGCGTCCGCGAGCTGGCCCACCAGATGACGCAGGGGCGCGTTCCCCTGGCCGTCGCCGGGGGCATTGACGATCCCGAAAACCCCATCGGCACGGACGCCATGAAGGTGCTGGAGGCCATCGATGCCGTCTATAGCGACGACGGCGTGGTCGTGTTGATGGACCTGGGCAGCGCGTTACTGAGCGCGGAGACGGCGCTGGAGTTTTTGCCCAACGAACGCCGCCCCCACGTCTTTCTGAGCAAGGCCCCGCTGGTGGAAGGGGCGATGGCTGCGGCCGTGCAGGCGATGGTCGGCGCGCCGGTGGCCCAGGTGATGGCCGAGGCCGAGAGCGCCCTCGGCGTGAAGCGCGCACAACTCGGCGGCCCGCCGGATGCGGCCGAACCCGCGCCACCCCCCGCCGACGAGACGGCCGTGGAGCGGACAATCCTGACGGTGCGCAACCGGCTGGGGCTGCATGCCAGACCGGCGGCCCGCTTTGTCACCACGGCCGGTCGTTTCGCGGCCGACGTGCGCGTCTATAAGGGCGAGCGGACGGCCAACGCCAAAAGCATCAATCAGGTGGCGATCCTGGGCGTGCGCCAGGGGGATGAGATCGTCGTGACCGCCTCCGGCCCGGACGCGGCGGCCGCGCTGGCCGCCTTGCGGGAGTTGGCCGAGGATCATTTTGGCGACCGCGACGAACCCGCAAGCGAGCAGACGGCGCCGGTTCCGGCCGCTGTCGACTCGTCGCCCGGCGTCCTGCGCGGCATCGCCGCGTCGCCGGGGGTCGCCGTCGGCCCGGCCGCGCTCTATCGGCCGCGACTGCCCGAGGTCGTCGCCCGGCATGTGGACGATCCGCCCGGCGAGTGGCGGCGGCTGCAGGAGGCCGTGGCCGCGGCGCGAGAGGAGATCGAGGCGCTGCACCGGCGCGCCCAAAGCCAGGTCGGCCGGAGCGAGGCGGCCATCTTCGAGGCCCACCGGCTGTTCCTGGAAGACCCGGCCACGCTGGCGGCGGCGCGCGACCTCATCCTGGGCGAATCGCTTAACGCGGAGGCGGCCTGGCAGCGGCAGACGGCCGAACTGGTGGCGAGCTATGCCGCTATGGAGGATGAATACATGCGCGCCCGCGCGGCCGATATCGAGGACGTCGGCCGTCGCGTCCTGCGCCGGCTGATGGGCGTCGAACCGCCGTCGCTCGATTTCGCCGAGCCGTCGATCCTCGTCGCCGCCGACCTGACCCCGTCGGATACGG
>CAYXNH010000188.1:0-5814 GCA_964466135.1 uncultured Ardenticatenaceae bacterium | reverse complement strand
TTTGGTGTGGCGCTTATGGTGGCTATCACCGAGGTGCTCGGCCGCCGGCGCAATGCACAGTTGATCGCCTACTTTGAAGCTCAAACAAAAGCCCAGGAGGAGGCTCAACTGGAGCGTGAAGCCCTGAGCCTGAAAACCCAACTTATTCGCGAGGTATCCAGCGGCGACGCGGGGCTGACGGTCAGGGCAATACGCGAACTTGACAGCCGAGGATGGCTCACGGACGGGACTATGGCGAGCGCGCGATTGGCCGGCGCTCAACTGCAAGGGATAAATCTGGGCTGGGTTAACCTAAGTGGGGCCTATCTCCACGAGATAGATTTACAGGGCGCGGATGTTAGCTATGGTAATTTCAGCGCGGCCGATTTGACCAATGCCAAACTGGCCCGCGCCAATATGGACCTGGCCAATATGACCGAGGCCAATCTGCAAGAGGCGGACATGAGCCTCTGCTCCATGCAAGAAACCGATATGACCGGGGCGACAATTGACGGGGCGATCTTCAGCGGCGCGACGATGGCTGAGGCTATCCTGAACAAAGCGCATGGGGAGCATGTCGCTCTGAACGGCGCTAATTTGGAGCGAGCCAATCTGGTGGAGAGCCGTCTCGCGTATGCTAATCTGGAGCGGGCCACCTTGACCGGTGCCAACCTGGGTTGGGCGGACTTGAGCAAGGCCAATTTTGAGAAGGCAGATCTATCCGAAGCCAACCTGAGCGGTGCTAATCTGGATGATGCTCGTTTAGTCGGGGCTGATCTTTCCGGCGCGTTCCTCTATGGCACTCGTGTCTCGCTTAAATCATTATCGACGGCCAAATCTCTCGCCAACGCGACCATGCCGGACGGCACTAAGTATGAGGATTGGATACGAAACCAGTCGAACGAAGGCCGGCCGTCCAATCAAACGGCACCATCTACGAGGCCTGTCGTGCCCGACGCAACTGAATCCCCTTTGGACTTTTTGACATCCACAGAGGGGGGATGAAAAAGTCAAAGGCCCTGTGTCGAAACACAGGGCCTTTGCTTTGCACCGTAGCGCTACCGACTCTCACGAGGAGGCTGCGCTACGGTGCAGGTGAATAAACTACTACTCATATGCACCACCTCCTTGGTTAAAGATGGCTGGCGGTCATGAACCGCAAATAATATGCGGAGATTATGACATGCGTGCCGGGTCCTGTCAACCAAACCTGTTTTGAGTCAGGCTTGTTCAGTTGCTGATAACGAGGCAACGAAGGGTTGTTCTCCGACTCTCCGACGCGGGTGAATCCCCGGCAGGAAACTGAAGTTATTCATCCAAATGCACAAGCTTGCCGTCGGGTCAGCCGCCGGCAAGTTCTCGTAAGGTAGCGAATAGAGCGTCCATCTCCTCGGTCGTGTTGTAATGGGCAAACCCGATCCTCACCAGGCCGCCCCGGTTTAGAAGACCCAGTCGCTCCATGACGGCCACGGCGTAGTAGTGGCCGTGCCAGACGAAGAAGCCGCGTTCGCCCAGACGAGTTGACAATTCTTGCGGTGTATATCCTTCCAGACTGATGGCAAATGTCGGTGTGCGGTGGCTCAATTGTTCCACGTCAGTGAGGCCGTAGACGCGCAATCCCGGTACTTGGACGGCCTCATGAAGAAACCGCTCGCTCAAATTCGCTTCGTACTGCTTGATCGCCGCCATGCCCCGAACCAGTCGTTCGCGCCGGGAGCCTTCCTCGCCGCCTAATTCGGCCAGATAGTCGACGGCCGCCGCAACCCCCCGGAGACTCTCGAAGCTTTGAGTGCCTGTCTCCCATTTGCCGGGAGGAGACGCGGGAGCAGGGCGCACTTTGTATGCTCTCAGGCTATCCAGCAGATCATATTTGCCGTAGAGAACGCCAGTGTGGGGGCCGAAGAACTTGTAGACGGAGCAAACCAGAAAATCACAATCCAAGGCCTGGACGTCGATAATCCCGTGGGGCGCGTAATGAACGGCGTCCACATAGGTAAGCGCACCGGCCCCCTGCGCCAGCTTGACCACTCGGGCGACATCGTTGATCGTGCCGATGGCGTTGGATGCGTAGTTGACGGCCACCAGTCGCGTGCGGTCGTTCAATAATCCGGGCAAGGATTCCACGGCGAGGGTGCCGTCCTCAGGATGGAAATCAAGCCAGCGCACGGTCACGCCGCGATCCTCGGCCGCCAGCAACCAGGGCGAGATATTGGCATCGTGATCGATCCGGGTGACGATGATCTCGTCGCCCGGTTGCCATTCACGGGCGATGGCCCGGCTCATGCTGAAGGTGAGGCTGGTCATATTCTGGCCGAAGACGATCTCCTCCGGACGACGGGCATTGAGCAGATCCATCATGGCGGCGCGGGCTTTTTCGGTCGCGTCGTTTGCCTCCCGACTGGTCAGAAATGGGCCGCCCAGATTGCTGCTGCCGCGCCTCAAATAGCCGGCCATCGCGTCGATAACTTGTTCAGGCGATTGGGTACCGCCCGGGCCATCGAGAAACACGGCCGGGCGGCCGTTGACCGTTCGCTGGAGCGCCGGGAATCGATCGCGCAGAGCAACGGGGTCAAGTGATAAATCAAACATAGGGCTTAGCTCCTCAAGGATGTTGAGGTATTATACCGCATGAACAACGGCCGAAGAACAGTTTATCAAGGTGTGCAGCTTGTTTCTGTTGGGTATAACTCGCCTTCAATTATAGAGCCGCCATGGATCTCACTCGGTGATCAATGATAAAACCCGGTTTCGTCACCATTCTGTTATCACTATCGATCCTTGCCTCTGCTGCCTGTCAAATCCGGGATAATCGAACCATGACACCATCTGATCGGGATGGCGATCCGCCTTTTTATACTGTCTACCTGCCCGCCGTTTTTGGAGAGCCTCTCCATGATATGACCCGCTTCATGATCGGCGATGGTCGATTGTACGAAGTCATGCACAGCGGCGGGTCGCAAGCCCGTCACCAGACTCAGATCGGGACAGGCCATTTCTACCATACCAAGGGGAATGAAATCTCAGCCGAATGGGAGGAGTTGTGGGTCAAGGACGGCATCATCTTTCGCGGTACCGACACCAGCCCGGGGAATGGCGAATTTTATACTCTCTACTCGAGTAACACTCCCGGGACATTGGCCGGCTCGGCTTGGAGTCCGCGCGTCTGGCGAGTCGGCGATCTGTATGAACGCAACCCCTATGTCGTCTTCTATAGTAAATCAGATTGTGAGATCGGCCGGAGTGGTTTCCAAAAGAGTTGGTTGCGATTTACCGCGTACTACCCGAGCTACACCTTCCAGAGCGGCCTTACGCTGGCAAATGTCATTGAGCTGTCATGGCTTCTGGCGCCGGATGGCGTGCCAATAGAGAGCTATTTCTATGCCGAATCGTTCGGGCTGGTGGGGTGGGGCAGCGCCGACCGGGGATTTAGCTATATCAGTGAGATTCACGCTCCCGGCCAGCGACCCGACAACAAGCGCGAAGTGATCAGTTGTCTTCATGTCTCCAATCGATTGCGTCCCAACCACCTGCTGAATTCTGGGCCGCTTCCGCCCGATTATCGCGTTAAATAATTGCCTTGACGCCTGCCTTCGGGTAAGCTACAATGCCAATTATAACGCAACGCGTTATAATCCTTTGCCCATTTGAGTCTCGGAGAAAGACCGGGATTTTGAAAAATATAACCACCTGAATGGCGCCTGGCACGCAAAAGGAGAACTCCGGCATGAGCGATAACGGTTACGATTCGATCAATTTTAATTTGAACGAAGAACATCAGATGATTCAGAAGCTGGCGCGCGATTTTGCCCGCAATGAGATCGCGCCCAAGGCCGAGCATTACGACAAGACCCACGAATACCCCTGGCCGATAGTCCGCAAGGCACAGGAACTGGGCCTGACGACGATGGCTGTGCCGGAGGAATATGGCGGCCTGGGGTTGAGTTTGTTCGAAGAGAGCCTGGTCACTGAAGAAATGGCCTGGGGCTGCTCGGGCATCTCCACGGCGATCGGCGTCAATAGCCTGGGCATTTTGCCGATCATGATCGCCGGCAGCGAGGAACAAAAACGCGAATACGGCGGCCGCATGGCCGATGGCCAGCTGTGCGCCTATTGCGTCACCGAGCCGGAAGCAGGCTCCGACGTAGCAGGGATCAAGACCACGGCCGTGCTCAACGGCGATCATTACGTTCTCAACGGCGGCAAGACGTTCATCACCGGCGCGACGAACGCCAACTTCTATACGGTATTGGCCTATACCAAGCCCGATTTGCGCGATGATATGCGGAACCGGTACAAGGGCATGAGCTTTTTCATTGTCCACCGTGATTGGGAAGGGGTCAGCGTGGGCAAGCCCTTCGAGAAGATGGGGCAACACGCATCCGACACGGCCGAGGTTGTCTTTGACAATGTCCGCGTGCCCGTCGCCAATCGTTTGGGCGAGGAAGGCTCAGGATTTGTGACGACGATGAAGGTTTTCGACAAAAGCCGCCCCACCGTAGCCGCCGGCGCGGTTGGTGTGGCTCAGCGCGCCCTTGACGAAGCGATCAAGTATGCCAAGGAACGCATGACGATGGGCCAGCCTATCTGGCAGCACCAGGCCATCGGCCACATGATCGCCGATATGGCGATGCAGGTTGAGGCGGCACGTATGCTCGTTTGGCGGTCGGCTTGGGACTATGATCGCGGCGACCGAAACACCATCCATGCCGCGATGGCCAAAGCGTTTGCCGCCGATGCCGCCATGAAGGTGACGACCGACGCCGTGCAGGTCTTCGGCGGTTACGGCTATATGTCCGAGTATCCGGTTGAGAAGCTCATGCGCGACATCAAGATTTACCAGATCTATGAAGGCACGAGCCAGATTCAGCGCAATATCATCGTCCGCGAGCTATTCCGCAGCCGTTAAGGGCGACCCTTATCTCCTGTTTTGCACCAAACCTCCGGTCATTGACCGGAGGTTTTTTTGTTAGTGGCTTCACGCATGTCCGGGCCGGCTATCATAATAGCATGTTATTCATCGTCATTTGTCGTGGTGATCGTCACGATTCGGCCGAAATTGGTTGACACCCTCCCGGCCGTCGTTACAATCGCATTGTATTACTAGGTTTTGCATAGAATTTCATATGGCAAGCGAAGATCATCACCCTATCAGTTGGTTGACCCTCAGCGAGGCCGCCAGATTGCTCGACGTTCATCCGACCACGCTCCGGCGCTGGGCCAATAACGGCGATATACCCGTGCTGGTGACGCCGGGCGGTCATCGCCGGTTCTCCTCCGACGATCTGGCCCGATTTGCCCGCGAACGAAGCGCGTTGCCGAATGTCAACGGATTTTCCGGCCTGTGGGCGACCAAAGCCTTGGCCAATGCGCGCCACGAGGTCATCGCTCATCGCCAGGATAGCTGGCTGGATCACTTTGGCGATGATGATAATCGCAGTCGCAACCGCTTGTTGGGCCAGCAGCTCATGGGGCTAACCCTTCAGTATCTCTCCAGTGAATCGAGCGAGGAGAATAGCGACGCCATCCTCGACGAGGCCCGCCGCATCGGCCGCCAATATGCCACCTACGCCAAGGAGCAGGGGTTGCCCCTTCGCGTCACGCTGGAGGCCTCGATGTTCTTTCGCGACAGCCTGATGGAGACCGCGCTCGAACTGCCGGAGGCGACTAATATCCGACCCGAGGCGAACGTGCGCTTGCTACGACGAATCAACATCCTCCTCAATGCGGTTCATTTGGCCGTAGCCGGCGTCTACCAGGGTGAGGATGACCCGCCCAGGATCCCCGCGGGAAAGTAACTCCCACGACTCCGTCAACCAATTGTGGATGAATGTCACC
>CAYXNH010000187.1:0-5897 GCA_964466135.1 uncultured Ardenticatenaceae bacterium | reverse complement strand
AATTCCAGCAGGCCGATGAGTTCATCGTCTTCCAATGGCCGAAGGGCGAAGAGAAAATTATCGGGGCTGGTATGGCTTGTTTCGAAGCGGCGGCTTAGCTGGTCCTCGTTGAGCGGGACGGCCGGGGCTGCGTTGTAGAGACGCAGGAAATCGGGGTCGCTCCACCAGCGCGTGATGACCGGCAGATCACTGGATGTGACGGCCGTGAGCCGAACGTTTTCGCCGCGTAACAGGTTAGGTGCTATCATGACTGTTCTCCCGTTCGGCGAAATTTTACCGTATGGGAACGAGGACAGATATGAGTATAAACGCCTTCCAAATCAATGACAATCACCGTCTGAATCTGCCGACCATCGACATGCCGCCGCGCATCCTGCTGGGTGCCGGGCCGTCGAACAGCCACCCGCGCGTCTTTGCCGCCATGGTCGCGCCCACTGTCGGCATTCTCGATCCCACCTTCATCAAGGTGATGGATGAAGTCGGTGAGATGCTGCGCTATACATGGCAAACCGACAACGAGTTCACGATTGCCGTCAGCGGTACAGGTAGCTCGGCCATGGAGGCCGCCTTCGCCAATGCTATCGAGCCGGGCGACCGCGTGCTGGTCGGCGTGGCCGGCTATTTCGGCCGCCGCATGGTCGATATGGCCGCCATTTACGGCGGCGATGTTCGCTGTATCAATGCGGTTTGGGGTGAAGCGTTCACGCTGGACGAGATTCGACAAGGGCTGGAGACCCACCGGCCGCACCTGCTGGCGCTCGTCCATGCCGAGACCTCCACCGGCGTTCGCCAGCCGCTCGAGGGAGTTGCTGCGCTTTGCCGGGAATATAACTGCCTGCTGTTGGTCGATACCGTCACCAGCCTGGGCGGTGTGCCGCTCTATGCCGATGACTGGGGCATCGACATCGCCTACAGTTGCTCGCAGAAATGCCTGAGCGCGCCGTCGGGCGCCTCGCCGCTCACGTTTGGGCCGCGAGCGATGGATAAAGTACACAGCCGCCGCTCGCCGATCGCCAACTGGTACATGAACACCGGCCTGCTGGGCAAATACTGGGCCGGGTCGCCGCGTGTCTATCACCATACCGCGCCGGTGCATTTGTATTATGCGCTACGCGAGGGGTTGCGCCTTGTGGCCGAGGAAGGGCTGAGCGAACGTTGGGCGCGCCATCAGTCCGTGGCCGAGAAGTTCTGGGAAGGGTTGGCGTCGATCGGCCTCGAACTCCATGTCGCGCCGGAGATTCGCCTGCCGAGCCTGACCACGGTGCGCGTGCCGGAAGGAGTGGATGCCGCGGCCGTATCGCGCAGGTTGTTGACGGAATATAACATCGAGATCGGCGGCGGTCTGGGCGATCTGGCCGGCAAGGTGTGGCGCGTGGGCTTCATGGGTTATAACGCCCGCCGCGAGAACGTGGCCGTGCTGCTGCGGGCGCTGAGTGAGGTCTTGGGGCGCTAATCGGCCGCCGACGTAATAGTGTCTGGATTAACGGAGGCGCGAGAATGAACTGGTCTGAGGTTCGCTCAATTTATCCTGAAACGTGGCTGATCATCGAGGCTCTTGAGGCGCATACAACCGATGACAACTACCGAATACCGGACCGCGTGGCGGTCATCGAGATTTGTCCCGACGGCGAAGCGGCCTTCCAGCGCTATCGCCGGCGGATATAAATTATTCGGTATAATGACGAAATAATGGGAGCAGGTTGCGTTGACTGATTATATTCTTTCAAATCATGCCCGGGATGTTCTTGAGGAACGCGAGATTCCTGAACAATGGGTTTGGGGAACAATCAAGGAACCTGAAAAAACATGGGAAGGCCAAGATGGCAATATCCATTTCGCCAGGGCGATTTCCGAGAGAGATAATCGAATTCTTCATGTAGTTGTCAACCCGGAAGTTAGCCCACATCGAGAGGTGACAGCGTTTTTCGATAGGCGGTTAAAAGGGAAAAAGTCTGATGAAACTCAAGATTGACAAAGAAAGTGATGCCCTATACTTTCGTCTGGACGAAACCACGAAAATTTTGGATTCCGAGGAAGTGGAACCGGGGATTATCCTGGATTTCGATGAAAATGGACACGTGATTGGAATTGAGATGCTGAACTTGAGTTCGCGGATTGCTCCTGAGAAGTTACGTGTGCTGCAATTTGAAACCGCTTAAGAACCGTCGAGCCTCGCCTGATGATGGAGGGGATGTGCATTGGAATTGATCAGAACAGGAGTCCCCTAAGGCTAAAAGAAAATTGGGCATCTAAAGTGTGGTTCTATAACCCTGCCAGATACTTCTCCAGCGCCTCAATCTCCGCCTTCAATGTAACCGGCGCGGCCGCCTGCTCCACGGCCGTGGCCGGGTCCTTCAGGCCGTGGCCGGTCAGCACGACGACGGCCGTCCGGCCCGCGGGGTCGATCTCGCCCGACTCGATCTGCTGCTTCAGCGCCGCCAGACCGGTGGCCGAGGCCGGCTCCACAAACACCCCTTCGACCCGCGCCAGCATCCGCCAGGCCTGCAGGATGTCCTCGTCGCTGACGGCGGTGATGATGCCGCCGGACTCGTCCAGCGCCTCGACCGCCTGCCGCCAGCGGGCCGGGTTGCCGATGCGGATGGCGGTGGCGATGGTCTCCGGCTGCTCGACGACGCGGCCGAGCACGATGGGCGCGGATCCGGCGGCCTGACCGCCCAACAGTCGCGGCAGACCCTTCCCGTACTGCTTGTAGCCCATCCAGTAGGCGCTGATGTTGCCGGCGTTGCCCACCGGCAGGCAGTGCCAGTCGGGGGCGCGGCCGCCGAGCTGATCGACGATCTCGAACGCGCCGGTCTTTTGCCCCTCCAGTCGCCAGGGGTTGACGGAGTTGACGAGGGCGATCGGCCGATCGGAGCCGGCGCGTCGTTCGGTGATCTCGCGCACCATGCGCAGGCCGTCGTCGAAGGAGCCGTCGATGCTGATGACCTCGGCCCCATAGGCCAGCGAGGCGGCCAGCTTGCCGAGGGCGATCTTGCCCTGTGGCACAAGCACGAGGCAGCGCAACCCGGCCCGCGCGGCGTAGGCAGCGGCGCTGGCGGCAGTGTTGCCGGTGCTGGCGCAGATGACGGTCGTGGCCCCTTCGCGCACGGCCTGGGTGATGGCCGCGGTCATGCCGCGATCCTTGAAGGAACCGGTGGGGTTTAGCCCCTCATACTTGAGGTACAGGTGCAATCCCCGCCCCGGCGCGATCTGTTCGGCCAGCCGCGGGGCGTGGATGAGCGGGGTGTTGCCCTCGTTGAGGGTGACGACGGGGGTGTCGGCGTCAAATGGCAGATAGGAACGGTATGCTTCGATTACACCTGGCCAGGACATGGAACCTCGGATTAATGACGAATTACGAATTACGAATTACGAATTCCCCGGTATTTTTAGCTCTTGTCCGACGTCGATCGCGTCGGGGTTGGTGATGCCGTTGTATTCGGCGATGATTTGCCAGGTCAGGCCGTAGAGCAGGCCGATCTGGTAGAGGTTCTCACCGGGCTGGACGACGTGGATGGTTTCGCCGATGCCGCCCGGCTCGCTTTCAGTGGTGGGTTCGGTCGGGGCGATGGCGGTCGGGGCGACCGGTTCCGGCGGCGGCTCGGTGGCCGGGATGGATTCGGTCGTCGCTGCGGGAGCTGCGTTTGGTGGCGCAGCCGGATGTCCGACGGCGGCGGCGTCCAGGCGCGGCGATGTGTCTCTGATCGGTGCGGCCGTGGCGACGAGCATCTCCGGCCCTGCTTCCACGCCCACGCCGCCGCCGACTTCGGGATCGCTCCAGTCAATGTCGGGCGTGGGATCGGCCGGGGCGAGGGGGCTACAGGCGGCGACCAGCAGGATAAATACCGATAGGGCCAACAGGGGCGAGCGCCGGGACCGGGTCAAAATGGCGATACCTCTTGGTGATCCGCGCACGACGACCTCCCCGCCTCAGTTGTGTCGGCGAATTGAAGAACAATTCGATAGGGTGGGCCTAGCGGCCCATTTCCTTCTTCTGCTGCTTTTCCTTCTTCGCCTTCTGCTTTTCCTTGATGGATTTCGACGGTTGATTCTTGTCGGTGCCTTTCTTCTTGTCGCCACTCTTGGCCATGGTATTTTCTCCTACTCCATTGTTGGTGCCGAAATCGGGGTTGGCGTAGTCGTGTCGGCCACACTGACCCCTTGAATCGCGGCTATTATATCACATCCGTCAATCCATCATCGGGATCTTCACCCCGCGTTCCCTGGCCACCTCAATCGCCCGCTCGTAGCCCGCGTCGACGTGCCGGGCCACGCCCATGCCGGGATCGACCGTCAGCACCCGCTCCAGCCGGCGGGCGGCCGCTGCCGTGCCGTCGGCGACGATGACTTGCCCGGCGTGGAGGCTGTAGCCGATGCCCACCCCGCCGCCGTGGTGGAAGCTGACCCACGTCGCTCCGGCGGCAGTATTGACCAGCGCGTTCAGGATGGGCCAGTCGGCGATGGCGTCGCTGCCGTCGCGCATGCCTTCCGTCTCGCGGTTGGGGCTGGCCACGGAGCCGGCGTCGAGGTGGTCGCGGCCGATGACGATGGGGGCCTTCAGCGCGCCGGAGGCCACCAGTTCGTTGAAGCGCAGCCCGGCCCGGTGGCGCTCGCCATAGCCCAGCCAGCAGATGCGCGCCGGCAAGCCCTGAAAGTGCACCCGCTGCTGGGCCATGCGAATCCAGCGCCGCAGGTGGGCGTCGTCGGGGAACAGCTCCAGGATGGCCTCGTCGGTGACGCGGATGTCCTCCGGGTCGCCGCTGAGGGCCACCCAGCGGAACGGCCCCTTGCCCTCGCAAAACAGCGGCCGCACGTAGGCGGGCACGAAGCCGGGATAGCTGAAGGCGTCGGTCACGCCCGCGTCGAAGGCGCGCTGGCGCAGGTTGTTGCCGTAGTCGAAGACGATGGAGCCGCGCCGCTGGAATTCAACCATGGCCGCGCACTGGCGGGCCATGGAGGCTGAGGACAGCCTTTGGAATTCGGCCGGGTCGCGGTCGCGCAAGACGCGGCCGTCCTCGAAGCTGAGGCCGTCGGGAAAGTAGGCCAGATAGTCGTGGGCGGAGGTCTGGTCGGTGACGAGATCGGGGATGACGCCACGCTCCAGCAGTTCGGGAAAGACGGCCGCGGCATTGGCGATGAGGCCGATGGAGCGGGCCTGCCCGGTGGCGACGTAATGCTCCACCCGGCGCAGGGCATCCTCCATATCCTCGGACACCTCGTCGATGTAGCGATGCTCCAGCCGGCGACGGGCGCGCCATTCGTCGACTTCAACGACCAGGGCCACGCCGTCGTTCATGGTGACGGCCAGCGGCTGCGCCCCACCCATCTCGCCCAGCCCGGCGGTCAGCGCCCACTTGCCGCGCAAGGAGGGCCAGCCTGCCTGCCGCGCGGCCTCGGCGAAGGTCTCGAACGTGCCCTGCAGGATGCCCTGCGTGCCGATATAGATCCAGCTGCCGGCGGTCATCTGGCCGTACATGATCAGCCCCTCGGCCTCCCAGCGGTCGAAGTTCTCCTGCGTGGCCCAGTGGGGGACGATGTTGGAGTTGGCGATGAGCACGCGCGGCGCGTCGGCGTGGGTGCGGAAGACGGCCACCGGCTTGCCGCTCTGGACCATCAGCGTCTCGTCGTCCTCCAGCTCGGTCAGGCTGCGCAGGATGGCGTCGAACGCCTCCCAGTTGCGGGCGGCCCGGCCGCGGCCGCCGTAGACGATCAGATGCTCCGGGTCGTAGGCGACCTCGGGGTCGAGGTTGTTCTGGATCATGCGGTAGGCGGCCTCTTGCAGCCAGCCTTTACAGTGCAGGGTTGTGCCCCGTGGGGCGCGGATTGTACGGATCATAGTGAGTTGCGAATGACGAATGACGAATGACGAATGACGAATGACGAATGACGAATGACGA
>CAYXNH010000186.1:0-5919 GCA_964466135.1 uncultured Ardenticatenaceae bacterium | reverse complement strand
CACCCGTTGGGTCCAGTTTGGCGTGTTCAGCCCCATTTTCCGCTTGCATTGCACCAAAAACGCGGTTCACGAACGACGGCCGTGGGGCTACGACGCCGAGGTGGAGCGCATCACCCGTGATGCCATGCAGTTGCGCCACGCCCTGATCCCCTATCTCTACACCATGTCATGGCTGAATGAAACCGAGGCGCGTTCGCCGGTGCGGCCGATGTACCACGACTACCCGGAGCATGACGAGGCCTACAACTGCCCTCAACAATATCTCTTTGGCGCAGACTTCATCGTCGCGCCCTGCACCGAGCCGCTCGACGAAAAGACCGGGCTGGCGTCGCAGACCGTCTGGCTGCCGCCCGGCGACTGGTACCACTTTCTGAGCGGCCGGCATTATCGCGGCGACGCCCGGCATGTGCTGCGCAACCGCCTGGAGGACATCCCCGTCTTTGTGCGCGCCGGAGCCGTCATCCCCCTTGGGCCTCGTGTCGGGTGGGGTGGGGTGGAAAACCCCGACGAACTGCATCTCCATTTCTATCCGGGAGACGATGGCCGCTTTGTGCTCTTTGAGGATGACGGTCTGTCGATGGCCTATCGCGAGGGTACTTACGCGCTGACCCGATTTGGGCAGCGCCGGCGCAACGGGAACATTGACCTGTCGATATCGCCCGCCGGCGGCGACCTGTCCGTTGCCCCGACCCGACGTACATACCACGTCTACATCCACGGTATCTCCGCCGTGGATCGGATCGCGGCCCGGCTCGACGGCGGGGCGATTCCCGTGTTGGTTGACCATTCCTATGAAGGCGAGGGCGTTCACCTGGAGCCGATAACCCTGGAACGGTCGTCGACGGCCGAGATCGCCTTGCAAGTGACCGCTGCCTGATTTTTGTTTTGCAATATTCTCAATATTCACTTAAGATTAGCGCCCAACCGTTGGCGTGGGTCGATTGGGCGCTCTCAAGCGGGTCCAATGGCTCGATCCGCGACGGTTCGACCGGCGGGAAACCGTCCGGCCCTGTTGGGTAAGGCAGCCACAGGCGAATCGCACGTCGTCGGAGAACGGGCGATGCAACGCCTTATCAACGTGACAGTTATATTATTGAAGACCTATCAGGAAACCCGGCGAACATGATCCGCTCGGTGTTACCCAAGTTAGGAAGGAGGATAGGTTAGGGCAAACGTACATTGACAATCCAGGGATATCGACGTTTATCAGCGACCGAGTCCGGCAGGGCTCAATCAAGAAGATTTCGGAGGAGATTTAGATGAAAGCGAGACTGAGTATATTATTGACCTTGTTTGCGATTCTTGCCCTCAGCCTGGTTGCCTGTGGCGGCGGCGCCGCGCAACCGGCCGCCCCGGCTGAAGAACCGGCCGCCCAAGCGACCGAAGCCCCCGCCGCGGCCCCCACCGAGGCTCCGGCGGCCGAGGAAGCCCCCGCAGTAGTCACCGGCAATACCCTGGAAGCAGTTCGCCAACGTGGCACGCTCCGTTGCGCCGGCAACCAGTCGGTCCCCGGCTTCGGCTACATCAACCCCGACACCAATGAGTTTGAGGGTTTCGACATTGACTTCTGCCGCGTGTTCGCCGTGGCTGCGTTGGGCGATGCCACCAAGGTAGAAGTTCGGCCGACGACCGCCAACGAGCGCTTCCCGGTTCTGCAATCGGGCGAGACCGACGTCCTCAGCCGTAACACCACCGTCACGATCAGCCGCGACACGTCGCTGGGCCTTAATTTTGCCCCCGTCACGTTCTACGATGGCCAGGGCATGATGGTTCGCTCCGCCGACAATATCGAATCGCTGGATGACCTGGCGGGGGGCACGATCTGTGTCCAATCCGGCACCACCACCGAGAAGAACCTGGCCGACGTCTTCCGCGCTCGCGGCATCGAGTTCACGCCGGTCGTGTTCGATGACGCCGACGCCACTCGCGAAGCCTATGACCAGGGCCAGTGCGACGGCTTCACCACCGACAAGTCGGGCCTCGTGTCCCAGCAGATCCTGCTGGCCGTCCCCGCTGACCACATCATCCTCGATGAGACCATGTCCAAGGAGCCGCTCGCTCCGGCCGTCCGTCAGGGCGACGACAACTGGTATGACATCGTCAAGTGGTCGATCTACTGCACCTTCGCCGCTGAAGAATATGGCATCACTTCCGAAAACGTTGACAGCTTCCTGGGCGGCGAAGAGCCGGTCATCCAGAACCTGCTCGGCGAGACGGGTGACCTCGGTGTCGCCATGGGCATCAGCAACGACTTCTGCTACCAGATCGTCAAGCAGGTCGGAAACTACGGCGAGATCTACGCCCGTAACCTCGGCCCCGACACGCCCTTCAACCTGCCGCGCGGCCTGAACGCGCTGTATACCGACGGCGGAATCCTGTACGCGCCTCCGTTCCGTTAATCGTTTGTTGTGACTGACAAGGCATGGCCCGGCAGAGCAGCCGGGCCATGCTCTTTAATAAATCAAAAGAGAACCCGGCCATCTGAGGCCGGAGCGTGCAAGAGGAGGCGCGTCCATGACTGAACTTACGCCCCAGGCACCCAAACGATCGGAGTCAGTGCCGTTTTGGCGGGACATCCGCATGCTGGGCATCCTGGCGCAGATCGCTTTCCTCATCGCCGTCATACTGGGCTTTTTGTGGCTGGCCCGAAATGTGACCCAAAACATGTCCACCCTGGGCGGCAGCCAGTTTCTGTGCCGGGATGGAACAAGCAACTTTCGTTGCGCCTTTGACTTCCTCCAGCTGGAATCCCAATTCGCCATCTCGGAAACCCTGATCCGGTACGACCCCAGTGACTCGTATGCTCGCGCCCTGTTGGTCGGGGCGCTCAACACGGTCAAGGTGGCGGCTCTGGGCATCATCCTGGCAACGATACTGGGAACGCTCACCGGTATCGCCCGCCTGTCATCCAACTGGCTCATTCGATCCGTGGCCCGGTGGTATGTGGATATCATTCGCAACACGCCGCTGCTGCTGCAATTATTCTTCCTCTTCTTCGCGGTAATTTTGGCCTTTCCGGCCATTCGCGAGGCCATCCAGCTTTTTGGCCTGCCGATCTATCTCAGCCAGCGCGGCATCGATCTGCCCTGGCTGGTGCGCATGCCCTCCTTCAGCGCCTGGCTGATGTATATTGTCGCCGGGATCGCCCTGGCCGCGGTCGTCTGGTGGTGGATCGGTCGCCGCGAGCAAGAGTGGGAGCGCGACGTCAACCGACCGGCCTGGGCATTGGGCGCCTTTCTGGCGGTCGCCCTTCTGGGTTGGTTCCTGGTCTCGGTCACGGCGGCCGATAATCAGGCGTTGCTGACCCCCGAAGGCTCCGGCATCACCGAATTGGCCGATATCCGCTTGGCCGTGGGTGATGAACTGGGCCTGGAGAACCTGGGCGAGATCGATGAGGCCCTGGCCGACGGCTCGTTGAGCCAGGAGCAACTGGACGCGGCGACGGTCACCGTCTGCGTGGTCAAGGGCGACCACGCCGAAACAAACCTCGCCGCCGAATTCAGACGAGCCAACGTCCCCTTCGCCATGAAGCGCGGCAACAACATGGCCAAGACGGTCGCCGCCTATACCGCGGGTGATTGCGACCTGATGGCTGCGTCGACCGCGGCTCTGACGGCCGAGCTGCCGTCCATCAACGAAACCTTGCCCAGCGCCATGGTACCCGTGCCTGAAGTCCCCCTCCGGCTTTCAATCCCCCGCATCGAGGGGTTGAACTTCGTGGGCGGCATCAAGCTCTCGCCCAATTTCGCCGCCATCCTCATCGGCCTGACGATCTACACCGGCGCGTTCATCGCCGAGATCGTCCGCGCCGGTATCCAGTCGGTGGCCAAGGGGCAGACGGAAGCGGCGCGGGCATTGGGTCTGTCGGAGTCGCAGCGGCTTCGCCTGGTCGTATTGCCCCAGGCGTTGCGGGTCATCATTCCCCCCCTGACCAGTCAATATCTGAACCTGACCAAAAACTCCAGCCTGGCCATCGCCGTCGGCTACCCTGACCTGTGGTCGGTGGCCTTCACGACGCTCAACCAATCCGGCCGGGTTATCCAGGTCTTCCTGCTGGTGATGGGAACCTATCTGGCATTTAGCCTGGTGATATCCTTTTTCCTGAACTGGTATAACCGCCGCGTTGCCCTGGTGGAGAGATAAGATGACAACGCTCTATCAAAACTTCCAGACATTTCTGCGCGGAGATACGGGGCAATTTAGCTGGCAGGAATTCTTCCGCGAGCAGGTATTCCGGAGCTGGTGGTTCGTCCTCTGGCTGGCGATCCTGTCCTTCATCCTCTTTCGTGTTGTGGCGGGGCAAATGACGGCCTCGCCCATCTTGACGGCCGTCATCGTGCTCATCTGGGTGGCGTCGGTGATGGCCACGGCCGTCGGTAATGTGCTTCACCGGCATACCCCCTACACCCATTGGCTGAGCAATAACCTGTATAACTCCATTTCCGGCGCTCTCATCTCGTTGCTGCTGGTGCTCCTGATCGTCGCCGGTGTGCGCGGCTTCATCGGCTGGGCATTCATCCGGGCCAGTTTCACGCCTGATTCGGTGCTTGCCGCCCAAAATTTAAGCCAGTGGGAAAACCCCGGCGCGAATTGGGGCGCAGTCGTCAACAACTTCCGCAACCTGATGGTCTTTCGGTTTCCGCGCAGCGAGGATTGGCGGCTCTGGTTCCTGATCCTCTGGAACGTCGTGTTGCTCGTCCCCACCACCTACGTCTTCAGCCGTGAAGTTTACCGGCGCTCCCGAATCCGGCGCGTTCTGACCGGTTTGTGGCTGATCACGCCGATCATCGCCTTCATCATGCTGGTTGGGTATGGGACAGATGGCCTCGTTCCCCGCATCAATCCCGATATCGCCTGGGGCGGCCTGCTGTTGACGCTCGTCACGGCCGTCTTCGGCATTTTGGCCTCGTTTCCGCTGGGGCTGATGCTGGCGCTCGGCCGCCGCAGCAAGATCATGGGCGTGCCGGTGTGGCTCACATGGCTGATCATCGCCCCATTGACCGTCTATCTGCTGGTGACGCAGACCGTTCCGAGCCTGCGAAGCGCCATGGGATTGGGCCAGCAAGTTCTGTCCTTCTGGCCCCTGCTTCTGCCCGTGGCCGCTTTTCTGTTCCTGCGATACTTCCAGGGCAATGTCGTCGCCCTGATGAGCACGATCTATATCGAGTGCGTCCGCGGTGTCCCGCTGATCACGATCCTGTTCATGTCGATCATCATGTTTCCCATCTTCCTGCCGCCGGGGATGCAGGTGTTGGGGACGTGGCGCGTGTTGGCGGCCGTCACCTTCTTCGCCGCCGCCTATCTGGCCGAGAATGTGCGCGGCGGTCTGCAATCGATTCCCAAGGGACAGTTCGAGGCGGCCGATGCGTTGGGGCTAAGCACCCCGCGCAAGTATGGGCTGATCGTCCTGCCCCAGGCGCTGCGGGCGGTCATCCCGGCCATCGTCGGCCAGTTCATCGGCCTGTTCAAGGACACCACCCTGGTCGAGACGGTCGGCCTGATCGAGTTCCTGGGCGTGGCCAACCTCATCTCGGCCCAACCCAACTGGCTGGGCGTGCGGCGCGAGCCTTATGTGTTCATCGCCATCGTTTACTTCATGGGCAACTTCATCATGGCCGCCTATAGCCGCCGGCTGGAGCGTCGTCTGGGCGTGGGGGAGCGTTAACGGACCCGTTAACGGACCCGTTAACGGACCACGGGCAATCATTTTTGGAAGGGATTATCAATGGAACAAAACACGGAAAATACCCAGTCTCACACGATGGGTCACATCCATACCCACGGCCGGGAGCAAGCCACCGACGAGATCATCATCTGCCACGACGTCCACAAATGGTATGGCGATTTCGAAGCCCTTCGCGGCGTCAGCCTGACGGTCAAGCGCGGCGAGGTGATCGTCATCATCGGCCCGTCCGGCTC
>CAYXNH010000185.1:0-6040 GCA_964466135.1 uncultured Ardenticatenaceae bacterium | reverse complement strand
CATCATCGACTGAGGCTGCTATAATATCGACATGATTCAAGTTCATCGCTCAACCCTCGTGATCGGCCTCCTTATCGCGGCGCTGACCGGACTGATGATCTGGTACTATCAAAAAGCCACCTCCACCGAAGACGGCGCCCTGGATCTGCTCGATCGGTACGCCGCGGCTCAGGTGCGCGTTCGGGAGTTGGAAGAATTATTGGCCAGGAAGAAATCTCGGCAGGTTATGCGAAGCACGGAGTAGAATCCGCCTACTCCCCCACGATGGCATCGAATAGCGCGTCCAGATCATCGTCAGAATAGAAGTGGATCACGACGCGGCCGCCTTTGGCGCCTTTCTCGATATTGACCCGCGTGCCAAGTGCGGACTCGAAACGGCCTTGCAGTTCCATCAACTCCGGCGGCAACTGACTGCGTTGTTTGGGGGGCGGCCGCTTCTCAGCCATCAGATTGGTCACCAATAGCTCTGTCTGGCGCACGCTCAGCCCCAGTTTAATCACCTGATTCATCGCCGCGACCTGCATCTCGGAAGTCGGCAATGGCAGCAAAGCCCGGGCATGGGCTCCTCCCAGACGGCCGTCAACGACCGCGGATTGCACGCTCTCCGGAAGCGTCAGCAATCGCACCAGGTTGGCCACGGTCGAACGCGCCTTGCCGACGCGCTCGGCCACATCCTCCTGCCTCAGGCCGAACTCATCGATGAGTTGGCGATAGGCGTTGGCCTCCTCGAGCGCGTTCAGGTCGGCCCGCTGAATATTTTCGATAAGCGCCAGCTCCAGCATACTTTGCGGCGTCGTCTCTTTAACGATCACCGGCACTTGCTCCAATCCGGCGAGCTGCGCCGCGCGCCACCGCCGTTCACCGGCGATCAGCACGTAACCTTCGACGGTCTCGGTGACGATGAGCGGTTGAATAAGGCCGTGAACCTTGATCGACGCCGCCAGATCGGCCAGCTTTGCTTCATCAAACGATGAGCGGGGCTGGTGGGGATTGGCCATGATTTGCCCGACGGGGATGGAGCGCACTCCTTCCTCGCGAGACGGCCGCTCGCCCGATGGGGAAAACAGGGCATCCAGCCCGCGGCCGAGAGCTTGTCGTTTAGCCGGCATGCTCGCCTCCTCCGTTCCGGCGGTCGCCATTGAGCAACTCCATCGTCAGCAGCTTGTAGGCTACGGCGCCGGGAGAATGAGGTGCGTAGTAGTTTATCGGGCGGCCGAAGCTGGGGGCCTCGCTCAGCCGGATATTGCGCGGGATGATCGTCCGAAACACCTTATTGGGAAAGTGCCGGCGAACCTCTTCGACAACTTGCCGGCTCAAATTGGTGCGACTGTCGTACATGGTCATCATGACACCGCGAATGTGGAGCGACGGATTGAGATATTCCTGAACAAGGTGAATGGTCTTGGTCAACTGGCTCAACCCCTCCAGCGGCAGATACTCACACTGAACCGGGATGAGGATCCCGTCGCGGGCCGCGGTCAGGGAGTTTAGCGTCAGCAAGCCCAGACTTGGGGGGCTATCGATCAGGATGTAGTCGTATTCGGCATCAAGTTCCTGCAAAGCCCGTTGCAGCCGATATTCGCGACCAATGGCATGGACAAGTTCGATCTCCGCTCCGGCCAGGGACGGATGGGAGGGTAACAGATCGATCTTATATTCTTCATGGCGAAGCCGCACCGCAGAAGCCGGAGATTGCTCCAGCAACAGATGATAGGTGGATGGCTCCATCTCGCTCTTGTCATAGCCCAGGGCTGAGGTCGCGTTAGCCTGGGGATCGAGATCGACCATCAGGACGCGACGGCCGCTGCCGGCGAGGTAAGCGCAAAGATTGACGACGGTCGTCGTCTTGCCCACTCCTCCCTTCTGGTTCGCTATGGCATAGATTCGCGCCATCTCTAACGGACTTCCTCCGCTCCAACCTGCTCTTGATAAAAACCTTCGGTCATTAGGTGACGGATGGCCTTGGCCTTGGCCTCCAGGCCAAAGCACGTGACCGAACGCGAAGCCACCTGATTGGCAAACACGGCCGCTTTCCAAGGGTCTCCCTCGGTCTGATGAAGTCGCACAAGATAGGCCGCGGCAAAAATGTCTCCTGCGCCGGTGGTATCGACCGCGACAACTTCCGGCGCGGGGAAGGATCGCTCCTCACCGCGGAAGTAAACACGACACCCCCTGCGGCCATCTGTGACGACCAGACAATTAGCCTGTTGGGCATACTCATCGATTAGCGCGGGATTGCTCAGATCTTCGCGGCTGATAAATGTGGCCGATGCCATCGGCAGAACGTCGCCTGCGTCCTGCCAATCGACGGCAAATACCCGTCCTTGATCGTCCCAGCGACGCATCCATCCCTGTGGACCGACACCGACGACGCTGTTGCCGAACAAATAAATGATATCCGGATCGATTTCGTTGGCGATTGGACCCAAAAATACAAGTGGCGTTTGCGCCCACGAAGGAGGGATATTCTCCACCCCCAGCCGTCCGGCGACGGAATGAATGGTCTGGACGCGACCCGTTGGAAGGTAGATGTTCTCAAAAACGGTCGTGGCAGAGGCGCCGGCAACATGGATGGGGATACCCGGCAATTCGGCTGCCAAATCATCGGCCGAGGCCGCGCTCGTCACGATAGCCGGACGGCAACCCAGAGCCAGAGCGGTCATCGCCGTGTATGCCGCGGCCCCGCCGACCACGCGGCCGCCGGTGACCAGGTCATAACAGATATGGCCGATCGTCAGAAAGTCGATTGGCGAATTGGGCGTGACCGTTGATTGCATCGATTCATTCTACCTTAGGGCGACTGAGTATGCCAAGACCCGGTTGCATGCGCAGGTCTTTGCGGATAAGATTTCAGGGATGGCCAGGAAGTTATTTGACTCGAATGTATTTCGCTCGCGGCCGCTGTTCAATCTGCCGCAGGTCGTGTTTTTCATGGTCATCGCGGGCGCAATCATCATCTCAATCGATTTGAACAACCGGGCTCAGTCCGGTCGGCTGGTCGGCCGAGGAGAGGAAGCTCTCCAGGTACAAATCGACCACGAAAGCACGCGACAGGTTGAGCTACAGGTAACGCTCGAATATGTGGCGAGCGATGATTACGTGGCCTCTTACGCTCGCAATGAGGCCGGCATGATTTTACCCGGCGAGCGACGTATCGTGCCGATGCTGCAGGAAGCCACCCCCGAACCGACGCCGATCCCTCCGCCGACACCTGACCCGGCGTTACAGGCCCGGCCGTGGCAGGCATGGTGGCGCCTGTTGACCGACGCCCCACAACCCACCCGCTGATTTCAGAACGTTCACGTCACCCACAGCGACTTCATCAGTTCATAACCGATGACCACTTCATCGCGGCCGACCCTCAGACGCATGGGGCCGTTGAATGGCGCGCGGCCGATTATCTCGAACTCTGTGCCGGGTATCAGGCCCAGGCTGGCGATATACTCAAGCTTCTCCGGTTCATGGGTGCGAACGCGGCTGATGGCCCCCTTGTGTCCAACGCCAAGATTGACGATACACATATCGTTGATCTCCGGCAATCGGCCATCCTGGTCGGGAATGGGTTCGCCATGTGGGCAACGGGTCGGGTGACCGGTCATCTCGTCCATACGATCAGTTAGGGCATCGTTCAAGCCCGCCCCCAGTCCTTCGGCGTGATCGTGAACCTCATGCCAGGCGAAACCCATCACGTTGACCAGAAACACCTCCAGGATGCGGTGGCGACGCACCTCGCGCAGAGCCTCCAGGCGGCCGCGGAGAGTCAGTTCCACCCCTTGATAGGGGACATGTTTCACGTAGCCGGCGTTCTGCAAGCGCTTGAGCATCCTGGGAACGGCCGGCGGTGATACGTTGAGGCGCTCCGCCAGGCTCGTGGTGCTGACCGTCGGCGAATCCTCCTGGAGCCGATAAATCTCGGCCAGGTAGCCGCGCATGGCCGCACTGGGTGCCAGATCGTCGCGATATTCCATCTTTGTCAATCTATTTGTTCAAGCTCGGCCAGGGTATCCTCGATCAGCGCGACAAGACCGACGAGCATTGATTCGTCGAAACGGAACTCAGCCCCCGCAGCGGCAAATAACTCAGGCAAGGATCGCGTTCCACCAAGTTTCAGCGCACTCCGATAGGTAGCAACGGCCGCGGCTTGATCCTGAAGCGCGTTACGCCATACCTGCAACGCCCCCACTTGGGCCATGCCATATTCGATATAGTAGAACGGGATTTGGAAGATATGAAGCTTGCGATGCCAGCCGGTGACGCATTCATCTTCAAAACCGGTCCAGTCGATCCCGCGCATGAAGCGTGCCCACAGGTCGCCCCAGGTCTTGTCGCATACCGCGGAATCCGTCGCCAAATCGGGGTGAGTGTAAACCCAGTGCTGGTAGGCATCAACGACCGCCATATAAGGCAGGAAGGTGATGACACCGCTCAAATGCTCGATACGCGCTCGGGCAGCCTCCTCCGGCGAATAAAACCCGCCAAACTCCTGCTCCAGATAAGGGGTGGAGAGGAGCTCCATACTCATTGAGGCCACCTCACAGAACTCAAGAGGGACGTCCATCTGCCAGATATAGGGCAATGACCCATACTCGAAGGCATGAAATGCATGGCCGGCTTCGTGGAGCATCGTCTGGACATCGTCATGCTTGCCGTCACCATTCATAAAGATGAACGGGCGTTTCCGCCAGGGTAGCGTGGCGCAATACCCTCCGAGGGCTTTTCCGGCACGGGTGTCCAGGTCAAGCAGGGTCTCCTCCGCCATCGTCGCGAAATGATGCGCCAAAGCCGGGTCAACATGCTGAAAAATATTCAGGCTTCCCTGGACCAGCTCGTCCTGCCCGTGATAGGGTTTGAGTTGTGGTTTACCGGAGGGGTCGACAAAGACATCCCACGGCCGCAAGCGATCGAGTCCCAGCTTCACCCGCTTGCCTTCATAGATGCGTTCGGCCGCCGGCACAACCACAGCTTCGATGGCCTCATGAAAACGCAAGCAATCCTCGGGCGTGTAATCAAACCGATTGGAGCTGCGGAAGGTGTAAGCCCTATAGTCAGGAAATCCGGCGTTATCAGAGATTTGCTTTCGAAGCTCAAACATCTTGCCGTAGATGGCGTTAAGCTCCTCACGCTTGCTTGCCCACAGCCCCATGATAGCCTTCCAGGCTCGTTCACGAACGTCGCGGTCCTCGTCGAGCAGCAAGGAATTGAGCTGGTTGAGGTTCTTCTTCTCCCCCTCCCAGTCGGTCTCCAATCCGCCGGTTGTCTTGTCATATTCATTGCCGAGCTTGGCGAGTTCGGTATAGAGCGGCACATTGGCTTCGCGGAAGAGGGCCGCCTGATTGCGCATCTTCATCATGGGTACGCGCATGTCCCCGTCCAGTTGGTCGCCGGCGGCCGAAAATCCCAACAGCCGCTCTTTCAGCGCCTGATCGGTCATCCGAAATCTCGGTTCCATATTCTCGACAAAGTTGAGAAAAGCTTGCTGCTTGACCTCATCGGTCGTGTCCAGTGTGGTTCCGATATAGGCGATGGCGCCGACTTCATCGACGAAGCGGTTCAGTTCCGACCACTCCTTGAGCCAGTCGGTCAACCCGTCCTCAGTCAGGGGTTGTCCGAGCAAACGATCATATCGTTCCTGAAACCCCTCCCAACGCGAGGTATCGACGGGAAAGGGCATATTCGGAATATCAGTAAGGGACATATCAGGTTCTCCGTCATACTTGTGGGCAATAATCGGCATAACGACGCACCAGACAAAAAGTTGCAAGGTGACGTTCAATGTCGTTATTTGGGTTCATCGCAGCAAATCACCGCGTCGGGATTTTACCAAAAAAGAAAGCTCATGCGACCGCAAGAGCTTTGGTTGAAAATATCACCGTAGAGGCGACGACCGGATTCGAACCGGTGATGGAGGTTTTGCAGACCTCTGCCTTACCGCTTGGCTACGTCGCCAAACAAGACGGCAGGCCGCGGGGCCTGCCGTTTGGAAACCAGAGCGGGCGACGGGATTCGAACCCGTGGCCTTCTCCTTGGCAAGGAGACGTTC
>CAYXNH010000184.1:0-6061 GCA_964466135.1 uncultured Ardenticatenaceae bacterium | reverse complement strand
CGTCCACCGCGGCCGACCAGCCCGGCGGGACGACCGTCGTCGTGTCATACTGATAGACCACGGCCGGGCCGGGCAGCGCGTTCCCCGGGCGCAGTTGGGCGCGGTCGTAGAGTTTCGCCTCGACGAAACCGCCGGCGAACCAGACCGGCCGGCGACCGATCATCGCCGCCGACGGGTCGCGGCCGCCCGGTTCGTGGCGCGGCAGGTGCAGGCCCGCCGACGGGGCGACGGCCGACAGCCGGGCTGTTACCAGTTCCACGGCCGCCTCCGGCCGGGCGTAGCCGTAGCGGGCGGCGTGGACAGCATGGAAGGCCTCCGTCAGGGCCGTGGCGTCCATCTCCGGCGTGACGCTGACGGTCAGCTCGTGCGACTGCCCCCGGTAGCGCATGTCCAGCCCGCGCCGCAGCGACAGCCGCGCCGGGTCGTACCCCTCGGCGGCCATCTCCGCCCGCGCCAGCTCGACCAGCGGGGCGAAGGGATCGGTCATCGTGGCTTCGGCCGGGGAGAGCATCACCGTGCGCGAATAATCGCGGGTGGGTTCGGCGGCGGTCATGCCCAGCGCCGACAGCACGCCGGGCACGAGGGGCACCAGCACGCGGGGGATGTCCAGCCCCTCGGCCAGCTCGCAGGCATGCAGCGGCCCGCCACCGCCAAAGGCCACCAGAGTGAAGCGGCGCGGGTCGTAGCCACGCTCCACCGAGATGCGACGGACGGCGCGCTCCATGTTGGCGTTGGCCACGCGCACCACGGCCCAGGCGGCCTCCTCGACCGATGCGCCCAGATCGTCGGCCAGCGGGGCCAATGCCTGCCGGGCGGACGCCTCATGCAGGGGCATCTCCCCGCCCAGGAAGCGCGCCGGGTCCAGCCGCCCCAGCACGAGGTTGGCGTCGCTGACCGTGGCCCGACCGGCGGCGAAGCGGGCGTCGAGGGCGGCCCGCCAGCGGCCGAAATCGGCGTGATAGCAGGCCGGGCCGGGGTCGGCCCCCGCGCTTTGCGGCCCGACGTTGAGCGCCCCCCCGGCATCCACCCAGGCCAGGCTGCCGCCGCCCGCGCCGACGGTGTGGATGTCGATCATCGGCAGTTGCAGCGGCAGCCCGGCGATCTCGCCCTCGGTGGTGACCGGCGCGCGACCGGGGCAGAGGGCCACGTCGGTGCTGGTGCCGCCCATGTCGAAGGTGATGATGTCGTCATGTCCGGCGGCCCCGGCCACGTAGCGCGCCCCCACCACGCCCCCGGCCGGTCCGGACAGGGCGGTGCGGGCCGCCTGCGCCCCGGCGACGGCCGCGCTGATGATGCCGCCGTTGCTCTGCATCACCGCCAGCGGCCGCGGGGCGATGCCCTCGGCCAGGCGGACGAGGTAGCGGCTCATCAGAGGGGCGACATAGGCGTTGATGACCGTGGTCGCCGTGCGCTCATACTCGCGGTATTCGGGCAGGATGTCGACCGAGAGCGAGATGAAGGCGTCCGGCCCCAGTCGCTCGCGGATGAGTTCGGCGATGCGGCGCTCGTGGTCGGGGTGGAGGAAGGAGAACAGCAGGCAGACGGCCGTCGATTCGATGCGTTCGGCCGCCAGTCGGTCCAGCACGGGACTCAGGGCGGCTTCGTCGAGGGGGATCAGCACCTCACCCGTGGCCGAGACGCGCTCGATGGCCTCATAGCGCCACGCCCGCGGCACCAGCGGCGGCGGCTTTTGAGGCACAAGGGCGTAGAGGTCGGGGCGGTTCTGGCGGCCGATGGCCATCACGTCGCGGAAGCCCGCCGTGGTAATGAGGGCCGTCCGCGCCCCGCGCCGCTCCAGCAGGGCGTTGGTGGCCACGGTGCTGCCGTGGATGACGGGCGCGTCGGGTGGCGCGTCCGCCAGGGCTTCCAGCCCGCTAATGACGGCGCGGGAGGGATCGTCGGGGGTGGCGGGCTGCTTGTGGATGCGCAAACGGCCGTCGCCGTCGACCCATACGAAGTCAGTGAAGGTGCCGCCGGTGTCGATGCCGATGAGGGTCATGATTCGTCGTCGTCCGGCTGCCCGTGGCCGGGCGCGCGGCACGGAGGGGTCGGGCTCCCCGACTGATGCCGGGTTGCCCGACCCCGCTACCTCGCTGTCTGTTTATTCAATCACGACTTGCTTGTTCGTCCACTGCAGGTAAGCCACCGTAAATGTCGATGATTGCCAGGCGACGAAGACGGCCGAGATCAGCGCCGTGACGACCATCGCCACCAGCAGGCCAAGCGTGACCAGAATTCCCTGCAGGACCGTCGCGTCGGTTCGCATCAGGGCCAGGAAAGGCACGCCGGCGATCAGCCCAATCGGAGCCAGCACGGCCAGAACGATGAAGCCGACGACGAGGCCGATGAGGAAAAAGGCCAGCCCCAGGATGATGATCTCGCCCAGATTTGTCTTTAGCACCGTCCAGCCGTGGCGCAGGCTCTCGCGGATGCCCATATCGCGCAGGACGATACCCCGGTAGGCGAACGGATAGATGAGGCTCAGGAGTATCATGATCGGCATGAGCAGGCAGATGAGACAGACAAAGATGAGCGCCATGCCCCCGATGCCGGCGGCCATCGCGCTCGGATCTTCGGCCCCGCTGGCGAAGTAGGCCATGCCGCCGACTGCGCCGAGGAAGCCGACGAGGACGACGATGAACAGGATGGTCGGCACGATGTAGAGAGCGATAGTCATGCCCACCAGCCGCCCGACCTTGCTCCAGCCCATGCGGAAGGCGCTGCGGAAGTCCGGCTTGTCGCTGCCCGTCTCCATCTTGGCCACGGCGCCGATGAGGCCGCCGCGCGCGCTCAGCGAGACGAGCCACAGGATGATGCCGACGATGAAGGATACGCAGCCGAAGACGATGAGGCCGCCGGTCAGCGCGGCCGCCCGATCGGGCGTCATCCACTGCTCCATGCCCGCCATGTCCTGACTGTTGAACGAGTTGTTCGAACTGGTGAAGGTGCTGCCGCTGCCCAGAGCGGCCAGAAACCCCAGCGCCCAGAGGAATTTGTTGTTCCAGGTGTGTTCCCACCCCCGGCGAATGGTTGCCATGTAATCCATTGTTGTCTCTCCTTGAAGATGCCCGTTTGATGGCGACATCTTATGCTATGTTAATCATTACGTGATCATTTGTGTTTGGGTTGCGGGTTCGCGACCTGACAGTTTGCGCTACAGCTATCCCCGTTCGCTGGTTCCCGGTGGCTGCGACGCGATTGTTGAGAAACCCGACCCGCCCGTCAGTCTATTGTGGTATAATTCACTAACCGTCGGCCGGCCGCAACCGCCTTCAAAGCAGATGGCTTCTCGTTCATGACATCAATTCCAGGTGAAATTACCCTCATGAAGCCCGCCCCGGTCTTGTCGGCCGCGCAAAAGTACTCTAACCTTTCGAAGATACCCTTATTCAGGAAGGCGCCATGAAAGCTCATCTATTATTCGTTCTGTCGGCCGTTTCGGCCATTGGCCTGATATCGATGGCCCTGATGCCCTGGGCGCCGGCGGCGGCGGGAGTGAACAACAACATGCCCGAGCGCGTATCGGTCCATTCGAACGGGACACAAGGGGCCGGCCGGTCGGGCGCGCCCGTCATCGCCGGCAACGGCCGCTTTGTGGCGTTCGAATCCGACGCCAATAACCTCGTCGCCGGGGACACCAACGGCAAGACGGATATCTTCGTCCACGACCGGACGACGGCGACGACCAGCCGTGTATCGGTTAAGACCGGCGGCATGGAGGGCGACGATCACTCCTACGCGCCTGCCATCTCGGACGACGGCCGCTATGTGGTCTTCATGTCCGAAGCAACCAATCTTGTGGTCGGCGACACCAACGAGGCCTCGGACATCTTCGTCCATGACCGGCAGACGGCGACGACCAGCCGCGTCTCAGTCGGCCCCGGCGGGGCGCAGAGCGACGGTTGGTCGGATTCGCCGGTCATCTCGGGCGACGGTCTCTTCGTGGCCTTCGTGTCCGACGCCGGCAATCTCGTGGCCGATGATACCAACGACGTCTACGATGTTTTCGTCCGTGACCTCACGGCCGGAGTGACCAGCCGCGTCTCGGTCGCTTCCGACGGCACGGAAAGTGACGCCGAATCCTTGTATCCCGCTCTGTCAGCTGACGGTCGCTATGTGGCCTTCGAATCGGCCGCCCCCAATCTCGTGACCGGGGACACAAACGACTTTTGGGATGTCTTCGTCCACGACCGGCAGACCGGTACGACCAGCCGCGTCTCGGTTAATACCGGCGGGGCGGAGGGAGACGGTGACTCGTTCTCGGCCGCCATCTCGGCCGACGGCCTCATCGTGGCCTTTGAGTCCGATGCCAAACTGGTCAACAACGATACCAACAACAAGACCGACATCTTTGTCCGCGATCGGCAGGCGAGCACCACCAGCCGCGTTTCGGTCAGCTCCAACGGCGTGCAAGCAAACAGCGATTCCTACGCGCCGGCCATATCGCCCGAGGGTGGCTATGTAGCCTTTTCCTCCATCGCCGGCAACCTCGTCCCCGGCGACACCAACAGCGCCTCGGACGTCTTCCTCCATGACCGGCAAACAGGGGTTACCAATCGCGTCTCGGTGAATAACACCGGCGTGCAGGGAGATGGCGACTCCGGCGCGGTCGATCTTTCGTCCGATGGCCTCTATGTGGCTTTCCAATCCGACGCCGCCAACCTTGTCACTAATGACAGCAACGATGTGACCGACGCCTTTATCCACGCACGGAATGAAATCGTCACGCCGACGCCAATCCCGCCGCCGCCGACTGTCCCGCCGAACCCCACGACGGTCGTCCCAACCCACTGGCTATATCTGCCGGTGAGCATGAAGTAATCAGCGATCCGCTGTCGGTAGCGCCGGTTTTCAGGCCGACGCTACCGACAGCCAAGACGCAAGGGGCTGAGCCGCCCCCCAACTTAAAAGAACGAGTGTAATCAGCGAGCGCCGGCAAGGCCGGGTTTCGGCCGCCGCGCGCCCGCAAGGAGTATTTTGGAAATGGAAAAAACGATCTTGCCGACACCGCCCGTCGTCTCCGGCGCCAAGCCGGGCGTGGGCCATCTGATCGAGTTCGCCGGCAATCGCCCCGGCATCGTCATGCGCGGCCTGGAGGAGCGCGGCCGAATCTTCACCATCAAGCTCGGCCCGCAAAACGTCGCCGTCCTCATCGGCCCCGAGTATCACCGCGCCTTCTTCATGGAGACCGACAAGAAGCTCAACATCGCCACGCCCTACAAGTTTTTACGGGCCGCCTTTGGCGAGGTGTTTTTCATCGCCGGGCACGAGGAGTACGTGCGCCAAAAGCCGTTCGTCACCCAGGCTTTCCGGCGCGAGAAGATGGTCCACTACATCGAGGTCATGGACCGCGAGGTCCGCAAGTGGCTCGATTCGCTGGGCGACGAAGGTACGTTTGAGGTCGTTGGGGCGATGAGCCGCCTGGCGCAGGAGATCGCCGGCAACGCCCTCATGGGCGAGCGCTTCCAGGAGGAAGCCGGGCGCGAGTTCTGGGACCTGTACGATGACCTGGCCAAGGGCATCGACCCCGTCCTGCCGCCCAATCTGCCGCTGCCCAAGTTCTGGCGGCGGGACCGGGCGCGAGCGAAGATGGCCGCCATCCTGGGGCCGATCCTCGATGAGCGCCGCGCCAATCCCGAGGCATACAACGACTTCCTGCAGGATTTCGTCAACGCCCACTACGCCGACACCGGCGCGTCCATCGAGGATGAGGTTCTGCTCAACCTGATGCTGGGGCTGATGTTCGCCGGGCACGAGACGACCTCCGGCCAGGCGGCCTGGAACATCATCCTGCTGCTGCAGCACCCCGACTATCTGGCCAAAGTGCGCGAGGAAGTCGAGCGCGTCGTCCCCGCCGGCACGCCCATCGACGGCAAGGCGTTGCACGCGATGACTTATCTGGGCTATGCCGTGACCGAGGTGGAGCGACTGCGGCCGTCGGCCGACATCCTGCTGCGTGATGTGGACGAGGAGATCGAGATCGGCGGCTATCGCATCCCCGCCGGGTGGAAGGTGCAGGTGGCCGGCGAGATCGCCCATCGCCTGCCCGATCTGTTCGACG
>CAYXNH010000183.1:0-6101 GCA_964466135.1 uncultured Ardenticatenaceae bacterium | reverse complement strand
GCGCCCCACCGATCACAACTACGTATTCCCCCCGTGGTTCCGACTCGTCAAATCGGGCGATAAGTTCGGACAGCGTGCCGCGCCACACCGCCTCAAACAGTTTGGTCAGCTCATTGGCCACGACCGCCGGGCGGTCGCCATAGACGGCCAACGCGTCGGCCAGAAATTCGCGCAGCCGGTGGGGAGACTCATAGAAAATCAGAGTGTGGGGCGATTCCCGATCGATCTCCAGAAAGGTCCGCCGTTTGCCGCCCTTGCGTGGGGGAAAGCCGCGAAAGGCGAAGCTGTGGGACGGCAGGCCGGAGAGCACCAGGGCCATGATAACGGCCGATGGACCGGGGATCATCGTCACCGGCAGGTCCAGGTCGATGGCCTTGCGCACCAGCGTATAGCCGGGGTCGGCCACGCCGGGCGTCCCCGCGTCGGAGACGACGGCCACCGACTGCCCCTCCTGCAACAGGGCGACGATGCGTTGGCCCGCCTTCTCCTCGTTATGTTCGTGGAAGGCGATCTGCGGCTTTTTGATGTCGAAATGCTTCAGCAGCAGGCCGGTCTTGCGGGTGTCCTCGCTGGCGACGAAATCCACCTCGCGCAGCACTTCCAGCGCGCGCAGGGTGATGTCGCCGAGATTGCCGATGGGGGTGGCCACCAGATAGAGCATGGGGCATCCGGTCGCAGCTTAACCCGACGTGGTCGTCGAGGACTCAATCGTCGTATCTTCGGCCGTCGACTCGTCGATCGCCGAGTCCTTGGCCCAATCCAGCGACGCGCCGAGTTGTTGCATGGTCTCGATGAAGCCGGGGAAGCTGTCGGCCATACAGGTTGCCCCGTCGACCAGCGTCGTGCCCTCGGCCACCAGCCCGGCCACCGCCAGGGCCATGCCCAGCCGATGGTCGTTGTGGCTGTATACCTCGGCCCCGTGCAGGCTTTGCGGCCCCCGCACGGCAAATCCGTCCTCGCGCTCGTCCATTGACACGCCCAGACGGCGTAATTCGCCCGCCAGGACGGCGATGCGGTCGACTTCCTTGACCCGCAACTCGGCCGCGTCGCGGGCAACACTGTCTCCCGTCGCTTGCGTGGTCGCCACAGCCCAGATGGGGAACTCATCGATCGCCCGCACCACCATGGCCCCATCGACATCGGTGGCGTGCAAATCGGTGTGGCCGACCGACACGTCGGCGATCAGCTCCCCGCCGGTCACATGTTGATTGCTGATCGTGATGTCCGCGCCCATCTCTCGCAAAATATCCAGCAAGCCGGTGCGCGTGGCGTTGATCCCCACCTGCTTGATGGTGATGCGCGACTGGGGGACGATGGCTGCGGCTATGATGGGAAAGGCGGCTGATGAGAAATCGCCCGGAACGGTCATGTCGACCGGCAGCAGGCGACGGCCGCCAAGGGGCGCATCCCCCAGCGTGACCCACCCCTGATTTTTGGTGATGATCGTGCCCATGGCGATGAGCAAGCGCTCGGTGTGGTCGCGGGCCGGGCCGGGTTCGTAGACCCGAACAGAGTTGCCGGCGTACAGACCGGCCAGCAGGATCGAGCTTTTCACCTGGGCGCTGGCGACCTCCATCTTGTATTCGATGCCGTGGAGCGACGAGGGACGAATCGTCAGGGGGGCGTGCCCTTCGTCGGATTTGATGTCCGCGCCCATCAGACGCAACGGCTCCGTCACACGCCGCATCGGCCGCTTTCGCAGTTGCTCGCTGCCCTCCAGCACCGACGGGAAGCTCTGCCCGGCCATAAGGCCCGCCAGCAAGCGAATGGCCGTGCCCGCGTTCCGGCAGTTGAGGGGTTCGGACGGCCGCTTCAACCCGCGCAGTCCTCGTCCCTCCACAAATAAATCCCACGAGTGGGAGCTGCGTCGCTCGATCTCGATGCCGACTCCCAGCGCGCGCATGACCTCCAGGGTGGCCAATGTGTCCCCGGCCGGCAACCAGTTGCGAATGATGCTCGGGCCGTCGGCCAGCGCGGCCAGCATCACGGCGCGATGGCTGATCGACTTGTCTCCGGGCACAGAGACAACTCCGGTCAGGGGCGTGGCCTGCCGGTGAACGATAATTTGATCGGTGGATGTCATCGTTGTCAGATCGCCTTCCGGTGGGATTGCACCTGCTGGGGGGCGTTCTCGGCGATGCCTGACGGCCCTTTGATGCGGACGCGCTCGTGGCGCATGCGCTGTTGGATGGCTCCCGATGCGTGGTGAGGATCGAGGCGGGCCACCGGCGGCCGCCCGGCCAGTTTCGCCTGATCCAGCGCGTGATGGATCAGCATGACGTTGTGCCGCCGCAGGAAGTCGGCCGCGCTCCCGGCGGTGTCGGCCTGGCGGGCGGCTTCCAGCTTCTCATGCAGGTCGGCCACTTCGTCGGTGGGGATGTAGGCGGGCGAGGAGAAGAACTCATAGCGATCCTGAATGGCGATCGGGCGGCCGATGATGATCGCCCCCAATGTCGCGTTGCCGTGACCGCCCGGCTCGAAGACATCCACTGCCTCGCCGGATACGATTTCCTTCAGTCGCAGCGTCTGGCGCTCGTAGCCCATCAATTCATAGCCGCCCATCGGCGCGCCACCGGCCCAGTTAACGAGCAGGTCGCGCTGGTGGGGCGGTAGCGTCTCTTTCTTTTCGTCACGGAAGATATCGACCACCCGGTTGCCGCTCGATGGCAAGGTGTAGTCGAACAGGAACCAGTCCAGAAAGCGTTCCGTCTCGGAGGGGCTCATCAGCGATAGCGTATCGGCCGCGTAGAGGCCGTTCCAGTAATGCGCCGCGGCCGTTCCCGCCTCGCCCTCGAAGCGTTCGTTGTCGGCGAACTCGAACAACGCCGGCCGCAAGTCGCGGGCTGCGTCGGCCCAGGCCCGGTTCTCGCGATCGGCCGCCAGATCAGCGGCCATATGGCACTGCTTGTATTTCTTTCCGCTCCCGCAATAGCAGGGATCGTTACGACCCGGTCTGTCCATACTCTCTATTCCCTGTCTCGTGGCCCGCGTATCGGTTGCGGCCCCGGATTCGTCGGGATTATATCAAACTATCGTCGCTGTGGTTGAATGATGCCTGATGGCTCAACCGGATGAGTGGCGGGCGGCGATGGCTTCCCGAAATTGGGCGATGACGTCGTCCAGGCTCGCGCCGGGGCCGAAGACGGCCGTCACCCCCATCTCCTTCAGGCGCGGCACGTCTTCGTCGGGCACGATGCCGCCCAGAAAGACGGGCACGTCGGTCATTTCGTTCTCGACCATGAGCTCCATGATGCGGGCCATCAACGGCATGTGGGCGCCCGACAGGATGCTGAGGCCGATGGCGTCCGCGTCTTCATGCAGAGCCGCTTCGACGATCATCTCCGGCGTTTGCCGCAGGCCGGTGTAGATCACTTCCATGCCCGCGTCGCGCAAGGCGCGAGCCGTCACTTTTGCACCGCGATCGTGGCCGTCAAGCCCCGGCTTGCCGATCAGGACGCGGGGACGTCGTTCGCTCATCTCTTTCTCTCCTCGCTTATCACCACGATTCCGATGTATAGGTCGGAGCGTAGTTGTGCTTCGCCAACAGGCGCGAGCCTTCCGAATCCTCGACCGCCCGCAGGGCGGGATGCCGGAACAGGCAGGCGATCTCCTCCACGCACAGGCGACCTTTGGGCGTCAGTTGCAACTGTTCGCCGGTCACAGTCACCAGCCCCTCGGCCGACAGGCGCTCGAAACGGGCGGCAAACTGCTCCAGCGGACTCCTATTATAAGCCGATCGGAACAGGCTACAATCGATATAGGGATCGTTCTTGAGCGAAAACATGATATCGCGGTGGAACGCTTCGTCGTCGTTTAGCCGGTAGCCGCGCCACAGGGGGGAGCGACCGGCGGCCGTCCGTCGCTCATACTCCGCCAGATCGAACACGTTGCAGAGTTGCGTGCCGCTGTAGTAACCGTAGGCTCCGGGGCCGATCGGCAGGGTGATCGCCGCCGACGGCAACCGTTCTTGCCGGAAGGTGGCCGGATCATCGCCGCCACGCGCCCAGAAATCGCCGGGCAACTCATGATAGCCTGCCGCCTCCAGCGCCAGTTGGGCCATGATGTGCTGCGTCTGAATATGGCGGTGGGACGGCAGGACGACTGCGCCACGCCGCACGCGCTCGTAAAGCCCCGTGCCCTGATCGACAAACAGGAAGTAGGTGGAGATCGAGTTTGGCGTGAAGCCGACGGCATCGGCCAGCGTGCGCTCCCAACTCTCAAGCGATTGCCCGGCCAGCCCGTACATCAGATCGATGTTGACCAGCATCCCGTGGGCGCGCAGCAAGCTCATCGCCCCGCCCATGAAATCGGCCGCGTGACGGCGGTTGGTGTCGCGTAGTATCTCCTCGTCCGAGGCCTGATAGCCCACGCTGACGCGGTTAATGCCGTGTGCTTTGAGAATGGTCAGGAAGCGCGTGGCCGAACGCTCATCGGCGGAGAACTCCGGATGAAGCTCCACCGTGCCCGTCAGCGCCGGGTTGAGATACCGGCGGTTGGCCAAAAAACCGAGGAAACTCTCCAGTGCGTCGGGCGGGATGAGACTCGGTGTGCCGCCGCCGAAGTAGAGCGAGGTGATATCCAGCGTCGTGTGGCGGGCGTGATAGTCGAACTCGGCCTTGGCCTGCTCCAGATAGCGGCCGATGGCGGCGCGACGTCTGGGGTTGAGAGCCACCAGATAGTAGCTGCAGAAATCACAGACGCCGGAGCAGAACGGGATGTGGATGTAGGTGTTGCCGATGGCCGCCGGGTAGGGTGGCGCTTCGTCCGTTTCCAGCGGGCGCATCTCCGACAGCGACGGATAGATGCTGAGATAGTAGTAATCGAGGCTGTTGCGCTGTAGTGCGCGCGGCAATTCGCCGAGCCGGTATTCGTCATAAAGACGTGCCGCCTGTACAGCAAGCGGTGAAGGATTAGTCATGGAAAAGATTGAATCGGCTACGGATTATGCAGATGGAACCGATTTGGGTCGCCCCATCAATAGCTGCTGTAGCCGTGCCGACATGATGACGTGTTGCCGCCGAAATCAGTAGTTGCTATGCCGAATAAAGTTCGCCGGCCCAACTACCGCAAAAGGACCAGGATGGAACGACATTACATGATGACAGATCGTGTGTCAAATCAAACGATCTGTACCGCCAACATCATCACCGCTCCCTGAATCACCGCCGCCACAAGGAACTGGCTCATATGTCGCGATATTGCTCCATCGGCCTGCCGAGCGGCGAGAACCCCGACAACAATAAAAGCGATGAGCGCGGGAATCAGAAAAAACCCGATGCTGAACCCACCCAGGATGACAAAGGCCAGAATAACCCCGGCGGCCGCCCAGGGGAGCGCATGCCAACGGTCGTCCAATTGCGGCCGCCTGGCGACAAACAGGAGAACCAGCACTCCGAGCAAGATGATCTCGAGGAAGTAGAGGAAGGGTAGCGGGAAACTCCTTCCTTGTTGTGCGAAAAGCCCCGGCACGAGGATACAGTTGATCGCGCCGATCAATGCGGCGAGCCATTCCAACGGCCGTAACATACTTGACTTGTGGGTTGATATGTTCATGGGAAAGCCTCCATATTTCATATGGTTCAATATATTCTGAAAGGATTATACCACAATTGAAGGGGAGTTGACGGGCGCTCATACGGCTATGGTAAAACCCCTTTGATGATAGTCGATCTATTTCGCTGATTTGTCTATACTATATTCATCCCACTCAACGGAGCGCAGGCCGATGAACCAACAGGAATACGATGTGGAACTGGCGGCGTTCGAGACGCGCATCGCCGGCGGCGAGAAGATCGAACCGGGCGACTGGATGCCCGACGCCTACCGTAAGCAACTCATCCGCATGATCTCCCAGCATGCCAACAGCGAAGTGGTGGGCATGCTGCCCGAAGGCGCGTGGATCACTCGCGCCCCCAATCTGCGGCGCAAGATGGTTTTGCTGGCCAAGGTGCAGGACGAGGGCGGCCACGGTCAATACCTCTATCATGCGGCCGAGACCCTGGGCGTCACCCGCGACGAGATGATCGACGCCTTGCACGACGGCCGTGCCAAGTATGCCAGCGTCTTCAACTACCCCTCGCTCGGCTGGGCCGACATGGGCG
>CAYXNH010000182.1:0-6106 GCA_964466135.1 uncultured Ardenticatenaceae bacterium | reverse complement strand
CCGCCTCGAACCAGACGTAGAGCACCTTGCCCTCGAAGCCGTCCTCGACCGGCACGGGGATGCCCCAATCCATATCGCGGGTGACGGCGCGGCCGATCAACCCCTGGTCGATGAAATTCCTGGCGAAGTTGATGACCTGCGGCCGCCACTGCTCCTTGTCGTCATGAATCCATGCCGACAGGGAATCCTCGGCAATAGCCGGCAGATCGAGGAAGAAATGCTCGGTGTCGCGCAGGACCAGCGAACTGTTATCCCGCTTGCTGCGCGGGTTGATAAGCTGGGCCGCGCTCTCGAAGAGCGTGTTGCAGTTGTCGCATTGATCACCGCGCGCGCCGGTAAAGCCGCAGTTGGGGCATGTTCCTTCCACGTAGCGGTCGGGCAGGAATTTGCCGGCCTCCGGCGAATACATCTGGGGCGTCACCTTGCGATAGAGATAATTATTCTTCAGCAGTTGGCTGAACATATCCTGCGACACCCGAAAATGGTTCTCGGTGTGGGTGCTCGTGTAGAGGTCGTAGCTGATGCCCAATCGCCGGAATAACGCCAGGAAGCGGCTGTGAAAGTGCTCATACACTTCCAGGGTGCTCAGCCCCATCTCCTCGGCCTTGACCGTCACCGGCGTGCCGTGGCTATCGGAGCCGGAGACCATCACGACATGGTTGCCGCGCAGACGATGGTAGCGGGCAAAGACGTCGCCGGGCAAATGGGAGCCGGTGACGTTTCCCTGGTGGATATCCGAGTTGGCGTAGGGCCAGGCGATGCTGACCAGCACGTACTGGGGCATGATCTTATTCGACTTCGTCCTCTTCGTATTCTTCGTACTCTTCGACTTCTTCTTCCTCGTCCTCGGTGATCTCCGTCAGGGCCTCGGCCAACAGTTCGAAGTCGTCTTCGCTGATGCGGAAGAAGGTCTCGGATTCGATATGGAGCTTGCCGAAGTCCGGGTAGCTTTCCAGGTCGATGGAATCAACGCTGACGCCGTGGCTCAGATCGGGCGCGGCCGCGTCGACATCGGTGGGGAAGAAGGCGGCCTTCTCCAGATCAGTGGTATAGGTATGTTGCTTCGGGTCGGCCTCGGACATCTCGCCGGTGATGGTGACGACGGCGAAGAAGATCTGGGCTTCGATAGCATAGTAGATGAAGCGGTCGCCGGGCTTCATACGCTGGGCCAGTTCGGGCGACGGCACCATGACGACGCGCTCCTGCCAACCCGGGAAGGCCAGTTCCTCGCCGGGCGGGATGCTCACGGCCTTGATGTAATGGGTCGTGTCCTTGTTGGATTGGCGCATGTGCCGGCTGCTGGCGGCGCGCGCCTCTTGCTCGGCCACGATATTTTCCCAGATTCGGGCCTGAATATTGATATTTAATTCGGCTTCTGAGCCGTCATTGTAGCGCACGGTCATGCGCCGGCCGTCGACGGCCAGCACAGTGTATTCACCTATGCGATTTCGATAGACGCCATTGACTTCGAACATCGCTTTCTATATTACTCCTGTGAAAATTTCGGCAGCATAGTATCTGTTTACCTATCTTAAGGCAAATGTCCGCATGTAGGTTTTGACCAGTCGTCACGCGCCGACGCGACCGCGCCGATCCCGATCGGGATACCATACCTTGGGGCTAAACAGTCTGGACATATTGCACTTCCTCACAACTGGTCAGGGCGGGAAGAATCGCCAGGGTCACTTGTTTGTGACGCGATGCATTATAGCAAATATCGATGGTTTTGGATATGGCCGGACCTCGTATTACTGTCGCCCGGGCCTTTGACGCTCCAAGGCCCCAAAGATATACTCACCCCTTATGCGACTTTCACGATCCTTCGGTAAAACCTTGCGTGAGGCTCCAGCCGAGGCTGAACTCACCAGTCACCAATTGCTCATTCGCGCCAATTTCATTCGCCCCGTTGGCGCGGGCATTTACACCTTTATGCCTCTCGGCTACCGCGTCATCCGCAAGATATGGGACATCATGGCCGAAGAGATGGACGCCATCAGCGGCCAGGAGATGTGGATGCCCAATCTGCATCCGGCGATATTGTGGCAGGCCACCGGCCGCTGGGATCGGGTCGATGTCCTCTTCAAGCTGAAGGGCAGCGGCAACCGCGAGTACGCCCTGTCGGCCACCCACGAGGAGATCGTCGTCGATCTGGCCCTGCGCGACATCGAGAGCCATCGCGATCTGCCGCGCATGGTCTATCACATCAGCAAGAAGTTCCGCGATGAGCCACGGCCGCGCGGCGGTTTGATGCGCCTGCGCGAATTCATCATGAAGGACGCCTATACGCTTGACCGCAGCGAACAGGAGCTTGACGACTACTATCCGAGCATGCTCCAGGCCTACTTCAACATCTTCGATCGCTGTGGGGTGCCCACCGTCGCCATCAATGCCGATGTCGGCGCGATGGGCGGCAAGACGTCGCAGGAATTCACCGTGCCCCATCCGCAAGGGGAGGACGAGTTCATCGCTTGCGCCAATTGCGACTACGCGGCCAATGTCGAGGCGGCCGAGTTCGTTCGCGAGGGAGAGCGACCGGCCGCCCTGGCCGAGCTGGTCAAGGTCGAGACGCCCGATTGCAAGACCATCGCCGACGTGGCGGCCTTCATCGGCGTGCCGACCACCGAAACGCTGAAGTGCATTTTCTACTGGTGGCGGCCGAACTTCGTCGAACAGCCGGGCGAGGGTCGCCTGGTGTTTGCCATGACGCGCGGCGATCTGACCATCAACGACACCAAGCTCGTCAACGCCATCGGCGGCGGCTTCATCCGCCAGGCGACCGAGGATGAGGTTCGCTCCATCGGCGCCGTGCCCGGCTACGCCTCGGCCATCGGCATGGCTCCGGCCCGGGATATGGCCTCGCCGGGCGTCATGATCGTCGCCGATGAATCGATCGACTACGGCGGCAACTACGTCGTGGGCGCCAACGAGGACCCCTTTCACTACACCGGCGCGAATTTGGGGCGCGATTTCGAAGTCAGCCGGATCGCCGACATCGCTCAGGCCACTACCGGGCACAAATGTCCGTCCTGTGGCGGGCTTATCGAGGCCAGGCGGGCGATTGAGGTTGGCCACTGCTTCAAGCTGGGCACCCGCTACAGCGCAGCGGTCAACGCCACCTATCTGGACGAAAACGGCCAGCCGCAACTCATCTATATGGGCAGCTACGGCATCGGCCTCGACCGGCTGATGGCCACGATCGTGGAACTCCACAACGACAAGGACGGCATCATCTGGCCCGACAGTGTCGCGCCCTATCAGGTTCATCTCGTCCACATCGGCAAGGAGGGCGACGGCACGAAGGAAAAGGCCGAGGCGATCTACGCCGATCTGACGGCCGCCGGTGTCGAGGTGCTCTACGACGACCGCGACGGTCTGGGGGCGGGCGTCAAGTTCAAGGATGCCGATCTGATGGGCATTCCCACCCGGGTGACGCTCTCGGCGCGCAGCCTGGAGCAGGGCGGGGTTGAGGTCAAGCGACGCAGCGAGAGCGAGCGACAGGTTGTCGACGCCGGCGTGCTATTGGCTTTGCTGAAAGCCTAGATTCCCTTTTCCCAAAGTCCGGTCAGGGGCAAATTAAAATCGGGGAGGATGTCATCCAGCTGGAGGGTATCCTCCCCGGTGAATTCCTGTATATCGGTGGGTGAGCGGTGGAGGGAGACGGTATGCTCTTCAGGCTCAACGATCAGGACGGCCGTGACGCCGATCGTGAAATACTCTTTGAGCTTCTTCCGTACTTCGCTCCATCGGTCAGACGGCGACAGCACTTCCACAATTAGTTCCGGGGCCACATCCAGAAATCCTCCCGGCGTTGCCCGAGCCAATCGTCCGTGGGAGATGAACAGCACATCCGCGCCACGGATCGTGTCCGGGTTGCGCTGGGTGTAGATACCGACTTCTCCCACCATGACTACACCGAGGTCATGTTCCTCAGCAAAATTCCCCAGGGATCTTGCAATCTCGAATTCATAGCGGCCGTGCGGTACTTTTGTTGGACTCAACTCTACCACCCTCCCTTCTACAAGTTCGCTCCGGCCCAGATCACCCATCTCCGCCAGTTCTTCGCCGGTAATCAATGCCTCTTCTTTTTGCGTCGGACGGGTTAATTCTCGCTGTACAGCCATGGATGCATACCTCATCATGTGTGCATATGCTTGCAGTATATCTCAGCGAGCCGGTTCGGGCACATCGCGGGCCTATGGCGTCCTCAAACGCCTGTTTAGCAAGGAGATACCAGCCGGGAATTATTCCCGACAATGGCTTGGGCGTACTTCCCGCCCAGGTTGATTCTCAAGCCCCATGACAGCCCCATCATCCATCTCTTAAAATGTTCAACATCTATTGATGATTGAAGATGGGTAGATGGACATACCCAATTCACAATTTGTTGGTTGGACGATGATTATTGGCATGTGGTTGGGATAGCGCCACGGTCGGCGTGTGAATGATCAGGGTCTCTCGACGGTATTTCTGACCTTATTTCAAAGCAAGGAGAAGTTAGAATGAAAGCCTCTCGAACTGTATATCAAATCGCTGCCTGGGCTTTTGTTGTGGGTGTGCTTGTCCAGGTCTTCTTCGCCGGCATGGCGGTTGTGGCCGGACGCTGGCCGTGGACGAACCACGTTAATCTGGGCCACCTGTTGGCCGTGCCGCTTCTGGTTATGCTGGTCACGATGTACGTCGGCAAGTTGCCGGGGCGGATGAAACGGCTGACCTGGCTCCTGTTCCTCGTCTACGTGCTGCAGGCCGATGTGCTTATTTTCTTGCGGACGTCCGCCCCGATCTTGTCGGCCTTGCACCCCGTGTTGGCGTTGATCGATTTCGCGCTGGGGCTGATGCTGGCCCGGCAGGCGGGAGCGATTGTCCAGATCGGGGAAACGCCCGCCACCCAGCCGGTGCAACCGGATAGCGTTATCGGTGATTGATCCAATGACCGGAACGAAGAGGAAATCACCATGACCAACGAGCAAGTCGATCTCGGTTCACGCACCTTCCTGGCCGTCGCCAACCGTCGGGTTGTGCGCGCCGCGTGCCGCGACGACGGAAACTGGCATATCGCCACCGTTCTGGATGGACCGTCGCCAGTGACGCTGGCGGCCGATCCCAACCATCCCGACGTCATTTATGCCGGGACGCAGGGCAACGGCGTCTATCGCTCGGTCGATGGCGGCCGTAACTGGGCCTCTCTGGGGTTGTCCGGGCGGGTCGTTAAGTCGCTCGCCGTCAGCCCCCATGATCCCGCCGTGATTTACGCCGGCGTGAAACCGGCGGCCGTCTTCAAGACGAGCGACGGTGGTCGAAATTGGGTCGAACTCCAGGGGTTTCGGCGCGTTCCCAATCGCTGGTGGTGGTTCTCCCCGGCCGAGACCCCCTTTCAGGCCTACGTCAACGCCCTCGCCGTTTCGCCCACTGAGCCGGATGTTGTTCTGGCCGGTGTCGAACTTGGCGCGGTGGTGCGCAGCGAGGACGGCGGCCGCTCCTGGTCGAGACATCGTCCTGGTGCGATGCGCGACTGTCACTCCCTGGGATTTCATCATCGAGATGGGCGGTGGGTCTATGAGGCTGGGGGAACGGGCGGTGGGGCGGCCGTCAGCCGCGATGGTGGCCGCACCTGGAAACAGCCTAAAAGCGGCCTGGCCAAGAAGTATGGCGTGGTCTGTGCCGCCGACCCGGCGCGGCCGGAGGTCTGGTATGTGGCTGTGGCTCCCGGCCCGGGCAAGGCTTATGGGGAAAACGCGGAGGCCTACCTTTATCGGGCCTCGGCCGGAGCCGACTGGCAGCCCATCGGCTGGGAACCCCAGCCAATGCGCCGGATGCCGCGAGCGCTGGTCACCCTGCCGGATGCGCCGGGCCAACTCTTCGTCGGAACGACCTATGGCGACGTATGGCACACGGCCGACTATGGTGATTCCTGGCAGCGCTTGCCGTTCGATTTAGGCGGCGGGTTGTCGTTGCTGGTTCTTTAGAACGATTGAGGAAGGATGAGAAACATTATGAAAAAAGTACTCAAGTGGATTGGAATCCTGCTGGCCGGACTGGTTGGGGTCATTGTAATCATTGCCCTGGTGGGTTATTTCGTCAGCGAGCGCCGGATCAACAAAACCTACGC
>CAYXNH010000181.1:0-6168 GCA_964466135.1 uncultured Ardenticatenaceae bacterium | reverse complement strand
ACCGGCTCGCGCATGGTGATCGGCTTGTGCTTGCGGGCGTAGACGACGGGCAGGTTGCCCAGCGCCTTGCCGGCCATCGTGGCCGGGATGATGCCGCTGACTTCGGCGGTCAGGATGCGCGTCGGTCGGGCCGCGGCGAACCGCCCGGCGATGACCTCGCCCGCCTCTTCCATCAGTTCGGGATCGATTTGGTGATTCAGGAAGCTGTCGATTTTCAGGATGCCGCGCCCCAGGTTCTCCCCCTCGCGGCGAATACGGTCTCTCAGGCTTTTCATGGTCTCCCTCCATCGTATTTAGGAAGCAGGATCGACATGATGACGACATATTCTCCCATATTGAGTATAATTATTCCCCAACGAACGACCCCGCGCCACATGGCGTAGCGAGCCGCAGGGTTCTTCAGCAGTCCACCAGCGGGAGCGACCTTGCGAATAATTTCACAAGCACTTTGACCGGCGCGGGTTCGTACCATATAATCAACACAACATTTCGTTCAAAAAAAATTGAAAGTTGTGAACGGGGAAACGGATGGATATCACTTTGACGCAAAAGGGCCTGGAGGCCATCGATGATCTGCTGATCGCCACGATCGACAGTGAAGTTGAGCTTCTGAATGAGGCCAGCCGCCATATTATCGCCTCGGGCGGCAAACACCTGCGGCCGCATGTGGCCATGTTGGCCTATCTGGCGGCGGGTGGCGACGATCTGATGGAGGCGGTGTCGATGGCGGCGGCCATCGAGATGGTCCATACGGCTACGCTTGTTCACGACGACATCAACGACCACGCCCTGCTGCGGCGCGGCCGCCCGTCGGTCCACGCTCGCTGGGGACGCACATTCGCCCTGCTGACCGGCGACTACATGTTCGCCAAGGTCTACGAACTGATGGCTCCCTATGGGCCGACCTACAATATCATCATGGCCCGCGCCTGCTCCCAACTGGTGGAGGGCGAGACCCTGCAGGCGGTATCGGCCAAGGCCGGGACGATCGACCGCGAGACCTACAAGCGCATCGTGGCCCTGAAGACGGCCAGCCTGTTCGAGGGCGCAGCCCGCATGGGGGCGCTGCTGGGTGGCGGCGACGAGCGCGTGGTCAATGCTTTGGCGGAGTATGCCTGGAATCTGGGCATCGCCTTCCAGCTGGTGGATGACATCCTCGACGTCGTCGGCGACCCGGAAGCGCTCGGCAAGCCCATCGGCACGGACCTGGCCCAGGGGCGGGGGGCATTTGTGGCCCAGCCCAACGGCCAGACCATCCTGTCCTTGCGGCCGAGCGAGGACCCGGCGGCTGTGGCCGAGGCAGTGGCTGAACTGGCCGAGGTGGTTGCCGAGGCGGATGAGGACGACGAGGGCGATCCCATCGCGCGGATGATGGCCAAGCTGCGCACATCGGGGGCGATCGAGGCGGCTCGACTGCAGGCGCTGGAGGTCATCGAGCGGGCGCGACGGGCGCTGGACGATGTGCCGCCGTCGGCCGCGCGGGACGAGCTGCTGGCGGTCACCAACGACGTGATCCACAGAGATAATTAGGAATGACGAATGACGAATGACGAATGGGGAGGAGGTTCGAGTTCGTGATCGAAACTTCGCATAGCCGGTTGTAACTAAGACGGAGCGGGCGATGAATGGGGGGTTTGGTAGGGAATCCTGCCAGATTTGGGGTGAGGTGGCGATTCGCTATCAGGAGAATCTTCGCATAGCCAATCAAATTAATGACGTAGTAGGTTCGTGTATGACGCGACCATGAATATTCCCACCGGCGGAGGCGAGGGAAGGCGACTCATAGACAACGGATGATTCGCCTGGCCAATCCTGGTAAAGGTGAGGCGCGCAGGTGAATGGCGCGGCCATTGGCATCCCCGCCGACAGTAAGTGAGCTAGGGACTACCCGTTTGCAACAGGTGAATTGCATAGCCAATCTGGAGGAGAGGCGTGAGCGATCAGCGAGTGGCGCTGCCGAGGACGGCCCCGCCGACGATGAGGACCAGAGCGACGGCGATGACCCAGGTGGCCTCGGCCAGACCCAGGGCGATCAGCAGCAGGGTGGAGAGCAATGACGCGGTGTAGGCCAGCGCGCCCAGCGCCTGGATGTTGCCGCGCTTGACGCCGTAATCCCAGGTGTAGAAGGCCAGCCCGACCGGCCCCAGCCCCAACCCCGCCACGGCCGCCCATTGCCACCCGGTCGGCCAGACGGTCGTCTCGAACAGCAGGTGGCAGACCACAGCCAGCGCGGCCGTTCCCGCGCAGAACGCCCCTACGGAGCTGGTGGGCACGCCCCCGGCCCGCCGCGAGAGGATCGAATAGACGGCCCAGATGACCCCGGCCGCCAGCCCGAAGAGATAGCCGGTGATATAGCGCGGGTCCACGTAGATCCCCTGGCCGCGGGTGACGATCAGCGCCGCCCCGGCGAAACCCATCAGCGCCCCGACGATCTGCAGCGGCCGCAGGCGCTCCCCCGGCAGGAAGGCGGTGAACAGGACGATGAGCAGCGGCCACAGGTAGTTGAGCAGGCCTACCTCCACCGGCGGGGCCAGGCGCATGGCGGTGAAGTAGGCGAAGTGGTAGCCGAACAGACCGAACAGCCCCAGCGCCCAGATGCGGAGAGGCAGCCGGAAGCGCTGGAGGAATGGCGTGGGGACGGCCGCGCGGCGATCTTCCCACTGCCACAGCGCCAGCCCTACCACGAAGGCCAGCGCGAACGACATGGCCAGCAGCTGGAAGGGGGGCACGTGGCCGCTGAGGGCCGTCAGGGTGGCCAGGGTCGACCACATCAGGACGGCCGACGCGCCGGCCAATGTGCCGCGCCGCCGGTCGGGGTGGCTGTCAACCGCGGTTGTCGTGTTGGCCGGTGCGGTCATGCTGATGGGCGCGAAGAAATTGGGCGATATCGTCCAGCGACTGGACGGCCTCGGGCATCCCCAGGTTGATCTGCCAGACGTGCCACATGCGCGGGTAGATCTCCAGCCGCGTCTCGACGCCCGCCGCCTGGGCCAGTTCTTCGACGCGCACGGCGTCCTCGCGCAGGATCTCGTCCTCCCCGGCGTGGATCAGCATCGGCGGCAAGCCGTCCCAGCGGCCGAACACCGGCGAGATCAGCGGATCGCGGGGGTCATGGTCTGCCACATACGAGCGGCTATAGAGTTCCATCGCCTTGGGCGGCAGCATCGGGTCCCTGTAGTCGGTCTGATCTCTGGCGACGGACAGGTCGGCCACGGGAGAGAGGCAGGCGGCGGCCGCCGGCAGCGGGTCGCCCTCGTCGCGCAGCTTCATCAGCAGGGTGAGGGTCAGATTGCCCCCGGCCGAGTCGCCGGCCACGGTGATACTCTCGGCCGGGACGCCCTGCTGCAGCAGCCGGCGGTATGCCGTGGCGCAGTCGTCGAGCGCGGCCGGAAAGGGATGCTGCGGCGCGAGGCGATAATCCACCATCAGCACTTGCGACTCCATTTTCCGGGCCAGGTACGCCCCCGTCTGCAGGTGGAGCATGGACAAGCCGAAGACGAAGCCGCCGCCGTGGAGGTAGAGCAACACCCGGTCGGTCGGGCTGCCGGGCGGGACGAGCCGAATGCAGGGCACGCCGTCGGCCGTCACGGCTTCGCGGGTCACGCCGCCATCCAGCCGCGTGAGTTTCCGGCTGTGGTTGATGAACCAGTTCGCGGCCGGCAGGGGCACGTGGTTCTGCATGAAGCGGGCGAAGGGGAAGCCCGCGCGCGCCATTCGTTCAGCGGATGAGATCGTCATTGCCTGCCTGTTTACTGTCCTGTCGGGCTATAAAACAACGAGCAACGTCGGGCACTATCAGCGCCCGGCGTTGCTCGTTATGGGCTTGATAATACTTGCAGGCGACGATCAGGCCGGGACCGCGGCCGCGATCTCGTTCGCGATTTCGCCGCTGATGCGGATCACCCATTCGTCGATCTCGGGGTCGGGCAGGATGGCGTCGGCGGCGTAGAGGACGCGCTCCTGGTGGCGATCCACCCGCTCGATGCCGCGGCCGATGATGTTCTTCTGGAACATGTCGTCATAGGCGACCAGGACGGGGATGACGATGGCCGTTTCCTTCTGCTCCAGCACCGTGTTGACTGTCTGGGTCGTCTCGTCGGGGTTGTAGTGTACCAGGTGGCCGCACCAGCCGTAGCTGTGGTGGCTGATGCCCATGTGGTGCTTGACGTGTTGGCCCACCTTGTCGAACAGTTCGCTCCATTCCTTGTCGTAAGCGGCGTCGCCGTAGCCGATGAGCGCCAGTCCTTCGTTTTCGGGTTGCCGCGACAGTTCCCGGCAGCGCATCAACACGTTTTTCTGCAGGGCGTCGGAAAAGTCGAGCAGGGGGGCGAAGTGGATGTTGGCCGCCGGGGTGTAGATCTCGATGTCCTCGCTCTGCAACTCGGCCACGACCTCGGGGTCATGTTTCTGGCCCATGATGGTGGGGATGTCGTCGGCCGAGTGGGAGCTGACCGTCAGCAGGATCGGCACGACGATGACGTCGGTGAAACCGTCGGCGTCGAACGCCTTCATCTGGGTGGCGATGGACGGCTCGGTGTATTCCATATGCGCGGTTCGGACGCCCTGGATGATGCCGTCGGCGAGGATGGAATCGGTCACGCGCGCTTCGAGATCGAGCAAGGCTTGCCGCCACGTGGCTGAATGGGAACCGTGATTCACCAACAGCAATCCAATTGTTTGTTCGGTCATAAAGCAAAACACTCCTGTGGTTGTATGATAAACCGGGCTTCCTGAGGGGAAATCCGGCTTCCGGTACGCGGCGGAAAACCGGTTTCCGGCCATCCGCTTTGAAATCTTGTGTATGGGTTCTGTCGGGTTGGGATTGTACTAACAAACCGGGTGGTTTTACAAGCGGCCGCATTGAAATGTGAAGCAAGGCTGTGGCGCATGCTGTCAGCTTGCGCGGCTTGCCCCGCAGTCTGACGGATTACGCCGCGGCCGGCGGCCGCAACCGGTAGGGACGCGCGCCCGATGCCAACAGGCTCTCATTGGCCGCGTGATCCACGGTATAAACCGGCTTTCCCATGGCGATTAGCTCCCCGGCCAGCGCCTCCGTGTCGCCGCCGGGCGTGGCGTGGGCGATGAGCACGGCCTCGGCCTGCTCGCAGACGTAGCGGTTGCGCCGCGCGGCCGTCTGGCGGGTGGCCCGCCGCACGCGCTCGTCGAACGGGCTGTCGATGGTCAGCCGCCCGGCCTCCAGCGCGGCCCGCACGTCCGGCGGCAGCCGCCGCGGCCGCCCGCGCGCCGGAACCCACACCAGCCGCCCCGGCCCGCGCAGCAACACGGTGAACGCTTCCCGCTCCACCGGGGAATGAAAGCCGCTGATGATGACCGTGTCGCCATGGCGCCAGCGCTGGGCCAGGTCATGGACGGCCAGCAGGACGCCGGCCGGGGCGCGGGCGCTGCAGAGGAGGGCGAGGGTGGTCATGGGCGAGCCATTGACGACGCTGCGGGCAGCGTGGCGCGGGGTTGCGCGGAAAGCTATGCCCCCGCGGGTTGAAGCGGCCGAACGGCAGGCATCTGGTCGGCGCGCAGAGGGGCAACGGCCGACAGGGGAACGACGGCCACGGCGATGGATTCGCCGACGGCATTGAAAAGCTCGACCACAGCGCCGTCCTCACCCCCGGACGGGTGCGGTACGATGTCGACCAGTGTGACCACATCACCCTGGCGCAGGTTTTCAGACGGGACATCCCGGGACAGCATCACTTCTGTGTATAATTGAACCTTCATTGCCGTTACCTCGCCGGTTTCGGGGTTACAAAGCGATAGCGATCTTCAATAGTCTGCTGAATCCAAATCGTCACGGCCAACAGCATGCCTTCCGGACCGACGAGAAGGCCCTCAACCCGGTAAAAAGCGCCGTACTCATTTTGACGATCCGGGATCGCCTCGTTCCCGGCGATCAATTGCCGGATCGCTTGTTCAAGCCGGTCGGGGTTCGCCGATGTAAACCCGGCCTGGGCCAGGAACCCTGATTTATCATTCTTCCGTCGCGGCGCCAATAAATAGCGTACCAGCTTTTCTTCGGGAATGATCGCGTCATCAGGAATTCTCACATTGGCCATTATAGCACAGGAAGGGCGGGGCGAACTTCAAGCGGCGCGGCCGGCCAGGGCAATCGCTTTCTAAAAAATGAGGTAAAGTGGTGACCAAACGATATCGTGG
>CAYXNH010000180.1:0-6208 GCA_964466135.1 uncultured Ardenticatenaceae bacterium | reverse complement strand
ATCTGGCTGTCGGTGGCCCGGCAGTTGTATAACCTGGACCCGCGCGGCTGGCTGTTCGTCGTGGCCATCGCCACCATCAACCTGATCTTCCACGCCATGAGCCTGTTCGGCGGCAACACGTTCGGCGACATCGGCATCAATGTGGTCATGAATGTGCTGGCGCTGATTATCGGTCTCCTGCCCAGCACGAAGGCGGCCTTCGGGCAGCCGTAGGTGGGGGTATGCGGGTTTCGGCCGAAACCCGGAATGTGAAATAATAGACCCCGCCGCGAGGCGGGGTTTTGGTTTTTGGGGTAGGGGCGGTTAGGCTGATTTTGCGGAGAACATTTAGAGAAGATCATCCAATGTGGTGATGGGGGAACGATAGCCCTGAGTGATGAGGTCGATCATTATCGCATTTCCCTCTGCGGCTGTCAGCTTGCCCTGTCTTATATTCATAACCAGAATACCGATGGTGCCGGTTATTGTTAGGCCAAGACGTTGGGCCTCACGCCGAGCCACGGCGTCATCACAAGCAAACATACCGCGATGATGGACAGCGACGGCAATACATGACCGTTCGCCATTTCCCAGGCTAAGGGGCAAGCGGTCGGCGAAGGCTTGCTCAACAGCATTGAGAGGCATTTCGGGCAAGGAATTCCAAATATCGGGAGATAAACCGCGACTAAACACGCCCGCCTGGTATTCCTCCATCACTGACGGCGTCGTCGCACAAGCCTCACCCCATAAATTGAGAACCAGATCGGAGCGACCAACCAGCGCGAAGTTGGTCAGTACCGTATTATCCAGAAAGACCAATCCGGTTGCCATCACCATTCAACTCAGGATTGGTCATGCTCAAACCAGGCGACCAGGTCAGCCACTTCCGCTCGCGCCTCATCGAGATCAGCTGGGCCAACCCGCAAAGGGATGTCCAGGCGCATGAAGCGCGTGCGCAAGTCGATCCACGGCAGGCCCAGCAGTTCGGCCGCTCGGCCCAGGCTGATCGCTTCCGCCAGATAATAGGCCAGCACCAGATCGTACTGCGCCTGTAGATCAGGTTGAGCCGCCACGACTTCATCGCTTAAGCCACCCCCGGCCTGAATTTGCGGCCGGTGGGCGTAGTAATGGGCCAGGGCGCGCAGAAGGTGGTAATCGGAGATGTCGATGATGGCTACTTCTGGCTGGCCATGATGTTCAATCACGACCGTCTGGCCGCGTTGGACGGTACGAATGATTTGGCGCGTATTCCGGGCCAGTTCGGTTTTCCCGGCATGGTAGGCAGCATTCATGCACAACACCTCTCTCGTGTGTAAAAGACGTATTATGCGTATTTTACGCTATTTTTGGCGATTGGGGAAGCAGGCGAAGCACGCCCACAGGCGATCCGGGTGCGTGAGTTATCACGAAGACAGGCAACCGGGGTCGGTTGATAGGGGTGCGCGGTTTTTTCTCCCGATCGCCTGACCTTCTTGCGCGGCTGAACAGGGCGAGACAACCGGCGACCACGCTCCGATAACCAGGTGAGAACTTCGCGCCGCTTGTCCCGCCCGTACGACTTCGCATCATGACCGGCGTACGGGTTTGGCCGGCAAGCTATAAGCTTGCGCCACAGGTCGCCAATCCTCTATCCTTCTTGCGATTGCCCTGCCCGGATTTGCCCGCAATAACCCGATTTACGCTATACTAGACAGTCAAGCATGTCACCGACGATATTCAGGCAAGAGCCGTACCGTTTCTTTTTCAATTGGAACTACACTGTCTCGAAGCGATCGTGATCGGATATTATCAGCGCGATGCCTACGGTTAAAAAGATTGGCCCGCACCGGTTCTTCTTCTTTAGCAAGGAAGATAATGAACCACCCCATATCCACATTGAAACCGCGGAGAATGCCGCGAAATTCTGGCTTTCCCCGGTGACACTGGCCTGGGCTGTTGGTTATAATTCAAGAGAACTGCGACAACTCAGGGAACTCGTCGAAGAAAACGCAACGCTGTTTTTGGAAAAGTGGTATGAACATCTCAAATACAATTAGCCCAACAGCGACGTTAGCGGAAAACGTTCGCTTCACCGATGATGCCATGATCGTCATGCTCGCGGACGGCCGCGAGGTGTCTGTCCCATTGGAATGGTTTCCCCGATTAAGAGAAGCGACGCCCGAACAGCGTGATAATTGGCGGCTGATCGCCCGCGGCATCGGCATCCACTGGGAAGATATCGATGAAGATATCGCGGTCACAACGCTGCTGAGAGCCTAGCGGAAGCCGCTGTCTCGTCCCCACTCGTACACCCCTCTCAGACTTGACAGGTTGGCGGACAGGAGCCCGCTCGAAACCTGTCAGGTCTAAAAATCAATCAAATCTGCTACAATACGGCCATCTTTTATCGCGGAGGACACGATGCACAAGTGGCGCGTCGGGCTGATAGTGTCGCTAATCCTGTTGTCGCTGGCGCTGGCTGCCTGTTGGCTGGTCCAGGGCGGGCGGGCGACGCCGGAGGGGGGCGGCAAGGGCGAGGAGCTGGAGTCGCTGGCCGGCGGCTTTGAATGGCGGCGCGTGGGGGGCATCGCCGGGTTCTGCGACGTCGTCACCGTGCGGGGCGAGACGGCCGTCGTCGCCTCCTGCCGCCGCGAGCCGGCGGAGGTCGTGGGCGAGGTGTCGCTGACCGCCGACCAATCCCGGCAGGTGACAGACTGGGTCGACTCCTTGCGCTCGTTCGAGGAGGTGCAGTCGGACGGGGCCGTGGACGACGGGGTCGTAGCCGACGGGATGACGATCACCCTGACCTTCACCGGCGCGGGGGACGAGCGCCCCTCGGATGACGACATCGCCGCCATGGGTGCGCTGGCCAACGAGATCCTGGTGGCGGCGCGGACACCGGCCGGCGATTGATCCCCTAACCTGGCAAATTGGTCATACGATCTGACCAATTTTAATTTACAGATCGCCGCAAACCGGTTACTATATACGGCACGGCCTCGATGAGCACGGTCGCTCGACCGGCGGGGCCTGCCTTTACTTTGCAATGCGCGATCGGCTATTTCTTCTCAGCGGCATCCTCGGCGTCGGCACGTTGGCCGTCACGCTGCTCATGTCTTTTGTCGGCCCGCGCGAGGTCGGCCCCATGTCGCCCGGGTTCAGGTCGCCGGTACTGGCCTTCGAGTTCGCCCGCAGCGAGGACGAGGTGCGGCAGCTCTTCGAGCCGGAGGGGTCGGCCGCGGCCATGGACCGCCTCAACCGCTGGGACTTCCTTTATATAGCGCTCTATGGCAGCTTTCTGGCCACCTTCGCCCTGGCGGCCGCGCTGGAGACCGACCAGTACACGCCCCGAGTAGCCGTGGCGCTGGCGCCGCTGATCATGCTGGCCGACGTCATGGAGAACGTCCAGCTATTCAGCCTGACGCGGCAACTGGGCCTCGGCGGCGACTTCGGTCCCGCGCTATGGTGGCTGCATCTCTTCACCTGGCTCAAGTGGGGCGGGCTGGCGATTTATTTCCTGCTGATCAGCGGCTACTTCCGCGAGCTTTCCGGCCCGTGGCGCTTCGTCTGGGTGCTGGCCGATTTTCCCGCCTTGCTGGCCGTGTGGGCCTGGATCAGCCCCGGCCAGGCCAGCGAGATCATGGTCCTGTCCATCGGCGTGATGTTCCTGCTGCTGATCGCCCACGCCTGGTGGCGCGCCCTGACCTACAATCTGCAAGCCCGGGGCGCCTGATGACGACCCGATGAAAGAGCCAGGCACTTCGTGGCCCGATTGCCCGGTCTTTCATTCGTCATTCGTCATACGTCATTCGTCATTCGTAATTCGTAATTCGTAATTCGTAATTTTTGGAAGGAGTTGGCAATGGAATTCTGGCTAAACGGCGAACTGAGGCAATATGAAGGCGACCCGGAGCAGTCCGTGTTGAACTACCTGCGCCTGGAAGAAGGCATCCTGTCGGCCAAGGACGGCTGCGCGCCACAGGCGGCTTGCGGCTGCTGCGCCGTCGACCTGAACGGCAAGGCGGTGCTGGGCTGCGCCACCACGATGAAGAAGCTCGCCGGCGGCCGCCTGACGACCGTCGAGGGGCTGGGCGAATACCGCCAGAACGTCTACGCCAACGCCTTTGTGGCCAAGGGCGGGGTGCAATGCGGCTTCTGCATTCCCGGCATCGTCATCCAGGCCAACGCGCTGATCAACAAGAACGACATCCCCACCCGCGACGAGATCGCCAAGGCGCTGACGCCCAACCTGTGCCGCTGCACCGGCTACAAGAAGATCATCGACGCCATCGAGACGGCGGCCGAGGCCATCCATAAGGAAGAGGAAGTGCCGCCGCCCGTGCCCGACGCCCGCGTCGGCGGCCGCCACCCCAAATATATCGCCTCCGATCTGGTGCTCGGCCGCCACAAGTACACCAACGACATCTTCCTGCCGGGCATGGCCTACGGGGCGTTGCGCTTCAGCGACCACCCGCGGGCGCGCGTGCTGGCCATCGACACCGGCGCGGCCGAAGCCTGTCCCGGCGTCGTGCGCGTCATCACCGCCGCTGACATTCCCGGCGACCGCTACATCGGCCTCATCCATCAGGACTGGCCGGTGATGGTGGCCATTGGCGAGACCACGGCCTATGTCGGCGACGTGCTGGCCGGGGTTGTGGCCGAATCGGAAGCCGTGGCCCGCGCCGCGGCGGCCCTCATCAAGATCGATTACGAGGTGCTGGAGCCGGTGACCGACCCGCACAAGGCGCTGGAGCCGGGCGCGCCCAAGGTCAACCACATCAACCACGACGGCAATTTGCTCGGCCGCAGCGGTTATGTCCGCGGCGACATGGCCGCGGCCATCGCCAAAACCGCTTATACCGCCACGGGCGTCTTCCAGACCCAGCGTATCGAGCACGGCTTCATGGAGACCGAGACGGCCGTGGCCGAGCCGGTTCGCGACGGCGTAAGTTCGACCGGGCACGCGGCCAACAACGAGGGCGTGGCCGTCCATGTGCTGTCGCAGAGCCAGGGCGTCTATGACGACCGGGTGCAGATATCCAAGATTTTGGGGCTACCCAAGGAGGCCGTGCGCGTGACGCTGGTGCCCAATGGCGGCGGCTTCGGCGGCAAGGAAGACATGTCCGTGCAGGGGCACGCGGCCATCATGGCCTGTCTGACGGGGCGGCCGGTCAAGGTCAGCCTCAACCGCGACGAGTCCATCGCCATGCACCCCAAGCGCCATCCCATCTGGATGGACTACACCGTGGGCTGCGACGCCGACGGTATGCTGACTTATGTCAAGGTGAAGTTCGTGGGCGACAGCGGGGCCTACGCCTCGGTCGGCGCGGAAGTGCTGGAGCGGGCCGCCGGGCACGCCACCGGAGCCTACACCGTGCCCGCGGCCGATGTGGAGGCGCTGGCCGCCTATACCAACAACACGCCCTGCGGAGCCATGCGCGGCTTCGGCGTCAATCAGGCCGCCTTTGGGCTGGAGAGCTGCATCGATGACCTGTGCCTGCAAGGCGGGTTCGACCGCTGGCAGTTCCGCTATGACAATGCCATTGTGAACGGCAGTGTGACCTCCACGGGGCAGATCATCCAGGGCGGGGCGGGGGCGCGCGAGACGCTGCTGGCCGTGAAGGACCAGTTCTACGCCGCCAAATACGCCGGCATCGCCTGCGGCATCAAGAACACGGGCATCGGCAACGGCATCCCCGATCAGTCCATGGCCGGCATCACCGTCGAGTCGGCCGATCGCATCTACATCGACCACGGCTGGACGGAGATGGGGCAGGGCGTCCACACCATCGCCGTGCAGACGCTGGGCCAGGAGACGGGCATCGACCCGAGCATCGTGCGCGTGCGGGTTGATACGGCCTTCAAGCAGGAGGCGGGCATGACGACGGCCTCGCGGGCCACGTCGCTGGTGGGCAACGCCATCATCATCGCCGCCCGCAAGCTGAAGAAGGACCTGGAGACGCACACGCTGGCCGAGCTGGCCGGTCGCACCTATGACGGGACGTTCACCGTCGACTGGACGACCCGCACGGACAAGCCCCGGGACGGCAAGATCGTGACTCACTACTCCTACAGCTACGCCACGCAGCTGGTCGTCCTCGATGACGACGGCCAGATCGCCAAGGTGACGGCCGCCCACGACGCGGGACGCATCTATAACCCGACGCTGTTCGAGGGCCAGCTGGAGGGGTCGATCCACATGGGGCTGGGCTACGCCATCAGCGAGGAGTTGGTGATGGAGGGCGGGCGG
>CAYXNH010000179.1:0-6324 GCA_964466135.1 uncultured Ardenticatenaceae bacterium | reverse complement strand
TATTGCCCGGCGGTGGCCGCGGCCAGCATGTCGACCGGGTTGTCCACCCCGGCATTGGGCGGCAAAATGGCCCGGAGGCGCGCCTGCGTCCCGGCCGACAGCGTCGCCAATCGCAAGCCGTGGCTCTCCAGCGCGTCGGCGGCGGTCACGCCCGGCCCCCCGGCGTTGGTCAGCACGGCCACCTCCGGCCCGTCCGGCAGGGGACACCAGGCCAGCGTCCGGGCCCAGTCGAACAGCTCCTCGCCGGTGTTGGCGCGGATGACGCCCGCGCGACGGAAGGCGGCGTTGAAGGCCGATTCCTGCCCGGCCAGCGCCCCGGTGTGGCTGGCCACGGCGCGGCGGCCGGCGTCGTAGCGGCCGACCTTGAGGGCGATGATCGGCGTGCGGCGAGCCACCTCGCGGGCCACGCGCACAAAGCGGCGGCCGTCGCCGATGCCCTCCAGATAGAGGGTGATGACCTTCGTGTGCGGGTCGCCGGCCACGGCGGCCAGCGCGTCGGTCTCGCCCACGTCGGCCTGATTGCCGAGGCTGACCAGATGGGACAGCCCGAAGCCCTGCCCGCGCGCCCAGTCGATGACCGCGGCGCAGATGGCCCCGGAGTGGGAGATGAAGGCGATGTCGCCCGGCGTCGGCCCCGGCGGCGGCAGGAAGGTGGTGTCCAGCGGCAGGTGGGTGTCGATGAGGCCGACGCAGTTGGGGCCGATGAGCCGGATGGCGTGCTCATGGGCCACGCGCAGGCATTCTTCTTCCAGCAGCGCCCCTTCCGGCCCCGTCTCGCGGAAGCCGCCGGAGGCGATGATGGCGGCGCGGATGCCCCGGCGGCCGATCTCGGCCAGGGTGTCGGGCACGAGGGGGGCGGCGACGATGACCACGGCCAGGTCGACCGGGTCGGGCACCTCGGCGATGGAGGCGTACACGGGTCGCTCCAGCAGACGGCCGCCGCGGGGGTTGACGAAGTGGATCGCCCCCGTGTAGCCGCTCTGGGCCAGGTTGCGGGCCACGCCGAAGCCGAGCTTGGCCGGGGCGCCGCTGGCCCCGACGACGGCGATGCCGAGCGGGTTGAAGAAGGGGATCAGGGTGGGATCGATTGGTTGGCTCACGGTGTTCCTATTGTAATGGAAACGGGGTAGTTGCACTACTCTTCGCCATCATTCCCCAAACCGGCTATACTGGATCATGAGAAACCGCGCATGGAGGTTGACTGCTATGGACAACTCAATGACCCTCATGATCGAAACCGTTACCCCGCCCGACCAGGGGGTGTTCCATCTGGAGCTTCAACTGGCGGCCGATATTCGTGTCTCGGCCGAGGCGGCTCGTAAGGCGGTCAGCGCTTTTGCCGGGCGGGAGATCGCCGATCTGCTTCATGGCGACCGGCCAAATCTGGTCTGGGGCGCGTCGGGCGTCTATTGGCGCGTGCCGGTCATCCTCTCTTCGCGCTCACTCGGTCGCATCGGCGTTGTCGGAGCGGTGGATGTGGACGTTGAGACCGGCGAGTTGAACCTGAGCGACGAACTTATCCTCCTGCTGGCCGATAATGCCCAACGTCTTGCTGCCGGCGCCGCGCTTTGAGCAAAGCCGCGATGGCGCTTGTTTACCTGCTTGCGCGCGCATGGTCCTCGCCTATTGGGGCGACATGCGTGAAGAAGCGGAGATAGCAGCCCTTCTGGGTACAAGACCGTTCGGCACACCTTTATCCAATATCGTCCGCCTGAAGGTCTGGGGCTATAACGCCGTCCTTGATTCCCTGTCGCGCCCGACTCTTGTGGCATTATTGGATGAAGGCATACCCGTCATTGCTCGTGTCTGGACGCCTATGCTGGATTACTGGTCAATCGAAACCTCCCATGTGGTCCTGGTTGCAGGGTATGATGAAGGAGTCGTATATGTCAACGATCCGGCCTTTCCAGCTCTAACTCAGGCCGTCCCCTGGGATGCCTTTCTGGCGGCCTGGGCGGAATTCGACGAAACAGCGGTGATCGTTCGGCCGTCACATTCATGACATTTATATACTCTTTACTGTGATCTTAGTCACTTATCCGGCCGGGGCGCGCTTCCTATACTGGTACGCAGGGAGAAAACAGTATGAAGCGAGTCCTTCTGGTTTTATTTTTGATCTTGTCCGTTACACTCGCGACCGTTCTGCCCGCCAAGGCCGAATCCGCCGCGATCCGAACTGCCGACCAACCGGTCGTGCGCGGCGTGTTGTTCTGGAGCGACACCTGCCCCCATTGCCATTATGTCATCGACGAGGTGCTGCCGCCGCTGCAGGCGCAGTACGGCGAGCAACTTGACATCGTCATGGTCGAGCTGGACAGCCAGGCCAACGCCGACCGCTTCTATGCCGCCGGGGCCGCCTTCGGCCGCTCGCCGGACACGATGGGCGTGCCCATGCTGATCGTCGGGGAGCACGTGATGTTCGGCTCGGCCCAGATCCCGGAGGAGCTGCCGGGGCTGATCGAGCGCTATCTGGCCGCGGGCGGGGTGGATATCCCGGCCATCGACGGGCTGGAGGGGCTGTCGGCCGAGGGCGCGCTGCAGACGCCGGTGCCGGAGGAGCGCGGCATCTCGGGGGCCATTCCCGCGTTTCTGATCCTGATCGGGTTGCCGGCGGCGTTGGCCTTCGTCGCCGTCCGGCTGCTCATGGCGCGGCAAAAAGGGGCATGGCCGCCGGGCAGGCCGTGGCTGCGATGGGCTATCCCCGCGCTGGCCGTGGCCGGACTAATCGTGGCCGGCTATCTGGCCTACGTCGAGACGCAGGCGGTCGAGGCCGTTTGCGGGCCGGTCGGCGACTGCAACGCGGTGCAATCCAGTTCCTATGCCCGACTGTTCGGCGTGCCCATCGGGCTGATCGGGCTGGGGGGGTATGTGGCCATCCTCGCCGTCTGGCTGTGGGGGCGGTCGGGCGACGCCACGGCGCGGCTGGTTCTGCTGGGGATGACCGTCGCCGGGGCGGTGTTTTCGGTCTATCTCACCTGGCTGGAGCTGTTTGTCATTCGGGCGGTGTGTCTGTGGTGCCTGGCCTCGGCGGCGATCATGATGCTGCTGATGCTGGCGGCGGCGGCGTGGCTGGCCGAGGCGTGGACGCCAGCGGGGCGGTTGCGAGGGCGGCGGGTGGGGTGAGAGATGCGGCTGGCGTCGTCGTCGTCAACCGGCGAAATGGGTCAATAGCGCCACAATCTCCCGGTCGATGGCGTCGCGCACGGCCCGAAAGTCGGCCATGTCGTCCGTTAGGGCTGGGTCGAGGAAGCTGTGATGCGCCTTTTGGCCTTGGCCAAGCCATAGGGGACACTCTTCGGCGGCCGAATCGCAGACCGTGACCACCAGATCGAACGCCTCATCGCGAAATTCATCGACCGACCTGGAGCGGCTGTCGTGCCGGATGCCGATCTCGTCCAGGGCGGCGATGGCCTTGGGGTGGACGTAGCCCGCGGGCACTGTCCCTGCGCTGGCTGCATGCCACTGATCCCCAAGACGGGCGTTGACGATGGCCTCGGCCATCTGCGAGCGGCAGGAGTTGCCGGTGCAGAGAAATAATACTTTTTGCATATCAATTATCACCTTTTGGGCCTTGCACATTTTCAACAATTATGTGTTATACTTGCGAAGTTGAGTAAGGCAAGCTTATTCTTTGCGTTTGATGCTGCGACCACACCAAGGGTTGATGGCAAACCTTAGAGAGAGTGTGTGAGGTGCGGCTATGAGAATCATCATCCTCTGACATAACCCCGGCTTCGGCCACCCCTTGTCCCCATCCGCTGACGCAGCGGAACGGTTCGCGTTGTCGCGCGCCGCTTGTTTCACCCGTTTTTCCATAGCAGGGCTATCCGCCCGGTCGCCACAACAGGCGATCTCATGTGAGTTGTCATCATGTCAAACGAGTTTGATCTGAAGCTAACGCTGTCAAAGCACCGCATCATTGGAATCTGGCGTATGCTCCGGGGCTATCAGCTGATCTATGTCGGCGCGTTCATCTGCGTCGGCCTGGCCGCGCTGGCCCAAACGATCTTCTACTACATCCTGCGCTACTACACCGACAACGTGCTCGGCCGTCCCGAGGCGCGCGGCGAGCTGGTCTACGTGGCCGCGGCGTTCATCCTGCTGGCCTTGTTCCAGGGGCTGTTCACCTTCATGGGCGGCCGTTGGGCGGCCAAGACGTCGGAGAGCGTCATCCGCCGCCTGCGCGACTACCTCTACGACCACGTCCAGCGGCTGTCGTTCGCCTATCACGACAAGACCCCCACGGGCGACCTGATCCAGCGCTCGACCTCCGACGTGGACACGCTGCGGCGCTTCCTGGGCGAGGAGTCGGTCGGTCTCGGCCGCATCGTCTTCCTGTTCATCGTCAACTTCGCCGCCCTGCTGACGCTCAACGTCCGGCTGGCCTTCATCTCGGTCGTCGTCGTGCCCGTCATCGTGCTCATCTCCGTCTTTTTCTTCAAGAAGATCGGCGAGCGCTACGAGGTCTTCCAGGAAGAGGAAGCCAAGCTGTCGACGACGCTGCAGGAGAATCTGTCCGGCGTGCGCGTGGTGCGCGCCTTCGCCCGCCAGGATTTCGAACAGGACAAGTTCGAGGTGACCAACCGCGGCCGCTACCTCAGCGGCCGCCGCCTGCTCATCCTCCACGCCGTTTACTGGCCGACCACCGACCTGATCGTCGGCGTGCAGCTGGTCATCGGCTACGCCGTGGGGGCGATGATGGCCATCAACGGGCAGATCACCGTCGGCACGTTCATGGCCTACATGGGCATGCTGACCTGGATCATGTGGCCCATCCGCAATATCGGCCGCCTCATCGTGCAGATGTCGATGGCGCTGGTGTCGTTCGACCGCGTGGCGGAGATCATCCGCGAGGATCGCGAGCCGCTGGATCAGGGCACCTACCGGCCGGACGGGCAGCTGCGGGGCGAGGTCGTCTTCGACAACGTGCGCTTCGCCTATGCCGAGGATCTGCCGGTGCTCAACGGCATCAGCTTCCATCTGCCGGCGGGCAAGGCGGTGGCGCTGGTCGGCTCCACCGGGTCGGGCAAGACGTCGCTGGTGAACCTGCTGCCGCGCTTCTATGAGTATCAGGGCAGCATCACCCTCGACGGCGTGGAGTTGCGCGACTACCCGCGGCGCTATCTGCGCGAGCAGATCGGCATCGTGCAGCAGGAGCCGTTCCTGTTCTCGCGCTCCATCCGGGAGAACATCACCTATGGCGTGCGCCGCGAGGTGAGCGACGAGGAGCTGTTCCGGGCCACGAAAGCCGCCGCCGTCCATGACGTCATCCTGGGCTTCCCCGACGGCTACGAGACCACCGTCGGCGAGAAGGGGGTGACGCTGTCGGGCGGGCAGAAGCAGCGTACGACGCTGGCCCGCACCTTGCTGAAGGACCCGGCCATCCTGATCCTCGACGACGCCACCTCGGCCGTCGATTCGGAGACGGAGGCGTTCATTCGCGAGGCCCTGGCCGAGCTGATCCCCGGCCGGACGACGTTCATCATCGCCCACCGGATTCAGACGGTCATGAACGCCGACATCATTCTGGTGTTCGACAAGGGACGGATCGTCCAGTCGGGCACCCACGACGAATTATTGGCCCAACCGGGCATGTATCGCCGCATCTATGACCTGCAGTCGCAGATCGAAGAGGAACTGCGCGAGGACCTGGCGTCCGTGGCGCAGGCGGCCTGATGGACGAAGCCTGAGAGGCAGACATGGAAGACGAAGAATTTTTCGAAGAAGAAGACATCACAACAAAAATAAGCGGCACGACGGTGGTCCGCATCCTGCAACAGGTGGTTCCTTACTGGAAGATGGTCGCGTTCTTTCTGGGGCTGGTGGTGCTGATCACGATCTCCGACTCCATCTTCACCTATTTCGGCAAGCAGCTGGTCGATGACGCCATCCTGCCGCGCGACCCCGTGGCCTTGCGCCGCATCCTGACCAACTACGCCCTGTTGAGCGTGGTCTCGGCGGCCATCGTCTTCGGGTTCATCTACATCACCGCGTTGCTGGGCGAGAAGGTGCGCTATGACCTGCGGCGCAAGCTGTTCAACCACCTGCAATCGCTGTCGTTCAGCTACTTCGACAAGACGCCGGTGGGCTGGATTATGGCGCGCGTCACGTCGGACACGGAGCGCATCGCCGACCTGGTGACGTGGGGCTTGCTGGACGTGACCTGGGGCATCACCAGCGTGCTGGTGGCCTCGGCGTTCATGCTGGCCATCAACTGGCGCATCGCCTTGCTGGTGATGCTGACCATCCCGGTGCTGATCGCCGTGGCGATCTACTTCCGGCGGCTCATCCTGGTGCAGTTCCGCGAGGTGCGGCGCATCAATT
>CAYXNH010000178.1:0-6394 GCA_964466135.1 uncultured Ardenticatenaceae bacterium | reverse complement strand
GCCTGCGCAACGCCTTTGGCCCGACGCTATGCCGGATGATCTGGTATTGCAACGAATGTCAGGATGCGTTCGAGCAGTTCAAGGCCTTGTAAGGCGTTCCGAAGACGGGATGATCGGATGTCGCCGGTGATCAAATTAATGCCAAGGGTAGGGGCGAGGTAGCGGCGAAATCATCACCGTTTCGCAGAACCACCCTCATTCGCTGCTGCCTCGCCCTCTTCGCTCTACGGCACCATTGATTAATTCGTAACTATCCAAAATCCGGTTATGCCCGGCGACCCTCAACCCTTATGGAATTGATCGATAGCTTTAGCGACGGCCGCTGCTGAGGCCGGCGACAGGTCGGGGAACATGGGCAGGGAGAGCACCGAACGGGCGGCCGCCTCGGTCACGGGCAGGCTGCCGGGGCCGTAGCCGAGCCGATGATAGGCCGGCTGAAGATGGACGGGGACGGGATAGTGGATGGCCGTGCCGATACCCCGCGTTGCCAGAAATGCCTGCAGCGCGTCGCGTCGTTCGGAGCGAATGGCGTACAGATGATAGACGTGTCGATCGTCCGGCCGGGCGACCGGCAACTCAAGCGGCAGGCCTTGCAGCATGGTGTCATAGACGGCCGCTGCCCGGCGACGCGCCTCGTTCTCCTCGTCCAGATGGCGCAGGCGCACGCGCAGGACGGCCGCCTGCAACTCGTCGAGGCGGCTGTTATAGCCGGGCACGTCGCTGATATAACGCTCCCGCCAGCCGTATTGGCGCAGCAGTCGCAGCCGTTCAGCCACATCCGGCCGGGAAGTAGCCACCGCCCCGCCGTCGCCCATCGCCCCCAGATTCTTTGTGGGATAGAAGCTGAACGCGGCCGCGTCGCCCATCGTGCCCACCATCCGGCCGCGATAGCGCGCGCCGTGAGCCTGGGCACAATCCTCGATGACCAGTAAGCCATGCTCGCGGGCTACAGCCAGGATACTGTCCATGTTGGCCGGGCCGCCGTAGAGGTGAACCGGAACGATGGCTTTCGTCCGGGGGGTGATGGCCGCGCGGAGCTTCTCCGAGTCTAGTGTCAGCGTCCCCGGCTCGATATCCACCAGACGCGGGATCGCGCCGCACAACTCGATGGCCGCCACCGTAGCTACGGCCGTGTGACTGACGGTAATTACTTCATCGCCCGGCCCAACGCCACAAGCCCGCAAAGCCAGCATCACTGCGTCCGTGCCCGAGGCTACCCCAACCGCGTAGCCCGTGCCCAGCCAGGCGGCGAACTCTTCCTCGAAGGTCCGCACCTGCTCCCCCAGGATGTACCATCCCCCTGCGAGCGCATCGGCCACGGCCGCGTCGATCTCCGGTTGCAACCGGCGATAGGCAGCCTTCAGATCGACAAACGGGATCGGTTGGGGATCAGACATGGCGCTCAGATGTAATGCTCGAGGTTGGCGCGGAAATAATCCATCGTGCGCGTCAGCCCCTCGCGCAGCCCGACCACCGGCCGCCAGCCCAGCTTGCTGCGGATCTTGCGGTAGTCGCCGTAGAAGTCGCCGATATCGATCCGCTTGCGGTCGTCGGGGAACGGTCGCATCTGGAAGTCTCCCCCGCCGTTGACCTCGATCATCAGTCGCGCCAGATTGAGCAGGTTGATGGGGTCGTCGCTGCCGAGATTATAGATCTGGCCGTCGGCGGCGTCGTTGGCGGCCACGATGAGCAGGGCTTCGATGACGTCGTCGATATAGTTGAAGTCGCGAATCTGCAGGCCGTCGCCGAAGATATCCAGCGTTTGGCCTTCCAAAAGCCGGCGGAACCACCAGCCGATAAACGTCTGACGGGCGTCGCGAATGCGCATGCGCGGCCCGTAGGTATTGGTCAGCCGCAGCGAGACGGTCGGCAGGCCATAGACGTTGTGATAGACCATATGATACCACTCGCCGGCGAGCTTGTTGATGCCATTGACGTCGGCCGGTTGCAGCGGGTGGCGCTCGTCCACCGGCAGGTATTCGGGGCGGCCGTAGATCTGGCGCGTGCTGGCAAAGACGACCTTGGCCGACGGGTTGCCGTGACGGCAGGCTTCCAGCAACGACAGCTGGCTACGGGCATTGATCTCCAAATCAGTATAGGGGTCGGTCATGCTGTCAGTGTGGCTCACCTGCCCGGCCAGATTGAAGATGACGTCCTGCCCGCGCACGAGGTGACGCAACCCGTGCTCGTCGCGCACATCGGCGATGTTGACCCGCAGGCAATCCTCGATTCCCTGGACGTTAAACAGGTTGCCGCCGTACTCGGGAATCAGCGAATCGACGATCAGCACCTCCGCGCCGAGGTCGAGCAGCCGATGGGCCATGTTGGAGCCGATGAAGCCCAACCCGCCGGTGATGAGGACGTGCTTGTCGCGGAAAAACTGGTGGTGATCAGTGGGGACCGTCGGCATAGGATTGGTTACAGGGTTGAACGGGTTCCTCGGCCTCGACCGGTTGCCCTTCTTCTTTGCGCCAGACCAGCCGTATCCACAGTTTGGTCAGGTCGCGGGCGACCTCGGCCAGGCGACGAAAGCGAAAGAATTGCGATTTGCCGTAGGCGCGGTGAAAGTGATGGACGGGCGTCTCGGCCAGGCGAAAGCCGGCGTCCTGTACCTTCTTCATCAGCTCCACGCAGATGACGCCGCTATCGCTGGTCAACTGCACCTGGTCGAACACCTCCCGGCGCATGAGGCGGAAATCGCAATCGACATCCTTCAGCTTCAGCCCGAAGGCCAGCTTGATGGTGTACTGATAGATGCGGCCGATGATAATGCGGTGCAGCGGGTCGTTGCGCTCGATCTTCCAGCCATTGATGAAGTCCACGTCGTCGCTGACCAGCGCGGCCAGGTCCTTCAGCTCGCGGGGATCATATTGCGCGTCGCCGTCGGTATAGAAGATCCAGTCCCTGGTGGCGCTGGTGAAGCCGGTGCGCAAGGCGCCGCCGTAGCCGCGATTTTGCGGGTGGTGGATGATGCGCACCTCACCGGGGTAGATGCGGGCCAGCTCATCCAGAACGACGGCCGTGTGGTCCTTGCTGCCGTCGTTGACCACGACGACCTCATAGTCATCGGTCAGCTCGCGCAGCGTCAACAACACGGTGATGACCATGCTGCTGATAGTCCCCGCGTCGTTGTAGGCCGGGAAAAAAGCGGAAATGGCAAGTTTGTCACTCATCGGCAATCGGATCGGATCATACTGTTTTGTGGCCGATCCGCCCACAATAGATTGGCTATAGCTCTCCCGGCCACATGATCGGCAGCATCTCCGGCGCGTATCGCTCCGCCATCCCGTCACTCAGGGTGTAGCTGCGACAAATTTCCTGGTAGAGGCGGGCGCTCGGCCGCCAGGTTCTCTCCTGCGTCAGCGGATCGATCGCCACCAGCCCGAAGCGTTGTGTCCAGCCACGCTCCCATTCGAAATTATCGACCAGAGACCAGTGATAGTAGCCCATCACCGGATAGCAAAAGTTGATTGCCCGCCATACCTGCTGCAGGTGACCCAGCAGAAAGCCCGGCCGCAACCGATCGGTCGCGTCGGGCACGCCGTTCTCGGTGATGTAGATCGGCCGTTGATAGCGCTTCCAGACGGTGTCGATCACCTGGAAGAGGCCGGGCGCGTAGACCTCGCCGTAATTGCCGTCGCTGACCGTGGCATCCGGTCCCCAATCCTGGTCCACGAAACCCGGAGGCGGCGGGAAGTGCAGGTAGAAGCGGGTGTAATAGTTGATGCCCATGAAGTCATAGGTCCCGGCCAACCCATCGAAGAACTTACCGTTGACAAAGCCGCGATACCGGCCGGTGTGGAGCGCGTCCGGCCAGCTTTTGTTGTAGATCCGGCGCACGGTCCTGGCCCACTGACGGTCGATGAAATTGCCGCCCGGTCGCGGCTCGAACACCTGGATATTATTGGCCGTGCCGATCAGCGCGTCGGGGTAGGCTTCCTTGATGACGTAATAGGCGGCCGCATGGCAGCGCAGCATGTTGTTGACGGCTTCGAACAGCGACCCAAAACCGTAGCGACCGGGATTGGGGAACACGCGGTTCAGATAGCGCATCACGAGGTAGGTCACCGGCTCGTTGAACGTGATCCATTTTGGGATCAGATCGCCCAGCTCGGCCACCACCTTGGCCGTGTAACGTCGGAAGTAATCGATGATGATATCGTTGTTAAAATCCCCCTTCTCCACCAGCCACAGCGGATTGCTGAAGTGGTGAAGGGTCACCATCGGCTCCAGACCGCGGTCGTGGCACCCCTGCAGGATCGCACGGTAGCGTGCGATGGCCGCGTCGTCAAAGACACTCGGCTCCGGTTCGATACGGCTCCACTCCAGTGACAGGCGGTGGGCGTTGTTACCCATCTCGGCGGCGATATCGAGATCGCGTTCGGCGTTTTCCCACCAATCGGAGGCCCGCCCCGCGCCCAGTTCGCCCTTGATGGGTTTGCCCATCACCTCCCACTCATACCAGTCGCTATTCGTGTTGTTGCCCTCGACCTGATAGGAAGAGGTTGCCGTGCCCCACAGAAAGTCGGGCGGGAATGTCATTGTTGCGTGAGCCATGGGCGCTATTATATCTGAAATGCGAGTGAGGGCGGATGAAAGCGGCGGGTTGCTCATGATATTTGCGGCGCGCGTCGCGGCTTGTGTGAGTGGCAAATCGCTCCTTTCGTGGTATAATTCCCTCCGCTAAAAACCCGCTTTTCACGGTCGGCCCACGCGGCCGTCGCCCGAGGCATCGCCCGGGCTGCACCCAAATATCTGGAGACAATCGATGTCAGGACATTCCAAATGGTCTACCATTAAACATAAAAAGGCCGCTAGTGACGCCAAGCGCGGCAAGATTTTCACTCGAATTGCCAAGGAGATCACCATCGCCGCGCGCGAAGGCGGGGGCGATCCGGCGTCGAATACCTCCTTGCGGCTGGCCGTGGCCAAGGCCAAAGAGGCCAACATGCCCAAGGACAACATCGAGAAGGCCATCAAGCGCGGCACGGGCGAGCTGGAAGGCGGCGAATTGATCGATGCCGTCTATGAAGCCTACGGCCCGCACAGTGTCGGCATCCTGATCGAGGTCGTCACCGACAATCGCAACCGGGCTATCGCCGACGTGCGCCATGCCGTCAGCAAATACGGCGGCAATATGGCTGAGGCCGGGGCGGTGTCATGGCAATTCAAACGCAAGGGCTACATCAGCATCCTCGACGAGGTAGACCAGGATGAGCTGTTCATGGTCGCGGCCGAGGCGGGGGCGGATGACATCCAGTTCAACGACGGCATCACCGAGATCTACGTTGAGATCGAGTCCTTCCGGGCTGTTCAGGAAGCGCTGGAATCGGCCGGCTACGCGATGGATGAGTCCTCGCTTATCTTTGACCCGACCAACCGAATCGAACTGAGTATGGCCGAATCGCTGCAAGTGGTGAACCTCATCGATCACATCGAGGAACTGGATGACGTGCAGAACGTCTTCTCCGCGCTGGAGATGAGCGACGACGTCATCGCGGCCATGGAAGCGGCCTAGCCGGCGGCGTACATGATGGGAGCCGGGGAGCGGAGGAGCAACGAGGCAGAGGGGCGGAAGGGTGAGGGATCGCCCCTGCGCATCCTGGGCCTCGACCCCGGCACCGCGACCACCGGCTACGGCATTGTTGACGTTTTCGACGGTGAAATGCGCCTCGTCACCTACGGCGTGATCGAGACCCCGGCCGGCGACCCGCCCGAACGACGACTCCAATCCATTTACCGCCAGATCAACGCCCTGATCACTGCCCACCGGCCGGAGCGCGCCGCCGTCGAGCAGCTCTTCTTCGGCCGCAACATCACTACCGCCATCGCCGTGGGGCAGGCGCGAGGCGTCTTGCTGCTGGCCCTGGCCGAGGCGGACATCGCCATGAGCGAATACTCTCCGCCCAGGATCAAGGAAGCCATCACCGGCTACGGCAAGGCGGACAAGGCCCAAATGCAACTGATGGTGCGCCACCTGCTCGCTTTGAACGAGACGCCGCGGCCCGACGACGCGGCTGACGCCCTGGCCGTGGCCATCACCCACGCCCGATATGTCGCCTTCGAGGCGGCGGTTGATGCGTCATAATCGATCGCACCTGATTCGATGATAATAACAAGCCATGATCGCCAGCCTTAGCGGAACCGTCCAGAAGATCGAATCCAACAGCCTCATCATCCACGTTGGGGGCGTCGGCCTGCGCGTCAACGTGCCCCGCACCGTGCTGGAAGACGTGGGTGGCGCCGGCCGGCGCATCACCCTGCACACCCACCTTCTGGTGCGGGAGGATGCGCTCGCCTTGTTCGGCTTCGAAACCGAGGACGACCTGCAATTGTTCGAGGTGCTGTTGGGCGTCAACGGCGTCGGCCCCCGGCTGGCGCTGGCGATCCTGGG
>CAYXNH010000177.1:0-6415 GCA_964466135.1 uncultured Ardenticatenaceae bacterium | reverse complement strand
AACAACCCGGATTATGTGGACTTATTCGAGGGATGGCGGTGGGATACGGACGGCCGCATACCGGTTCAGATATGCCCCAAAGAGAAGGATGATGGCGCTGAAATAGGTCCAGGTCAGGAAGGCGATGATGGCCCCGACCGAACCATAGATCAGGTTGGAACGCGACAGATAAACGGAGACAAAATAGAGGAAGAGGACTTTGGCCAATTGCCAGAATACCCCCGCCAGGATCGCCCCGGGCAGCACCTCTCGCCAATTGATCGTCACATGGGGGATGAAGTAATAGAGCAGGGCGAACAATATGACATTGAGGAATATAGCCCAAAAGCCGTCGGTGAAAGGCCCGATTCCCTGCAGGGCCTCCGGCACCAGATTGTTGAGGATGGTCAGGATCGTCCCTTCAACGGTTGAGGCGAGGAGCAACACTGTCGTGACCGTCAGGACCATGATGATGGCCAGGGTCCGATGGCGCCAAACCGACCGGCGGTGATTAATATCCGCACCCCAGATACGATCCATCGTCCGCGTGATCACATTGAACACATTGGACGCCGACCAGATGAGCATGATGGCCGCCACGCCGGTGACCGGCCCGCGGGCATCGGTGAGATTCTGGAGGTTCTCGCCCAGCAGGGATTCCAGCCCCGGCGCGACAAACTCCAGCTCGGCGATGATGCGCGCTTCGGTCAGAATCGGATCAAGCCATTTGGCGGCCAGAGCGAAGACAAACAGAATCAGCGGAAACAGGGAGAAAAGGGTGTAATAGCCGATCGACGAGGCGACCAATTGCGACTCCGGCGCAAACGCGGCCGCCAGGGCGCGCCCCACCAGCCGGATCCAGCGCTGCATGGTTGGTACCAGATCGTTTGGCACCGGTTGCGGCCGATCGATTGGAGCCTCATGTTGGTCTTCCGTCAGATCGCTCATACGTACAGTTCACCTTATCAATCATGCGAGTATAATCCCACCGTCAACATACCGCCAAATCAGAATGCTGTTCACCAATATATTCTTCAGCGGCCGGTCAGTTTGGGGATCACCGCCGGCCATGTTACCATTCAACCCTTATGATTCGACCTTCATCCTTGCGTGAGTTCCACTGGCTGGTGGCGCCGGAGATGCCGCCCCGCCCCTCGCCCGAATCGGGTGGCGATGCCGTCCATCCCGTACTCCGGCAGGTTTTATACAACCGTGGATTAGCCCAACCCGCGGAACTCCAATCCTTCCTGTCGAACCATTACCTCCAGTCACGCGATCCGTTCAAACTGGCGGATATGGACCGGGCCGTCGACCGCATCACCCGTGCACTGCAAGATGGGGAGATGATCGTCGTCTACGGCGACTTCGACGCCGACGGCGTGACGGCCACCGTCCTGCTGACCGAGGCCCTGCGCGATCTGGCCGACGACCGCCGCCTCATCGTGCCCTACATCCCCGATCGGGTCGACGAAGGCTATGGCCTCAATCTGGATGCGCTGACCGGCTTGCGAGAAAGAGGCGCAAATCTGGTCATCAGCGTCGATTGCGGCATCCGCTCACCCGTCGAAGCCGCTCACGCCAAAGCGATTGGGCTGGACATGATCATCACCGATCACCATGGACTGGGACAGGAGCTACCGACGGCCGTGGCGATCATCAATCCCCGGCGACCGGAATCAGAGTACCCGGAACGCAATCTGGCGGGGGTAGGCATCGCCTACAAGCTGGCCCAGGCACTACGGCTATCGCTGCCCGATCGGGTTCATCGCGATGAATCCGACTTTCTCGATCTGGTCGCCATCGGCACCGTGGCCGATCTGGCCCCACTGACCGGGGAGAACCGCAAGCTGGTGGCCGAGGGATTGGTTGTCCTCAACGAGGTACGCCGGCCGGGCCTGGCCGCCCTGATGAATATCAGCGGCCTGCAACCGGGACAACTTACGGCCGAGAACATCGGCTTCGCTATCGGGCCGCGCATCAACGCCGCCGGCCGTCTGGCCCATGCCTATGACGCCGCGCGACTGCTTATCGCCACCAACGCCGTCGGCGCCCAGGAACAAGCCGGTTTGCTGGATGAACTCAATCGCCAACGGCAGACGTTGACTCGCAAGCTGAGCGCCCTGGCTGAAGAACGGATCGATCCGGACGCGTCGATCATCATCACCGGTGATCCGCAGTTCAAGTCGGGCATCGTGGGGCTGGTGGCCAGCCGCTTGTCCGAACAGACCTATCGCCCGGCGATCGTCATGGAACAGGGCGATGAAGAGAGCCGCGGGTCCTGTCGCTCCATCCCCGAGTTCCACATCACCCAGGCGCTCGACGAGGTAGCCGACCTTCTGGTCCGTCATGGCGGCCACTCCCAGGCGGCGGGATTCACCATCCGCAACGAGAACCTGCCCGAGTTCACGGCGCGCATGACCGAGATCGCCGAAGACCGGCTATTCGGCCAAGACCTGCGTCCGGGATTATCCATCGAAGCCACCCTGCCCCTGAGCCAGGTGGACTGGGCGCTACAAAACAATCTTGCACAACTGGAGCCGACCGGCTATGGCAACCCGTCGCCGCTGTTGCTCAGTCGGGCGGTGGAGGTCGTCAGCCATCGGCAAGTCGGATCGGACGCCAGCCATTTGCAGCTGTTTCTCACCGATGCTCGCCACGGCGGCCAATCGCGCTACGGAGGCGGAGGTTCACAACCTGGGCACGCCTTCCCGGCCATCGCCTTCCGGCAAGGGGAATGGGCCGGCATGCTGCCGCGCCATGTCGACATCGTCTATCGCGTCGGCGTCAACCGCTGGCAAGGCAAAACAAACCTCCAACTCGTCGTTGAAGATATTCAACCTGCTCAAGGTGAGGGTTTAGCATCATGACCATTCTTGTGACCGGCGCAGCCGGGTTCATCGGCAGCCACCTGGCCGAACGACTGTGCCGCCGTGGCGACACCGTCATCGGCCTGGACAACTTCAACGATTACTACGATCCTGCCCGCAAGAGGGCCAATGAACAGCGCCTGGGCACCTATCCTAACTTCCGCATGGTCGAAGCGGATGTGCGCGACCGCGAGCGCATGTTTCAACTGTTTGCCTCGGAAAAGATAGCGGCCGTCGCCCATCTGGCGGCCATGGCCGGTGTCCGTAATGCCATCCTGCATCCCGATGTGTACGTCAATGTCAACCTGAACGGAACGCAAAATCTGCTCGATGCGATTCGCGCCAATGGCGGGGTCGATAATTTCGTGTTCGCCTCGACTTCGTCAGTCTATGGTAATACCGAACAAGTCCCTTTTTTGGAGAATGACCCGTGCGACCGGCCGCTGCAGCCTTACGCCGCCGCCAAACGCGCGGCCGAGATTTTGGGCTATAGCTATCACCACCTCTTCGGCTTAAACTTCACTGTCTTGCGGTTTTTCACCGTCTATGGCCCCAACGGCCGCCCCGATATGATGGCCTACCTGTTGGCCGACAGCATCACCAAAGGCAAGGAGATTCCACTCTACGACAACGGCCAAATGTACCGCGATTGGACCTACGTCGAAGATACCGTCAGCGGCATCGTCAGTGCCCTCGACCGACCGCTGGGGTATGAGATCATCAACCTCGGCCGCGGCGAGCCGGTTCTGCTGAAGGATTTCGTCGAACTCATGGAAAGCCTGAGCGGGCGTAAAGCCAATATCGTGCCAATGCCCCGGCTGGCGGCCGATTTCACTCGCAACGAAGCCGACATCACCAAGGCCCGCCGCCTGCTCGATTACAATCCGATGGTCCCGGTGACCGAAGGCGTGCGGCGCTTCTGGGAATGGTATCAAACCCATGACGGCGGTCGGGGTGAGTAAGCTACAGGCTCGGGGCGAATCCGGCTCAGGCGACCGATCCGGATCATCCGCGCTCCCGCCCTTCCACTTCGTCGCCGATTCGGCCACCTGGGCCACCTGCCTGCGCGATCTGCGATCCGCCTCGCGTCTGGCCATCGACCTGGAGGCCAACAGCATGTACGCCTACCGGGAGCGCATCTGCCTCATCCAGATCTCGGCGGAAGCGACCGACTACATCATCGACCCCACCCGGCCGATCGACCTGAGCGGCCTGGGCGAGATCGTCGCCGACCCCGCCGTCGAGAAGGTGTTCCACGCCGCCGAGTATGATCTCATCCTGATGCGCCGCGATCATGGCTGGCGCCTCAATAACCTGTTCGACACGATGTGGGCGGTGCGAATCCTCGGCTATTCCCAGATGGGGCTGGCCAGCCTGCTGGAGAAGTTTTTTGGCGTCCAAACGAGCAAGCGATTCCAGAAGGCCGACTGGTGCCGACGGCCGCTGTCGACGGCCGAATTGGCTTATGCCCAAATGGACACTCATTATCTGTTGCCGTTACGCGACCGGCTGATGGCCGAATTGGAAGCCGGCGGCCATGCCGCAGAAGCGGCCGAGATATTCCGCGAGCAATCCGACGTGCGGCTGCCCAACAACGGCTTTGATCCGGAAGGGTTCTGGTTCATGAACGGCACGTTCGATCTGAAGCCGGAGCAGCAATCGGCCCTGAGAGATCTTTATCTCTTCCGGGATCGCGAGGCCAAACGACGCGACGTTCCGCATTTCAAGATTTTGGGCGACAAAACCTTGCTGGAATTGGCCGACGGAATGCCGACTCGATACAACGATCTGGCCGCCATCCACGGCATGTCCGAGCGACAAATCCAGCGCTACGGGCGAACCATCGTCGACTTGATCACCACAGCTCGCCAATCGCCGCCCCCGAAGCCTCCCAAACGCTCACCGCGGCTGCCGGACCAAACCCTTAATCTCTATGACCGACTCCATCGCTGGCGGAAAGGGCGAGCGCAAGACCGCGGCGTTGAATCGGACGTCATCACCAGCCGCGACTCCCTGTGGGCCATTGCCCATGCCAATCCGCAGTCGATGGACGAACTCATCGCCCTCGACACCCTTGGTCCCTGGAGACTCGAAACCTACGGGGAAGATATCTTGCGCCTGCTCAGACAATAACCGAAAGGGGTTGGCTCTGCATCAGACGAAAGGAGAGAACAATGGACATCACATTCTACGGCGCGGCCCGCACCGTGACCGGCTCGCAACATTTGCTCGACATCGACGGCTATCGCATCCTGCTTGACTGCGGCCTCTACCAGGGACCGCGCAGCGAAAGCAAGGATCGCAACCGTCATCTGCCGTTTGACGCCAAGTCAGTGGATTGTTTGATCCTCTCCCACGCCCATATCGACCATAGTGGCAACATCCCCAACCTTGTCAAGAGCGGCTTCAATGGCGACATCATCTGCACTTTTGCCACGCGAGACCTGTGCAATATTATGCTGCGCGACAGCGCCAAAATTCAGGAAAGCGACATCGAGTATCTGAACAAAAAGCGCCGGCGTGACAATCTCCCGCTCCTTGAACCGATCTACACGATGGCCGACGCGCTGGACAGCCTGAAGCTTTTCCTGAGCATCGGCTACGAGCGCCCCTATCGTGTCGCGCCGGGCATTACGCTAACCTTCTACGATGCCGGCCACGTCCTCGGTTCGGCCATCGTCGCCCTGGATATCGAGGACAAGGCCACAGGCCGGCCGACACGCCTTGTCTTCAGCGGCGATCTGGGGCGCGCCAACCGGCCGATCCTGAACGACCCCGTATTCCTCGACCACGCCGACATCCTCATCCTGGAGAGCACCTACGGCAATCGCCAGCACCCGAAAGATCGGGACACCGATCATCTGCTCGAGGAAATCATCCGCGACACAGTCAGGCGGGGCGGCAAGGTGATCGTGCCGGCCTTCGCCATCGGCCGAACGCAGGAGCTGGTCTACCGGCTAAACAACCTGGTCAACAACGGCGATCTGCCGCCCGACCTGGGGGTCTATGTCGATAGCCCCCTGGCCATCGACGCCACCAGCATTTTCCGGGCACACCCCGAAGCCTACGATGAGGAGACGGCCGAGGTCATGATGACCGACCGCGATCATGACCCGTTCGGCTTTCGGCTGATGCACTACACCCGCTCCGTGCAGGAATCCAAGGCGCTGAACTTCCTGAAGAATCCAGCGGTCATCATCAGCGCCAGCGGCATGGCCGAGGCCGGGCGCATTCTGCACCATCTTAAGAACAACGTCGAGGACGAGCGCAACACGATCCTGATCACCGGCTTCCAGGCGCCGGATACCCTCGGCCGCCGCATTGTCGAGAAGCAAAGACGAATCAAGATTTTCGGCGAGGATTACGACCTACGGGCGCAGGTATCCAGTCTGACAGGCATGAGCGGCCACGCCGACCAATCGGAACTGCTGGCGTGGGCGGGACACCTGAAACACCCCCCGCGCCAAACCTTCCTCGTTCATGGCGAGCCGGATGCGGCCTTCACGCTGGCCGACAAGATGCGCGTGGAACTCAGATTCCAACAGGTAGACGTGCCCGAATTGGGCCAG
>CAYXNH010000176.1:0-6430 GCA_964466135.1 uncultured Ardenticatenaceae bacterium | reverse complement strand
CGCCTGCTGAAGCTCTACGTCCCCCAGCGCCTGGATCGTGTTGGCCTCCCCCAACAGGACGCCGGCGTTGACGGCCGAAGCTCGACCCTGTTCCAATAGATTCGACCGCGTGACTGTTGGCTGGGCAAGATACATGTAGGTTATATCAAGCGTATAGAGCAGATCGCAGGCCTGTTGGGGTTGCCGGGCAAAACCCCAGTCGAGTGCATGGCGGATATTGTCAAAATCGGAACTGATCTGCGCATGACGGCCTTCTATATCCGGTTGATTGCGTTTCCAATTGCCGTATTCTTCCCGATAGTATTCGAAGTTCCGCTCCCGCGTTGGATCCTCCTCGCCGGTCTGTTCAAGCAATCCCAGCGCATAAGCCCGCAGCAAATTGTGCTGGGCGAATCGCCCCGCACCCGCCCGCGACAACAACGACGCGCCGGCCAGTTCCGACAGGCCATCCTCGGCGTCGCTCTCGCTCTCGTCCCAGACGGCGGCCGCCGCGGCCACGCCGAACGTCCCCTCCGGCGCAAAGACCCCCAGCGCCCGGAAGCGTCTTTGGCCGGCCGCGCTCAACTCGTCGTAGCTCTCCCATAGCGACTTCTCCAGATTGTTCTCGCGCTCCTCGCCGAGGGCCAGCTCCGACAGGGCGGTTCGGCCTTCGCCCGGCGACCGGTAGCGCGCCAGCAATCGTTCGGCGGTGACATGCCGCACGCTGTTGGGGTTCAGCCGCGCGGCGGCGACGGCGATGGCCAGGGTGTAGCCGCCCAGCTCGCGGACGATCTCGCCGTGCCGCGCCTTGTCGGGGTAATCGGCAGCCGGGTCCAGCCCCAGCGCCCCGGCGATGAGGGCCACGCCCTCCTCCTCGGTCAGATAGTTAATGTGGATGACATGATCCGGCGTCAGCCGCAGCTTGCCGCCCATGTCCGTCCGGCGGGTGGTGATGAGCCAGCGGCAGTTGGGCGCGTGGACACGGAACGCCTCAGCGTGATGGTGATCCCGGACGTCATCGAGGATGATCAGCATCCGCCGCCCGGCCAGCAATTGTCCCAGCCGCGTCCGGCCCGTGACGGCGTCGGTATATTCCTTCGGATCATCGCCCAGCAACCGGCCAAGCTCCGCTTGCCGCTCGACCACGTTGCCCGCCTTGCCGACCTCGATCCAGCACACGCCGTCGGAGAAGTGGCGGCGCGTGTCGCAGTCGGCGGCGAACAGCGCCGCCAGCACGCTTTTGCCCAGCCCGCCCGGCGCGTGGAGCGTGCCGGTGATCGCCGCTGCGCCGCTGTCGTCGCCCAGCAGCAGCGCCCCCAGCCGGGCAAATTCAGCCCGGCGGATAGCCCCTTCCGGCGGGCTGAGATAGGCGCCGATGGTATTGAACGGGCCGGGCGGCGCTTCGGCCTGTCGCAGCCGGCGGGCAAGGTCGTCCAGCTTCTTGTCGTAATCGTAATCCGGTTGATCGGTTCGGAAGTCGAAGTAGAGCTTGCGGCTGAAATCCTCCGGCATGACCTCGCCCAGCCGCCACACGGCGGTGATCGCCTTGCACTTCCGGCGGGCATAAGCCCACTCCTTCTGCACCATTTTGGACGCGAACGCCGCCGGGCCGATGACCGGCACGAAGCGGTCGCAGTCGTCGATGGCCCGCGTCAGCTCGTCGGGCAGGTCGGGGCCGCGGCTGGGCAGGTCGGTCTCGTCGCGCCAGACGTCGAAGCCGCGCGCTTCGAGGTCGCGCTGCAATTGCTCGACGAACGGCTTGTCGTCGTTCCAGCTGTAGGAGAGAAAGATGCGCGGGCGGGCTTCGGCGCCGGTGCGTTGATCGCCGCTGAGGCGGCTCTCGATGTTGATGATCGCGCCGCGATTATCGCCCGACAGCACATAAGTGTGACCGCTCTGTGAACCCTCCCGATCAGTCATGGCGTATTATTGCCCGGGGCGTGGCCTGTGTCAATCGATCCTTTCTCGCGCTCGCCGCGGATCGCAACCTGACAGATTGCGCCACGGGTAACAGGTTGCGCCACAGGTGGGTACGTATTATGAGCAGGGCGGATGGGGCGGGGGATACGTCTTTTGTCGCATGCGCGCGGCCGCCCATCATTGCTATACTTCAGGTAATTGGCCGGGGGGAGGGGGCCATCACCTTACCCACATAACCCCCCGGGAGTGACAATCCATGACCCGCAACGCGCGTTTCCGGCTGCTCGTCCTGTGTGTTATTTGTCTGACCCTCGTCCCCGCTGTCACTGTAGCGCAAGCTGTCAGCTTGCGAGCAGGCCCCCCGGCCCCCGGCGCCCCCCTCCGCAGCGATCCCGACAACCGCTTGCTGCCCTCCCTGATGCCCCCCGGACTGCCAAATGCCATACCGGTTTCGCCCGACGTACAAGCGCCGCCCGCCACCGCCAACGGCACAGCCGCCAACGGCCCGGCCGTCAACGGCACGGCCGCCAACGGCCGATCCGCCGGCCACTTTCAGGACGAGGGCGATTGGGGCCGCGTCGTCTATCAAAACTATGACAGAAACATCGGCCAGTATGACCTCTTCGTCATGCGTGATCTGCGTGGAGCGATGAACAACAAGCGGCTGACGAACGATAAGGCCATTGAATTCCAACCGGCCCTCAGCCCCGACGGGACGCGCATTGCTTTCGCCTCCGCCCCGCTCAATAAAGATAACCAATACGAGGACACCGAGATCTATGTCGCCTCATTCAATTACCTCACCGCGACCATGGGGCCGCCCGTTCGGCTGACCAATAACGACACAGACGAGTATTGGCCGGTCTGGTCGCCCGACGGACAGCGACTGGCTTTCTATCGCGTCCTTGGCCAGTTGCCGAACCGGCAGATGGACATCTTCGTCATGAACGCCGACGGCTCCGGCCAGACCAATATCACCAATCATCCGAGGGGGGACGGCTTTCCAACCTGGTCGCCCGACGGCCAACAAATCGCTTTTTCGTCCAACCGCACGGGCGATTATTACATCTATGCCATGAACGCCGACGGCAGCAACGTGCGGCAGCTGTCGAACCAGCGACTCAGCCTGCGCTCGGCCTGGTCGCCCGACGGGACGAAGATCGCCTACAGCGCCGATGCCAACGGGGACAGCTGGTGGGAATTGATGGTCATGGATGCCGACGGCCAGAATCAGAAAGCCTTGATTGCATCAGAGCCGTTATTCGATATCGAGGTACGAAGCTGGGCGCCAAACGGCAAAACCATCACCTATACAAAGCCCAGGTACTTCGAGTATCAAGGGCAACTTTATTTAATGGATGCCACCATGTGGGCCTATGATTATGTTGGCGAGCCGTGGGAGAATTATAATTTTCAGCTGGGCTACGGGGACGCCGTTTTCGACCCGTATTGGGGCACCATCGATAACCAGCCGCCGCAGACGTCGATGACCGCGCTGCCGGCCGAATCCCCGGCTTTCTTCACCATTCGCTGGGGCGGCGCGGATCGCGGCGTGGCCGGGCTGAACACGATAGATGTGCAGATGCAGACCAACGGCGGGCCGTGGGTCGACTTGGAGCCTTACGAGGGGTTTGCCTCGATGGATATCGAGGGCGTTGGGGGGCAGCAGCTGGCCTTTCGCAGCCGTGGCCGCGATTTCGCCGGCAACGTCGAACCCTGGCCCAGCGCGCCCAACGCCAAAACGATGGTGGAGAATCGCCCGCCGGTCACCACCATGCGGCCGCTGCCGGCCTTCTCACGGGTGGGCGAGCCGGTGATCATCAGCTGGACCAGCCAGGACCCCGGCGGATCGAACATCAAATCGGAAGATTTCAATTTCCGTCTCAACAACGGCGTCTGGACAGCGTTGGGAAATTTCGACTTCGCTCATGGCGTTGTGTTCATGCCGGAAGAGCATGGCGTGCAGCCGGGTGACAAGGTTGGCTTTCGGGTGCGCGCCACCGATTTCGCCCTCAATGTCGAGCCGTGGCCGCCCGATCCCGGCGACGGACTGACGTGGTTCTTCACGCGCCGGGCGGTTGGCCGCGCCGTCGATAATACCGGCAACCCGGTGGGCGGGGCGACGGTGGCCGCCACTCCGGCCGGACTGGCAGCCGTGGGGACCGCGGTCGACGGCCGATTCATGCTCCACATGGGAGCGTTGCCCCCGTCGCTGGCGCTGCAATGGGCCAAGGCCGGCTATGGCGCGCTGCCGCCGGCCACGCGGACGACGGCCAACGACCGCGGCGTCAGCCCGGTCATGCCGCCGGCCGTCGATGCGCTGGTCAACGGCAATTTTGAGGCCGCCGGCTGGGGAGCGTGGCAGCCGGACGGCTCCATCCCCCCCGAACGGTTGAGCGGCGCCGACCAGGCCCACACCGGGACGGCCGCCGCCGGGCTGGGGGAGCGCGTCGCGACATTCGGCAATCCGATTCGGGTGAAGGCGACCCCCGACGTGTACGAAAACCGGCCGGTGGTGGCCGTTGACGGCGAGGGGCGGGCCTTCGTGGTCTGGTCGTCCGGCGACACAAATACGCTCACCAGCGCCACCCGTCGCCCCGACGGCACGTGGACCGGCGCCGGACAACTGGGCAGCGGGCTGGGAGATTACAAACTGACCACCGCTCCGGATGGCCAGGTCTGGCTGACGGCCGTGGGGCAGTCCGTCCGGCTGTGGCGTCAATCCGACGAAGGCTGGGCGACGGGCGAGACGATCCCCGACACCGCCGGGGTGAATCAATTCAGCCTGATCGCCGGACCGGGCGAGCGGCTGGACTTCGTCTGGTGCAGTCCGGATCGCACGGTCTATTACATGCGGCGTTCGGGTGGAGTCTGGTCGGCGAAAACACGCATCGGCGGCGGCAGCCCGTACATGTCGTGGTGTGACATACAGATGGCGACGACGCCCGATGGCTCTGTCCATCTCGTCTGGACCGAACCGGCCGGCGATATCGACGGGGGCTATAACACCCTTCACCGGCGACGCGCCCCTGACGGATCCTGGGGGGCGGCCACCACCCTCTTCGGCGACGGATTCGGCTCCGTTAATCTGATGTCGGATGCGAGCGGCCGCGTCCATCTCCTGTGGCTAAACTACAGGTCGAACAGCTACGGCAACTGGACGACATGGCAATATCGGTCGTGGAGCGGCGGCGCGTGGGGGCCGCAGGAAACGCTACGGCTGAACAAAAATATTCTCAGCAATTCGCCGGCGCAGGCCTCGGCCGACGGCGCGGTGCAGGTGATGATGGTGGAGGGAGGCCGGCAAATCCTGTTGCGGCGTGAACCGGACGGCTGGGTGACGGAGGAGTCGCTGCCGTTCGACTCCGGGTTCAACGCCGCCATGACCATCGACGCCACGGGCGGGACGCACTTTGCTTATTTGGCGAACGATTCGTTAGGGGTAAGCAGCCTCTTCTATCTGACCCGCTCGCCGGGTGGCGACTGGGTCGGCCCGGTCAATGTGGCCAAGGCCGCCGGCGAGGCACATGTTTTCTGGGCGAATCCCGGGCTGGCGGTGGACGCGCAAGGCAACCCCTACGCGGCCTGGCTGCAATATGGGCCGGGCGTTGGCGGGGGCTTCACACAGCCCGATGTAGCTTTTGCCGGGCCGGTGGTGGCCGCCGCGGATGGCGAATCGATCCTGTTGCAGACGGTGGCCGTGCCCGCCGGGATGGCTAATCCGACGCTGTCGTTCGTCTACCAGTCGCGCGGCACGTTGCGGCTGGAACTGGCGGAACCCGACGGCACGCCCTTGCTGGCCAAAGAGCTGGCGCCGTACCCGACCGGCATGAGCCATGAGTGGCTCGACATGTCGGCATATAAGGGGCAGTCGGTCAAGGTCACCTTCCGGCTGGCGCAGGCGGCCGACAAGCCCGCGGGCTGGGCGACGGTCGATGACGTCAGCCTGGGCCGCGCCTATACCGACATCGCCGTGTGGGGCGAGAGCGGCCGGCGGCGGCCGGACGACACGATGATCCACACCCTGACCGTGGCCAACCCCGGCGTGGTGGCTGCCGGCGGGGTAGAACTGGTCTATGATCTGCCCAGTGAGATGACCTTCGTCTCCGCCCAGCCCGCGCCGGCCGGGACGTCGCCGCTGCGCTGGACGTTCGCCTCGCTGGCCGCCGGAGCGCGGCAGACGATCACCATCACGCTGGCCGTCCCCCGCCAGGGGTCGCCGCCGTGGGTGTCGGCCACGGCCGACCTCACCACGGCCGATGCCGAGCTGGAGCTGCTGAACAATACGGCGACGATCAAGTCGCAGCTGGAGCATACGATAGGGCTGCCGGTTGTCCTGCGGCCGGATAATAATTAGGAATAACGATAAGACCTGTAGCGCAAGCTTTAGCTTGCGTTCCGCCTGTGGCGCATGCTTTAGCTTGCGTTCCGCCTGTAGCGCAAGCTTTAGCTTGCAGTCTTCTAGCGACAACCTGTAGCGCAAGCTTTAGCTTGCAGTCTTCTTGCGGCAACCTGTAGCGCAAGCTTATCC
>CAYXNH010000175.1:0-6477 GCA_964466135.1 uncultured Ardenticatenaceae bacterium | reverse complement strand
GCAAGGCAAGGCAGTGTACCTCGAGACAAAATTCCCACCTGCGATTGCAGGTTCACACAATAGAACATTCACGGCATGGCGGGGGCGCAATCATATTTTTCTCTCATATCCCCTGGTAACCGATCAACCGATCGCAAGTTTCGTCGGGCCTTCTGTTTAGGGAAGCGCGTGATGAAACGCCGTCTGGTCAAACCTCGGCGTGCCGTAATTCCCTGTGATGAAATGATTGGCCCTGTCGGGCGGAGGCTCAGGGTGTGGGCGCTCAGAGTGTGGGCGCTCAGAGCGTGGGCGCTTAAGGCGTCAGCAGCGTCACCTTACCGGGCAGCACGCGATAACTGACGCGATCGGCCGACTCCGTGAACAGTTCGCCGTCGCTATGCAGCGGCGTCCCCGGCACGCTGGTTAAATCGATCGCCGTCACGCGCCGGAAGGTGACGGCCGGATGATGGATATGCTCACCGCGCATGAGCCTAAGCAGAATGGCGATGACCGTCCCTTTGGATACTTGCGGCGCGAAAACCATATCGAGCAGGCCGTCATCGAGCACGGCCCCGGGGGCCATCATGAAGCCGCCCGTTCGCGGGCTATTGCATACCGAGAGCAGATAGGTCGGCCCCTCATAACCGCCGCCGTCCCAGGTCAGTTTCATCGACCATGGCTTCAGCCTCGCCAGAGCGCGCAGCAGGGCGACGATATAGCGAATCTCGCCCGATAGTCGGGTCATCTTGATATTCTCTATCGTGACCATCGGCTCCATCGCCGCGGCGCTGTTGTTGATGAAGTAGCGGATGATGGTCGCCTCCGGTGTCAATGCCTCCACCTGCCCGGCATCGATCTGGCGCGTGCGGCCGCCCGCAATAACGCGAACGCTATCCTCAATGGTATCCGGCAACCCGGCCATCAGGTTGAAGTCGTTGGCCGTCCCCAGGGGCATGATGCCGAACGGCACGGTGGGGCCGTCGCCGGCGGCCCGGATGACGCCGTTGATGACTTCGTTGATCGTGCCGTCCCCGCCGGCGGCAATAACAGCGTCAAACCCCTCGCGCGCGGCCGCCTCGGCCAGAGGTGTGCCCTGCCCCACTGTATCGGTGACGACGAGAGTGCACTCAACACCGGCAGCGCGAAAGGCTTCGGCCGTGGCCTGAGCTTGTCCCTTTGCGCCCCAACGATTGGCATATGGATTCAGGATGACTTTGACGCGCATGATGGCCTCTCCTTCCTGTTTAACGTTCGACTTTGCAAATAATATGATGCCTTAAATATCCATTTGAGCCAACGCTTGCCGCAACGCACCCGGCCGGTTGGTGATGATGCCGTGCACGCCCAGCCGAATCAACCGTTGTGCCTCAGCCGGATCATCCACCGTCCATACGTTGACCCGCAGCCCCTTGCGTCGCGCCCATTGCATCAGGGACTCATCGACCAGCGTATGAAGAGGGTGATCGGCTTCGGCGTGGACGAAGCGATGGAACAGGCGCGTCGACCGGCGCTCTCGCAGATGGGCCACAGGAACGGCTCGAGGCAGATGTTGCCGGGCCACGCGCACGAAAAACGGACTGAACGAAGAAACGATCACTCGTTCAGTCACCTGATGCCGCTCGATTTCATCAGCCACGGCCGCCGCCAACCCGCCATCATGGACGGCCAGCCCCTTCAACTCCACATTGTAGAGCGTGTCGCGCCCGAACATCCTGAATACTTCGTCCAATGTCGGGATGGTGTGGCCGCCGGGGATGGTCAACCGCCGTAATTCGGCCAGCGACAGGTCGGCGACACGTCCCTCTCCGTCGGTAGTGCGATCGACGGTGCTGTCGTGGATGACGACCGGAACGCCGTCGGCGCTGAGTTGGACATCAAACTCGATACCGTCGGCGTTCTGTTTCAGCGCCAAAGCGAACGCGGCCAGGGTATTCTCCGGCGCATCGGCGCTGGCCCCTCGATGGCCGATGATAAGCGGGCGGATGGCGGTCAGCCAGGTTGCGTCGGGCAATGTGGCTCCGGCCTAAATGACGTGAACCTTGAGGATGTTGGTATGGCCCGATATGCGGAAGGGGACGCCGGCGGTGATGACCACGCGCTGCCCGGTTTCAAACCCGTTGTTTCGCAACGCCTCGGCCGTCTCCTCCAGCATCGAGTCCGTATCAAAGAAATCGGGCACCAGCAGCGTGTCGACGCCCCACACCAGGGCCAACTTGCGCTGGGTGTGGGCCGACGGCGAGATGGCCAAAATGGGGATTCGCGGCCGATAGCGGGAGATCTGTTGCGCGGTATAGCCGCTCATGGTCGCGCTGGCGATAGCTATTGCCTTGACCTCCTCGGCGATATTACAGCTGGCCTCGCTAATCGCTTCGGTCACCGCGCCATATTCCGGGTCCTTCGTGCGACGGCCGCGCCATTGCTCATACGGAAAGGCTTGTTCGGTGATCTCGGCGATCTGCTTCATCATCAGCACCGACTCGACCGGGTACTTGCCGGTGGCCGTCTCGCCGGAGAGCATCACCGCATCGGTTCCGTCCAGGATGGCATTGGCCACATCGCTGGCTTCGGCGCGCGTGGGGCGGGGGTGCTCCACCATCGACTGCAGCATTTGCGTGGCGGTGATGACCGGCTTGCCGACGGCGTTGCAGGTGGCGATGATGCGCTTTTGCAGCAGCGGTAGTTCCTGAGGCGGCATCTCGATGCCCAGATCGCCGCGCGCGACCATCAGACCGTCGGCCGCGTCGCGGATGGCGATCAGATTATCGATAGCCTCGCTCTTTTCGATCTTGGCGATGATGGGAATCTGCCGTGGTTTGCGGTTCATCAGATCGCGCAGTTCCTGGATGTCGGCCGCCGTGCGGACGAACGACAGGGCGATGTAGTCGAGGTCCAGATCGATGATCAGCCCCAGATCGATGATATCCTTGTCCGACATGCAGGAGATAGGCAGGTCGACTCCCGGCGCGTTCACTCCCTTGCGCGATTCGAGCAGGCCGCCGACGGTGACGAGACACCGCAGGGTATCATCTCGCTTCTCAGCCACGGTGAACTCCACCTCACCGTCGCCGATGACCAGGCGACTGCCGGGCACGGCCGCGGCAATGAGATCGGGATGCGGCAGGTGGATCATTGCCGGCTGGCCGGGACGCGGCGTCAGCACGACCTCATCACCCGGCGACAGCATCATACCGCCGGCCTTGACATGCCCCAGTCGCAACTTTGGCCCTTGCAGGTCGCCCAGAATGGCCAGGACCTTACCTTCTTCGCGAGCTACTTCCCGCAGCATATTAACGGTCCTGGTGTGTCCGTCGTGATCGCCGTGCGAAAAATTGATGCGGGCGACGGTCATACCCGCCGCCAGCATGCGGCGAATCGTCTCCGGATTTGCCGAACCTGGGCCGATGGTTGCGACGATTTTTGTGCGCGCCATGAGATGTGTGGGGGCAGAGAGGGCTGAATCAGTCGTGCGCGTCGAGGGTTATTCTGATCTCGTCGTTATCCAGTCGTCGTGCCGACACGCGGATCGTTTCGCTGTTGGCGAAGTTCTCTTCGAACCATTCATGAACTTGCGGGCCAAGCACGATGCGCGCCTGGTCATCCGGCTGCAATCGCCATACACTGCTGTTCTTGTCTTGTCGGCTGCCGAACACGATCGTGACGCCACGAGTCTCCGTGCGATTGCTGGTGGCAAAGAACGGCCAATGGGCCGGAGTCAGATTGATGAACCCGCGCCGGATATGCAGCGGCTTCAATTCGGCGACGTAATTAAAGCTGTCGGCCATCGACTTGATGCTGCCGGTGATGGCTGTCTCCCCGGCGGGAGCCTCATCGGCCGCTTCGCCTTTCCGCGACGCCTTGGTCGCGGGGCGGGCAGCGCGAGCCTTCTTCGGCTTCTTGCCGGTGAAAAGCTGCAGGACGGGCATCAGTGTGGAAACCAGATCGGCCGCAATATCAATGATGGTATACCCCATGGCCGCCACACGCTCCGACGGCATGCGCAGGCTCAGATACACCGGCGTGGCCCACTTGTCTTCCTCGTTCAGATAGGCGGCCCGCTCAAAGATCTCGCGCGCATGCTCCACGCCGAGGTTGTTGACACTTTCCTTGAACAGGTCCAAATGATGGGCACGCTCGCCCGTCTCCGCGTCTACTTGCATCTGTTGCACGCGCAACGCCCAGTTTGGATCGAGTTGGGCGAACACATGATGGGCGGCGGCGATGTCCTTGTTCACCGCCTCAAGCCCCTTGGCCAGCAGATTGCGGCCGGTGATGCCCATTTGGATCTCCAGGCTCATCGGCCGGGCATTGAAGGCGATATAGGCGTCCGAGTCGTAACTTTCGCCCGTGGCCAGATAGACATTCTGGTTTTCCCGGCTCAGGCCATGCGTCATAAACTCGCCACGGACATCGGCGGGAAGGCGCAAATAGAGCAGATCGATAAAGGCCTGCATTTGGGCCAGGGCGTATTTAAGAGCATTTTCTTCCCCCGCCCAGCCAAATGCCGTGAAGACGGGCATGGTCAGTCCGGAGAAATCTTTAGATGGTTGCATATGGTAACTCTGGTGGTTTTTCAGCGGGTCTGAACCGTCGTTGCAGTGACCTGTTGAGGATTAAATAACTTCCTTGCGGAGTTTATACTAGCCCAGCCGTGTTAATTGTCAAGCATAACACCCGCACAGGTGCAGAGGTTCGGCGGGAGCCTGTCAAGCTTCCGCTATTTACTTGATCCGGTATCCGCCATCCTCGTTATTGAAAATCCAGGCCACAACGGCCCCGATCTCGATAGTTTCGGGAAGATAGGTCTTGACCGTGACCGATGATGTGCCGCGAGTGTGGAGCATGTGCTTGGTGCGCAAGATGCGTTCGATGCGTTGGTGCCAGGCCTGGAAGTTGGACGGCCGCAAATCCACCCAGCCCTTGGCGGCCCAGGCGTCGATCTGCTCCGGCCCAGCCTCCACCTCCCGATAGATACTTTCGGGGATGTTGAGGCGCGGCCCGCGCAGCAAGCGGCTGCCGTCCGGCGCCAGAATGGCCAAGCCTATGGAGATGATCGTCGTCCGCAGGGTCTCATCCTCCAGAACAAAACGGTAGAGCGTCTCGGCGATCTCGGCCGGCGACGTCTCCAGCACGCGCTCCAACGTCTGATAATTAAGCTTCAGCATGTGGGCCTCAAAGAGCAGCTTGGACAGTTCCGGAGGACCGAGTTGCCCCAGGGCCACGCTATGGCTTTCGGTCTCCTCCTCAAGTCGGGCCATCTTTTCCAATGCCGCCCGTCGCAACACACCGGCCCGGTAGCTGGGGTTCAGGATGCTGCTGTCGATGCCGGCGATGACATCATAGCCGGTGTTGCTGCCCTTGATCTCCAGCACCGCCTGCTGGGCGATCTCCTCGGGGGTGATGAACTCCATCTGATCGGTGTGGGTGATGGTTTCGAACTCGCCTCGCGCGAAGAAACCGTTTTCACCGGTGTCCACGCCGGCCATCTGGAGCTTGCCAAGTCGCTCGTAGGTGTTTTCGTCACCGCGCAACAACAGGCGGCCTTCAAGCGGGTACTCCTGGCTCTGATAGCGGAACAACGGCCGCCCGCGCTGCTTGACCGTCTTGTGGGCGATACGCCGATAACCGATCATGGCTCCCGGCTTAAGCTCTTTCACCAGCGGGCCATTGGGCGTGCGCGCCATCAGGAACATCAGGCCAGTGTGGGCGAAAGCCACGGCCGCCTTGCTCATCAGCTTGAAGCTGGGTCGGTCCTCGCTGTGGGTGTAGGGGATGTTAAGGCCCATACCCCCCGTGCCGGTTGTGCCCACTTTCAGGTAGAGGCGCGTGCCGCTCTCCGACATGGCCCGATGGATAATCTGGACATGGCGAATGAGTTGCGGCAACGATTGGGAGATGAGCAGCGCGCTCATACTCTGTTCCAGTTGACGGCCGAGATCAGCAAGCCCCTGCAAGTCCTGATGATCCACAAGCTGGTCGATTTGGGCCAGCAGGTCATGGGTCTGCTTGCTCAGGCTCTCGATCTCCTGATAGCTGATGGCCGTGGCGCTGTTGATGCAATCGACAATGACATCGGGTTTGTACTGCCGGATGAGTTGGGCCAGCCCCGAACGCCCCTGAGCCTCATCAAGCCCGCCAAACAGGTCCTGATAGAGCGCGTCGCGACGGGCGCGGACCTGCATCAGACGCCGGCGATTTTCATTCATGAATTCGCTGCGCACAAAAACGTCGCCCCACGCCCCGATGAATTCGATATTGGCAAACTCACGGCGCACATCATGGAGGAACTCGCGCACTTCGCCACGAAAAAGACTGGCGACAATGATCCGCTCCGGCTCCAGCTCGCGAGCGATCTCGCGGACGATCTGCGCACCGACCATGCCGGCGCCCCCCAGGACGAGGATGCAGCGATCGGGTTTCATAACGACCTCCCGGGCCGTTTAATCCAAAGGGGGCGGCTTGCGTTCATGGTTTTCCTCCGGGGATGATTCAGTTACGGGA
>CAYXNH010000174.1:0-6483 GCA_964466135.1 uncultured Ardenticatenaceae bacterium | reverse complement strand
CGGACACAAGAATTCCACCGTCGAGGAACTCCACGCCTTCATGCAGGGCTATCGTTGTGAGTTGGCCGAGGGAGCGCCCGGTATCTCCAAGATATCGGTGCAGACAGGCACGAGCCACGGCGGCGTGGTGCTGCCCGACGGCACCCTGGCCCAGGTGAAGGTGGACTTCGACACCTTGCGCGATCTGAGCCGCGTAGCGCGCGAGGATTACGGCATGGGTGGCGCGGTGCAGCATGGCGCGTCGACCTTGCCGCCCAGCGCTTTCAACAAGTTCCCGGAGATCGGCACGGTGGAAATCCATCTGGCGACCAATTTCCAGAACATCGTCTTCGATTACTTGCCCAAGGAACTGGTCGAAGAAGCCTATGCCTATCTGCGCGAGAATCACAAGGACGAATGGAAGCCGGGCAAGACGGATGAACAAAGCCTCTATTCGGCGCGCAAACGCGCCATCGGTCCGTTCAAGGAAGCCTGGTGGAACCTGGACGAGGCCGAGCTGGCCAAGATCGGCGGCGTGCTCCAGGAGCAATTTGAGTTCCTCTTCCAGCAGCTCAATGTCAAGAACACGCTGGATGTGGTCAAGCGCGTGACGACCCGCGTCGATATTCACCAATCACGTCCAACCGAAGCCGCCGAAGCGGCCGCGGCCGAAGATGTGAAGGACCTGGCGGACTAATCTGATCAGCCAGGAACAGCCTGTCTTGACGAAATGAGATCGGCGGTTGGACATAGTCGTTTATCCAACCGCCGATCTCTTCTGTTTTCCTCGTATAGATGAACTCGACGAACCGGCACGGAGCGCATTACTGGATCGGGCTGGCCATCGTGATGGCCATCGGGATGGTAATGCTGACGTTACTGTTGGCCCGGCCTGATCGGCCGCCGGGGGCGACGTTGGTGACGTTCACCCCTGAGCCGATTGTGCCGACCCGCACGCCTCAACCCGCTGCCGGATCGGCCGCAATTAGCTCGGCTACGCCAGGCGTGGTCAGCCCGGCGACTGCCGTGCCCGAAACGGCCGTCGCTTCACCCACTCCTGCCCTGCCTTTAGATCCGGCGCTGGATCGCATCGGCCTGGCGGGAGCGCTGCCGGACATCGAGCGCGGTATTGACCTGGGCTTGCGCTTTGGTCATTTCATCTTTTGGCGTACCTGGCCTACTCCTCCCGAGGTGCCGAATCTGACCATCTGGCAGACGGTTCGGCTGGGCCAGATAGGCGAGTGGGGTGAATGGCCCGCGGTCGCCGATCTCATCGGGCAAACGATCGAGCGTTATCCAGGCGCTTACTGGATGGTGGGCAACGAGCCGGATGTGCCCTGGCAGGACAATGCCACGGCCGAGGAATACGCCGAGGCCTATCACGACATCTACGCCTTCATCAAGGAACGCGATCCCTCCGCCCAAATCGGGGCAGGGGGCGTTGCCTTGCCGACCCCGCTCCGCCTGGCCTACCTCGACCGGGTTTTGCAGCACTATCGCCAGACATACGGCGAGCCGATGCCGGTTGATCTGTGGGCCGTCCATCTGTTCGTCCTGCGCGAGGAAGAGGGCGGCTGGGGAATCGGTATCCCGCCGGGGATGACGGAGACGGCCGGGCAGTTGTACGAGGTCGAGGATCACGGCGATATCGAGTTGATGAAAGCCTATGTCGTCGCTTTCCGCGATTGGATGGCGGCCAACGGTTATGGCGACGTGCCGCTGGCGGTGACGGAGTTCGGCATTCTCTTGCCCGAGGATTACGGCTTCCCACCCGAATTCGTGCAGAACTACCTGGTCGAATCGTTTGAATTTTTCCGAACGGCTACCGGCGACAGCGGCCTGGCGACCGACGGCGGGCGGCTGGTGCAATATGCCTTCTGGTACAGCCTCTATGATGAGGGTGACTACAAGACAGGCAACCTCTTTGACGGCGAACGTGGGGTATTAACCCCATTGGGAGAGACCTTCATTCAATACGTCGATGGACTCATGGACGCCCCCTAGGTTCATCCTCCGGCGCTCAATTCCTGTGCGCAATCGCTCCTGCTTTTGCGGTTCAAACCCGTGCAACTTTGCGGAACACCCGGCGTATAGCTCATAGAATTGCGAATTAAACCCTGGAGGTATGAACATGAACGACAAACGACTGATTCGTTCCCGGGACAACAAGATGCTGTTCGGTGTATGCGCCGGAGTTGCCGACTATTTGAATGTCGATCCGGCCATCGTCCGCTTGCTGCTTGTCCTGTTGACCTTGTGGAATGGCGTCGGCCTGTTGATCTATCTCGTCCTGGCGCTGGTTATGCCCCGGGACGCCGAGATCGCGCCAAAGGCCAATGCGTTCGACGACGAAGAGATCGTCATCAAGAACGCCTGATTTCACTGCTTACCGGCTCGCCCGGCGCGGCCCGTCCGTCGATTTCACCCCTGTACTGGTAGGGACGGCCGCGCCGGGCGTCATAACATCCGGCTTTCCTCCGGCGATAGAAATCTCGTTTCCAATCTCCTGCCGCCGGAAATAGCATGAAACGGTCAATCCCGACGAACGGGATTGACCGTTTTCTTTACCAATGCAAGTAAAAGACCGGCGCTAGACAATTTACTCGGGCCAATCTATAATAAGCTGGTCAATCAAGCTGTTATTTCAAACTTGTCCAACTGCGTTCGTTTAGAAAATATATTTGCGGATGACACATAATTTCCGGACCGTCCGAGATCCAAATCGGCGATCCGCGAATTCTGTGCGAATTGCGGATGTTTTTCCTACCGGCGCGAATAACTATTTCATTCATGTCTACTGACGGAAACACGCATCAGGCGGCGTTAACGCCTGAGCACTGGGGGGTACGTTAGTCTTGTCTCCCTCCGTCTCGGAGCCTCCGAGTTCTTGCCCCATACACCCTAATCATAAAGAGACGGCCGATTCCTCGCAGGCTATGTGCTTATCGCTATGGATAGCCGCGATCGATACGGTTCGGCCGCCTCTTTGCAGCTCGTCAAGTCTGTTGCCCGGCCAAGAGACGATGCAGGTTGCGGAACCTCGATGACCATCGTCACGCCTCTTGTCATCATTGGCTTGCTCCTGCTCCTGATGGGACTGAACGTCGCCGCGGAGTTTGCCGCCGCCGCCGCCCACCGGACCAGGATCAACCAGATGGCATCTCAACGGGACCGGCTCTCGCAAATGCTGATGCCAATCCTGGGGGACAGCCGCAAGCTGGATCGCTATATGGCCGCATGCCAGGTGGGGATCGCCATCGTGTCGCTGGTTCTCGGCGTGTATGCCTGGGAGGCTGTGGCCATGCAGCTTAACGAGCCTTTGGCCCGATCCCTGCAGCCGATACTCTCCCCGCAGACGGCCGCGCGACTGGCCGGCGCAATCGCCGGCATCGGTGTATTGCTGGTCATCGCCGCTCTGCAGGTTGTTTTGGGCGAGCATTTCCCCAAATCGCTGGCGCTGCAGCACCCCGAAACCATCGCCCGGTTGACCGTCTTGCCAATGAGCGCATCGCTGGTCCTGCTCGCCGTTCCCATCCGGCTCTTCAACGGCTCGGCCAACTTGCTGTTACGGCTGGCGGGTCGTGGCCCGCGCTCTACGGCCGGCCGCGCCCATTCGCCGGAAGAGATCGAGATGCTGGTGACCGAGAGCCATGAAGGCGGGCTGCTCGACGACAACGAGCGGCGCCTGCTGCGCAATGCGCTGCGCTTGCGCGACCTGACCGCTCGGCAGGTGATGATCCATCGCACCCGAATCGCAGCCGCCCCGCTGCACACCAGTGCGATCGACCTGATGCAGATGGCCATCGAAGCCGGCTATTCCCGCATACCGCTCTATCGCGACTCCATTGACGATATCGTTGGCTTCGTTCATGTGAAAGATGTTTTTCGCATCCACAATGAAGGTCAGGACGACGTCAGCGGCATCATCCGCGAAGCCGTCTACGTGCCGGAGACGCTCTCGATCAACGACGTATGGGACCAGCTCGACCTGCAGAACAGCTATTTGGCCATCGTCTTTGACGAATTCGGCGGAACGGCCGGACTGTTGACGCTGGAAGACCTCATCGAGGAGATATTCGGCGAACTGCAGGACGAATTCGATGACGAAGCGGCCGTCATTGCCCGCGACAAGGCAGGCCGTATCTACCTGCGGGGTGACCTGCTGGTGTCCGATGTCAATGAATATCTGGAGCTTGACTTGCCGGAGGAGACGGCCGACACGCTTAGTGGCCTGGTGTTCAGCCTCCTGGGTCGCCCGCCGGTTCAGGGTGACGAGGTCATTCTCGAAGACGTGGTGATCCGCGTGGAAACGATGGAAGATTTGGGGGTGGGTGAGTTGTCGCTTTTGCTGCCCGCCAGCGACGCCGACACCCACTTCACGGAATGGGACATGGCCGACCATGAGTAGCCCCATCCTTTTGGCACCGGGCTTGTTCATGGCTATGTCCCCGACCGCGCAGACGTTGCCTTCGGTTTCCAGCCTTGTCACTCCTTTGGTGGTTGTCCTGCTGCTGATATTCATCAATGGCCTGTTTGTAGCTGCCGAGTTCGCCATCATCGGCGTTCGCGACACCGAGATGGAACAAATGGCCGACGAGGGCCATGTCGTCGCCGAGCGGGTGTTACAGATCCTGGAGATGCGCCCGCGCATGGACCGCTACATCGCCACGGCCGAGTTGGGCGTGGTCCTGGTCACACTCGGTCTGGCCATGTATGGCGTGCCGGCCATCGGCCGATTCATCCAGCCCATCCTGCAAGCGATCGGCCTTAGTCCGGCCGTTTCCACGGCAGCCACCCTTGTCCTGGCTTTGGCGCTCCTGACCTGGCTTTATATCGTCCTCGGCGAGATGGTGCCCAAGTCGTTGGCCTTGTCCAACCCTCCGGCGATGGCTATGGCCCTCAATCGGTTTATGCGTCTGGCCGGTGCATTGCTGAGCGTGCCCGTCCGTTTGTTGAACGGGGTTGGAGGGCTGTTGCTGCGTCTGTTTCGTATTACACCGGCGCAAGGTCATGAACGTCTCCTGGCGGCCGAGGAGCTGGAACTTATCGTTGTCGAGAGCGCCGAGGGTGGCTTGATTGAGGATGATGAGGAAGAGATCATCCGCAACATATTCGACTTCAGCGAGCGCACGGTGGGGCAGGTGATGACGCCGCGGCGCAAGGTGCAATCCTTGCCCATCGACTGCCGGCAGGCGGACCTGATCCGCACCGTCACCCGGAGCCACCACAGCCGGTTCCCCATCTACGAGGACGATCCCGACCATATCGTCGGCATCCTGCACCTGAAAGACCTGATCCGGTTGACCTTGCGGCCGAATGGCCCGTTTGACTTGCGCCTGATCCTTCGAAGCGCGCCCGAAGTGCCCGAGGACTTTCGCGTCGATCGGCTGCTTGCGGCGTTCAAGAACGAGAAACTCCACATGGCGATCGTTCGCGATGAATTCGGCGGGATGGCCGGAGTGGTGACGCTGGAAGACCTTGTGGAAGAGGTGGTCGGCGAGGTTCGCGACGAATTTGACGTTGAGCGGGAGCCGTATTTCGAGGTGTCTCCCGGTGTGCTGGAGCTGTCCGGCGACTATCTGCTGGACGATTTGGCCGATGACGTCTTTCTGGGGGAAGGGGACGATCTGCCGGATGTCGAGACGGTCGGCGGCCTCATCGTCTCCCTGTTGGGGCGGCCGCCCGCCAAAGGCGATACGGTCACCTATCATGACAACATCCGGTTCATTGTGCTGGATATCGACCGGCTGGCGGTCGTTCGCGCCCGGGTCGAATACCCGCACGCGGGCCGCGCGGGAGCCTCGCCGGAAGAACAGGATTCCGGGGCGAGATGATCCTTCCCGACCTCACTATGGATCCACAAGATTCAACGACGCCTTGTCATAGGCGTTCCATCAAGTTTCAAGGAGTATTTTTCTGATGAGTATGTTAATGCGTGTTCACGGTGATATCCGATGGCTGGTCGCGATAGTGGCGGCGGCCGTCGTCATCAAATTCCTGATCGGATGGCTGGGCAAGAAGCAGTATGCCCCGCTGGATAAGACCTTGCTGTTGGTCTATACGATTTTGATGGATATCAACGTGTTGCTGGGGCTGATTTTGCTGTTCTTCGCCGGCGGGTTCAGTGGGGCGCGGCTGGAGCATGCGACGACGATGATCCTGGCGGCCATCGCCGCGCACATGACCGCGGTCTGGCGCAAGTCGACCGATTCCTCGACCAAATACCGCAATCAGCTGCTGATGGTGGCGCTGTCGCTGCTGTTGGTGGTGATGGGAGTCATCCGCCTGCGCGGCGGCTTCACGTTCTAGGGCCGGAAACTCCCGCAGATGTTGCGGAAGATATTTTTCCGCAACATCTGTGGGTTCATCTTCTCTACCCCAGCTGGTAGAGGTCTCCAAACTTCGCCCACGCGTAGCGAATGAACGCCTCATGGCCGAGCGGCTTGCCGGTGACGCGCTGCACCAGTTCGCCGGGGGTGAACTTCTTGCCGTGCTGGTGGATGT
>CAYXNH010000173.1:0-6572 GCA_964466135.1 uncultured Ardenticatenaceae bacterium | reverse complement strand
ATTGGTCGCCATACTGCTTGTAGATTTTCACCGCCAGATGGGTGGAGATGCCGTGGCCGTGCAAGAAGATCATCACGTCCTTGATGGCACGCTGTTCTTCCCAGGCCTTGATGATATTGTCCACGCGCACGCGGCCGATTCCCAGTACCTCGCCCAGCCGTTGCGGGTTTTCGTCGATGATCGTCAGCGTGTCCTCTCCGAAGCGATCGACGATGCGCTCAGCCATCACCTTGCCCACGCCGCGCACCATCCCCGATCCCAGATAGCGCCTGATCCCTTCGGCCGTGGCCGGAGCCGACTGCACGCATACCTCTACCTGGAATTGGCGGCCGTGTTTGGGATGATTGAGCCATTGGCCGGTCAGCTTCAGCCATTCGCCGGGGTTCACCTCGGGCAGATTGCCAACGGCCGTGACGAGCTGATCCCCGTGGACGTAGGGCAGCATCCCGCGCGTATCGGGTTTCAGCCGCAGGACGGTGTAGCCGTTTTCCTCGTTGTAATAGGTGATGCGTTCCACCGAGCCGCTAATCTCCACACGATCGGTCATACGCCTATTCTAGCAGTTTGATGGTATGCTTAGCGAATCTCGTCATGGCCGCGGCCGCTTCAGGAGGATGATATGAATCAGTTTTTTGGACCAATCACCCCGCCCCAGCGCTATTGGCTCATCGCCCTGCTCATCCTGTGGGCCGCCTTTCTGTTTGGCGGCTTCATCTTCGGCTCGGCCGCCGATGCGACGCGACGCATGCCCGCCTGGACGCGGATGGCGTCGTCGGCCACGTTGGTCGTCGCAGCCTTCAGCTGGTATGCCTTCGTTCGGGCCAGCCCGGCCGGCGGCTATGCGTTGCTGGTGGCCGTCGGCATGACCTTCGGCTTCATCGGCGATCTGCTTCTCTCCGGCATGTTGCCGTCCGGCTCCAACTTCATTGCCGGCCTGCTCTCTTTCGCCGTCGGCCATATTTTCTATATCACCGCCCTGCTGCGCTTCGCCGCGGCCGCCGGATTGACCAGCCCCACTCCGCGATGGGGCGCTCTCATCGTGTGGGTGATCATCGCCGTGGTCGCCTGGTACCTGGTGGTCTGGCGCGGAGCCGCCGCGGCGGGCATCGCGCCGGAGATCACCCATTGGATCGCTCTGCCCTATGCGATCCTGCTGGCTTCGACGACGGGCCTGGCGACGGGATTGGCCCTCCAGGACGACCGTTTCATCCCTTTGGCTCTTGGCGCGGCCCTGTTCCTGTTCAGCGACCTCATCCTGGCCGGGCAACGATTCGGCGGCCTCACCTTCCCGCTCATCAGCGACGTCATCTGGCTGACCTACGGCCCGGGACAGATGCTCATCGTCTATTCCATCGGTCTGGCTCTGGCTCGTCTGCGCGGGTCATAATACGTTGCCTCGTTGCCGCGCGGGTTTATAATCTCGCCACTCAAACGGCAAACGTTTGACCTTAGGAGAAACGAATGAGCAAGAAGCAGGAATCACCACAACCGCCCAACCCGGAAACGGCCGACGCGGCAACCACGGCCGCCTATGTGGCCCATCGCCTGACGCGCGGCGCCGACGCCCTTTACCTGGCCAAACGGCGAGCGCAACAAAGCGACCTGGAGACGGCCGCGGGCATCAACGATATGCGACAGGGGGCCGACATGCTGGCCGCCTCCGAGGACATCGAGGCCATCACGACAGCCGTGCATTTGCTTCACGATGAGGACCTCGACGACGCGATGGAAATCGGCTCCATATCCGGCGAACTGTCGGTCATCGCCGATGTACTGGCCGCGATGGAGCTGGATACGTTGGCCGATTTTCTGCTGGACCACGGCCAACGGCTGCGCGAGCTGGCCGTCGATAATATCCTGCGCTACGGGTCGTTGCGCGCCCTGACGATGGAGATCGACGAGACCGGCGAGAAGCTGGCCGAACTGGGCGAGGAAGAGGTGGCCGAGGGCGCGGCGCGGCTCGATCTGGCCGACGCGGCGGCAGCCAACAGCGAGGCGATGACGGTCGTGGGGGAGGAGATGATCGCCAAGGGACTGGCTGCGCTGGCGGCCGCCCAGGGGGCGCGGGACGCCGGCGCCGAACTTGAATCCTGAGGTCATGGGCGCTCACGAATTGATCGATCCGGCGGCGGTAGCGGGTGTCGGCCTGTCGGGCGAGGAGATCAGGCGCTACAACCGCCATCTGATCATGCCTGAGATAGGCATGGAGGGGCAAAGGAAGCTCAAGGCGGCGAGCGTCCTGCTTATCGGCGCGGGCGGGCTGGGTTCGCCGGCGGCCATGTATCTGGCGGCGGCGGGGGTCGGCCGTCTCGGCCTGATCGATTATGACACGGTCGATGAATCCAACCTGCATCGCCAGATCATCCATGGCACCAGGGACGTCGGTCGCTCCAAGCTCGACAGCGCCCGGGAGAGCATCCACGACATCAACCCCCACGTGCGGGTCGAAACGTTTGAGGTTCCGCTCACGTCGGCCAACGCGCTGGAGCTTTTCAGGCCGTACGACATCATCATCGACGGCACGGACAACTTCCCCACGCGCTATCTAACCAATGATGCCTGCGTGCTGCTGGGCAAACCCAATGTGTACGGCAGCATCTTTCGCTTTGAGGGGCAGGCGTCGGTGTTCCATGCCGCCGCCGGGCCATGCTATCGCTGCCTCTTTCCCGAACCGCCGCCGCCCGGCCTGGTGCCGAGTTGCGCCGAGGGCGGTGTGCTGGGCGTGTTGCCGGGGATCATCGGCACCATTCAGGCCACCGAGGCAATCAAGCTCATCGTGGGCATTGGCGAGCCGCTCATCGGCCGCTTGCTCCTCTATGACGCCCTGGCGATGACTTTCGACGAGATCAGGCTGCGCAAGAACCCCGATTGCCCCGCTTGCGGCGAGCATCCGACGATCACCGCGCTCATCGACTACGAACAGTTCTGCGGCATGCCGGCCCACGACCACAGCGACTATGCCGCGCGGACGAACGGCGGCGTCCCGTCGATCACGCCGGGCGAACTCAAGCGGCGGCTCGACCGGGGCGACGATCTGCTCATCCTCGACGTGCGCGAGCCGGAGGAGTGGACGATCAGCAATCTGGGCGGGCTGGGGGCGGTGCTCATCCCCATGGGGCAGGTCCTGGAACATCTGGACGAGTTGGATTCGGCGCGGGAGATCGTGGTGCAGTGCCGGTCCGGCGGTCGGTCGGCGGCCGTCATTCTGGAACTGCAGCAGCGCGGGTTCAGCAAGCTCCTGAATCTGGAGGGCGGCATCAACCGCTGGGCGCTGGAGATAGACCCGAGTCTGCCGGTCTATTGAGCCGGTTTCCCCACGGCACGCCCGTTCCGGAGATCGGCTTTGGCGAGCGGGCGGCCGATAATCTCCGCCGAGGATTCCCCCCGGACATATGTCAACCCGGTCGCGCCCTTGAGTATTCCCGTCCATTGGCTAATATCATCTTGTGAACGAAGACACAATTCAACAACTGACTACCCTTCATGCCGAACTGCGCGCCTGTCGCCATTGCCTGGAAGAGGGGTACTGGATCGTGCCGGGGGCGGTGTTCAGCGGCGGAGCGGAGGCGGAGGTGATGCTCATCGGGCAAGCGCCGGGCATCACCGAGGGGCAGGTGAAGCGGCCGTTCAATGCCGGTAGCGGCAAGCGGCTTTTCCAGTGGCTCGGCGCGGCCGGTTGGGATGAGGACGAGTTCCGTGGTTCGGCCTATATGACGGCCGTCACCAAATGCTACCCCGGCCCCAACATCGGCGGCAAGGGCGACCGCGTCCCCACGCCGTTTGAGCAGGCGCTCTGTCGCCCCTGGCTGGAGCAGGAGATCCGCCTCGTCAACCCGCGGCTGATCCTCCTCGTCGGCGGCCTGGCCATCAAACTGCTCTATCCGGCCAGCACGCGCCTGAATGAGATCATCGGCACGGCGGCCTACTTCCCGCCGGAGGCGCTCGCGTCCAATCCGCTGAACTTCGACCTGTCGCAGGCGCGGATGATCGTGCCGGAGGATGGGGCGACGGAGGATGGATTACAGGTGACAAACGAGGCGGGCGACAGGCTGCCCCTCGCCTCCTACCTCTCGTCCCTGATTGAGCGTTCGGCCGGCGGCCGTTTTGTCGTTCCGCTGCCCCACCCTTCGGGGGTCAGCCTGTGGTACAACCGGCCGGAGAACAAGGTGCTGGTCAACCGCGCCGTCACCTTGCTGAGCGATATCCGCGACGTCTGTAATCTGTAGGGTGTACCCGCCGGGGAGCGGCCTCAATGGCCCGGCGGCGGAAACAGGCCGGGATCAAGCGGCGTTTGTTCCGGCGGGATGGGGGCGGAGAAGGCGCTGTCCAGGCTGATGGCCAACATATTATCGACCAGGCCTTGCACCTCCTCGTTGAGGGGCGTTAGCGCGCCGTCGATCTTGCCCAGATTCCAGATGGCCGCGCCCAGCACCTGCGGATAGGCCCCGTAGAGCCGGGCAGCCCAGGCCACGTGTTCCATGGCCAACGGCTCGGGCGGGATGTGATCATACGTCCAGCCCCATTCGGTGATGAGCACCGTCGGCCGGGGGATGCCGTACTCGTCGGCCACGCGGAAAAGCTCCATGAAGCGGCCGACCTTGTAGGGGAACTGATGGCCGATGTCGTCGGCCACATAGCTGTATTCGTGCAGGGCGATGGCCAGCCGGTCGGGGTTCTCGGCGATCAGCCTGAGCAGGTCGAGCATCGCCGGGGATGTCCAGTCGTCCGGCTCCGGCTCGCCCGAGGCCCAGCCGAAGGCCGCCCACTTGTAGCCGTCGCGCAGCGCCAATTGAGCCGTCCGCAGCGAGAACTGCGCCAGCCACTCCGAGCGAGTCTTGTCCAGCTCGTTCATCGTCTCGAACCAGATCAGCCCCGGATCGAGTTCCGGCGGCCAGATGGCTTTCTCCAGCTCCCAATATGCCTCGGCCGCGGCGACTGGGTCCATGCTGTAGTCGGGCACGTCGTACATGGTGGACCGGTAGACGAGGATATGGGGCACGCCACTCCGCTTCATCAACTCCTGCGCCCGGTAGACGGGTTCGGCATTATCGACGCTCTTGAGGAAGAAGGGCACGCCCTCGCTGTCCAGCCGCTGCATATACGGGTCGAGCTCGTCGCGGTCTTCGAGAAAAGTGACGTGGAAACCGATTTTGTTGTAGGCTAGCTGCTTGCCCTGAGCCGAGAGGTCGTCGCGGACGGCGGCGAAATCGACTACGCTGATGGGCGTGGGCAGCGGGCCAAGGGCCGTCGCTTCTGTTGCCGTGGGGGGCGCGGCCGTCGCGGTTGCTGTAGGGAGGATAGCGGTCGAGGTCGCCGTCGCTGGAGCGGCCGTCGGTTGCCCGATGCCGACCCATGGGGCATAGACCGCATCGCCGGTAGCGGCCGCCGTTTCATCTGATGATGTGGCGGCGGGAGAAATGCCGGGCGGCGATGCCGACGGCGCGGCGGGATAGGCGGCCGAAGCGATATCGGCCGGTGTTTCAACCGGCCCTGGATAGGCGGCGTCCGGCGGTGGATAGGCGGCCGCCGGGGTTTCCGGCTCGACCTCGGCCGGGGGCGTGGGCAGTAGCGTCGCCGGCGCTTCCGATGGCGTCGTCGTTGAGAGGCAGGCGGCCAGCGACAGCCCCGCGACCAAAAGGAGCATCGCGGCCATAAGCCGGACCAAAAAATACGTGGGATGGGAATTGATAATCTTGTTGTTCATCCGGTAACAGGCGCCTCGACATTATAGACGCCTGAAGCATATTAATGGTTCCCGTCGCTGGTGGGGCGTTCGCTCATGGTTGGTTCATTTTGTTGGTGAATGGATGCGAGGGCGGCTGGTCGCCTGGGAGGTATCCGGCTCGGACAGGTATGGATAGTGACCGGGTAAAATGATAAGATAGCTGTAACCGAATCGCTCCTTTTGCTTTTTATAATAGCTAGATAACGTGGTTGACTCCGCGCCATTATGCCGGCATTTGGCGTATGGGAGCGCAGATTAAACTACACGAATTGGGCGGGAACCGCCGGCCGGTCTTCATGAACCGGCCACTGGAGGCAGGTAATGAAAAAACTCAATCGAGGCGTCGCCATCGTCGGCTCGGGAATGTGCAAGTTTGGCTCCTTCCCTGAGAAGTCAACGCGCGACTTGTTCGTCGAGGCCTATCAGGATATGAGCCTCTCCGTCGACAAGGGCTTCGACCCCGGCGACATCGAAGCCGTCTACATCGGCAATTTCAGCAGCGATTTATTTGAGGGCCAGGGGCACATCGCGCCCATCATGGCCGACTGGGTGGGGCTGGCTCCGCGCGCGGCCACCCGCATCGAAGATGCCTGCGCCAGCAGCGGGGTCGCCTTGCGCCAGGGGATCCTGGCCATCGCTTCCGGAGCCTATGACATGGTGCTCGTCGGCGGTGCGGAGAAGATGAGCAACCTGCCGACGGCCGGGGTCACCGACGCGCTGGCCACGGCCGGGGACATGTTGTTCGAGATCCCCGCCGGGTTCACCTTCCCCGGCTTTTACGCCGCCATGGCTACCGCCTACATGAAACGCTACGGCGCGTCGGCCGATGCCCTGTTGCAGGTGGGCA
>CAYXNH010000172.1:0-6611 GCA_964466135.1 uncultured Ardenticatenaceae bacterium | reverse complement strand
GGCGCTGATGTCGATGTAGAAGTTGGGGCAGCGCCGCAGCACATCGCCCACCCAGCCCAGATTCTCGGCGTAGCAGCCGACATGGGCGCCGATGAAGGTGGTCGCCGGGTGGCGGGCGACGACCGCGGCAAACCCCTCGACCAAACTCAGGAAAGTCGGGAACGGCGGGCTGGTGAACTGCCAGTCGGGATGGTTGTGAAGCTCCTCCCAGCGCTCGTTGGTCGCGTCGACCGGCTCGAAAAAGGCCACCGGGTCGGCCACATGGACCATCACCGGCAGGCCCAGTTCCCCGGCCGTGGCCCACAGCGGATCGAGGCGCGGGTCATCGACAGCCACCAGCGCGTCGTTCTGGTCGCGCACGTGCAGGCCGAACGGCTTCCAGATCTTCAGCCCCTGCGCCCCCCACCGGGCTTGCTCGCGCAAACGACCGGCGGCCCACTCGCCGAAGCGATCGCCGTGGTCCGGCCAGCGCGACCAATCCACGCCGCCGAAAATCTGGAAGCGGTCGGGGGCGGGAGCCTTGAAATAGTCCAGGTGGCGCTGGAGGATCTCCTCGCCCCAGCCGCCGTCGAGGTCGACATAGGCCACAACGCCGGCCATGTCGAGGGCGTCGAGCAGCGCGGGCAGAGGCTTGTTGTCCCAGCCGCCGCCGAACGGCTCGGCCAGGTGGTTGTGGGCGTCGATGACCGGGAAGCGCGGCCGATCCACCGCCGTTCGCCCGGTCACCAGCATGGACTTGGGTCGGAAATCTTTCAGTTCCATAGTTGGGGCAATTATAGGGGATTATGGCCGGGGCGGCACGCGCACCTCGTGTGGCTGTTCATGCTCGGAAGCGACCTTCCGCCATGCCCTGCGATTCTCCGGGCCGTCGCCTGCCGCGCAATCTTCACGCTTTCTTCACGCCCTCCGACGGGTTGACCTCTATAATTCGGGCAGGATATAAGAACGTATGTTCTTATATCAATTGGCGGTCGCCGAAGTTCGTCATGTCTTTTCTGGAGCAAATCCTCTTGACCCACCGGCTGTGGCCCGGGCAGATCGTTCGCCTGGAGGCCGATCTGTACCTGATGCTGGAAGCGATCGCCTCCGCCCGGGATAAAACCGTCCCGGCTCTCGTGGCGGAGACGCTCTACGCGCTGGCCTGTGATGACCGCGCCCAGGCGGAAACTGACTACATCTGGGACACGCTGACCCAGCGCGAGCAGCAGGTGACGGCCCTGGCCTGCCTGGGGTACACCAACCGGGAGATCGCCGACCGGCTGGTCATCTCGGTCAATACCGTCCGCTCCCACATCCGCAACATTCTCGAAAAATACCGCGTGTCCAGCAAGGCCGAGCTGCGATTGACCATGAGCGGCTGGGACTTCCACCTCTGGCTGGAGTCGCAGGCGTGACGCCGCGGGCCGCCGCTCTCCGGGTCATCCCCCGGGACTAGTCCCCCGAAGCGCGCCCCGTCCCTCGGGACTGGCCCCCGGTTACATCCCTAAACCGCCCGCTCGCGGGATTGCCACCGGGGACGCCGTGGCCTATCGTGGAGGGCATGTGGGAATTACCCGTCGCCACCGGAGCCGGTGGAATCATCTTGCTCCACAAGCCGCCCAAAGAGGTCATGCTGGCCGTCACGACCCGGCTCGCTCTGGCCGAACCCGTTTGCGTGCTCGACGCCGGCAACCAGTTCGACGCCTGGCAGGTTGCCCGGATGGCCCGCCGCCACACGGCCGATCCGGATGGCGTGCTCGGTCGCCTGCAGGTGGCGCGGGCATTCACCTGCTATCAGGTCGTCTCCCTGTTTGAGCAGGCCTCGGCCGCGGCCGTGGCGCACGTGGTGTTCAATCTGTTGGCCACCTTCTGTGACGAGAGCGTTCCCCTCAACGAGAGTTATCGCCTGCTGAAGATCGTCACCGGGCATCTCAATCGCCTGCGCGACAGTACGCCGGTCGTGATCCTGAGCGTCTATCCGCCCCGTCAAAAGGAACGCCTGGGGTTGGTGCAACCCGTGCTCAAGCTGGCCGATCATACGTTTATCTGGGATGAACCCGGCCAATCGGACCCGCCCGCGCAGCGACTGGCGCTCTGATCGGCCGCGAAATCTTGACCCGATTCAGGAGTATGACCCGCACATGGGACGGACGCTTTCCACCGCCAACCAAATCATCCTGAATGAGCAGGCCGCATTCGCCAACTTTCGGCGCACCCTGCGGCGGAGCGACCAGCATGTCTTCGACGCGCTCTTTGCCTCGGCGCTCTACCACACGGCGGCCATCAGCCAGGCCAACCACGCCCTGCCCTTTGAGGTCATTCTCCTGGCCATGCTCCTGGAACAGGCCAAGGAGATAGAGCGGTTGAAGCAGGCCCTCGATGCGTGAGGTCGCCGGCTGGTTCCTGGACGTTTATGCCGGGGAGGAAGGCGTCACCATCTGGTTGCTGGGGGATGACGGCGGCCGCCACCGGTTTTCGCAGCCTTTTCCGGTGGCGTTCCATGTCGCCGGGGCGTTTCCCCGCTTGCGGCAGTTGTGGCGCTATTTGCGGGCGTGCCCCGTCCCGGTTGGCCTGCGCCGAACCCAGCGCACGGAACTGTTCTCCGGCCCACTGGATGTTCTGGAGGTTCAGGTGCCCCAACCGGCCGCCCTGCAACCGCTGTTCCGCGACGTCCGGGCCAAATTCCCGGAGCTTGATTACTATGACGCCGACATCCCGCTGTCGTTGCGCTACGCGGCCGCCTTCGATCTGTTTCCGCTGGCGCGCTGCCATGTGACGGCCGATGACAACGGGATCATCCAGTCGATCATCCCCCTCGACACGCCGTGGGACATGGACAGCGAGCCGCCCCCGTTGCGCACCCTGCTCATCGAGCCGGATGTCGACCCGTTCCACCGGGACCCGACCTGCCTGAAGATCGCCAACGAACGCGGCCAGATCCGGGTCGATTTGCAGCCGGAGCGGCTGTTGCTCGACACCATCCGCTCCGTCCTGAAGCGGCACGATCCCGACATCGTGCTGACGCGCTGGGGCGACACCTGGCTCTTTCCCCTGCTCCTGACGATTCAAAGCCGGTTGGGGCTGGCCTGCTTCAATCCGGGCCGCGACCCGACGCGCCCGCCAATCCGGCGCAAGGCCAACAGCTATTTCACCTACGGTCAGGTGGTCTATCGGGGGGAACAGGTGCATCTCTTCGGCCGCTGGCATATCGACGCGACCAACGCCATGATGTATCAGGAGTACGGGCTGATCGGCGCGCTCGAGCAGGCGCGCGTGACCGGCCTGCCCGTGCAGGAGATCGCGCGCAAGTCGCCGGGGGCGGGCATCACCGCCATGCAGATGCTCGTCGCCCTGCGGCGGGGCGTCCTCGTCCCCTACCAGAAGCAGCAGGTGGAGCGGTTCAAATCCGCCCGCGATCTCATCCGGGCCGACCGTGGCGGGTTGGTCTACCAGCCGATTATCGGCGTCCACCGGGACGTGGCCGAGATCGATTTCGTCTCCATGTACCCGTCGATCATGGCCCAATTCAACGTCTCGCCGGAGACGGTCGGCGTCCATGCTGAGGGGGCGGCCATCGTGCCCGAGCTGGGCATCCCCGTCGACCAATCCCGCGAGGGGCTGGTTCCGGCGACGCTCAAGCCGCTCCTGGCCAAGCGGATCGCCATCAAGCGGCGCATGGCCGAGATGCACCCGCTCGATTGCCGCTACAAGTCGCTGAAGGCCCGTTCGGCCGCGCTCAAGTGGCTGCTGGTCGTCTGCTTCGGCTACCTGGGCTACAAAAACGCCCGCTTCGGCCGCATCGAAGGCCACGAGGCGGTGACGGCCTACAGTCGCGAGATGCTGCTGCGGGCCAAGGAAGCGGCCGAAGACGCGGGCTACACCGTTTTGCACATGTACGTCGACGGCCTGTGGATCCGGCCCGACGACGACGCGGCGGCCCCGGTCCAGACGGCGGTCCCCGTCCAGACGGTGGCCCCCATCCAGATGGTGATCGAGGAGGTCACGGCGCGCACCGGTCTGCCCATCGCGCTGGAGGGCATCTATCGCTTCGTCACCTTTCTGCCCTCGCGACAGGACGACCGCGTCCCGGTGGCCAACCGCTACTACGGCGTCTTCAGCGACGGCTCCATCAAGCTGCGGGGCGTTGAGGCGCGGCGGCATGACACCTCCCCCTTTGTCGCCCAGACGCAGACGGACATCCTGCGGGAGCTGGCCGGGGCGGAGCCGGGGCGGCCGCCGGAGATGCAGCTGCCGGCCGTCGTCGGGCTGCTGCGCGAGCGGCTGGCCGGGCTGCACGCGGGCGACGTCGCGCCGGCGCAACTGCTGATCACGCAGCGCGTCAGCCGGTTGCCCGGCGAGTACAAGGCGTCTTCTCCGGCGGCACGCGCGATGGCCCAACTGGAGGCCGGGGGCAAGCGCCTGCGGCCGGGCCAGTCGATTCGCTTTCTCTACACGAGGGGAGAGCCGGGGGTGTGGGCCTGGGATTCGCCCATGCCGCCCGATCCCCGCTCCATCGACACCCGGCGCTATGAGGATCTGCTGATCCGGGCGGCGGCCAACATCCTCCAGCCGTTCATCGACGAGCAGCGACTCCGGGGATGGATCGCCGGAGAGGCGCGACAAATGCCTTTACAATTGGGGCGACAGGGCAGACAATCCCTCCCATGAGCAAAATTGAACTATATCGCGCCCACCTGCAGCAGATGTGCGACTGGGAGTCGTTTCTGCTGGCCGAATCGCGCCTGCCGGGGGCGCGCTCCAATCTGGAGCTGGCCCGCGCCGCGGCCGACGAGGGGGACGAGAATCAGTTCATGGGCTGGCTGGCGCTCGACGCCGAGGTCGCGCCAACCAACACCCCGGCCGAGTTTCTGCCCGTTTGCGGCGCGTTGGGGCTGGGGCGGCTGCTGGCCGAGGGCGACCGGGCGGTGCTGCCCCGGCTGCAGGCGGCGGCCAACGACCCTCGCTGGCGGCTGCGCGAGGCGGTGGCCATGGCCTTGCAGCGCTGGGGCGCGGCCGACATGGGCGCGCTGCTGGACGAGATGCGCCGCTGGGCCGGGGGCAGTCGCTATGAGCAGCGGGCGGCCGTGGCCGCGCTGTGTGAGCCGCCGCTGCTGGGCGATCCGGCCAACGTCGCCGAGGTGTTGGCGATCCTGGACGGTATTATGGCCGGGGTACCCTATGCGGCCGATCGGCGGAGCGACGGCTTCATCGCCTTGCGCAAGGGGCTGGGCTATGGCCTGAGCGTAGCTATCGTGGCCGCGCCGGAGCCGGGCAAGGCTCTCTTGCGGAAGTGGGCGGCCGTCAATGACCCCGACGTGCGTTGGATCGTGCGCCGGAATTTGACCAAGGCGCGCCTGTCGCGGATGGACGCCGCCTGGGTGGACGAGATCTACTCAATCACCCTTCTGATCTGATCCAGCGCCACCAGCGCCGACAGGTCCTGCATGGCGTGACCGCGCTGGAAGGCCGCCGGGTCGGTGAAGTCGTGGGGCAGCTCGTCGATGATCAGGTGGATGTTGTCCTTGTCCAGCCCCCGGCCGGGGAGCGTCTCGGCCAGCAGGTCGAAGTCCCACAGCGGCACGTGGTATTCGGCGGCCAGCTCGCGCAGGATCTCGTTGTTTTCATTGCTGCCCTCGAAGCGGTCGGCCTTGGTGCCGATGATGGGGATGACGCCGTTGGCGATGGCGAACTCGATGACCTGCCTCACGTTGTAGCGGAAGCCGCTGGGCGAGCCGGAATCGTTGCTGCCCAGCCGCACGAACAGCACGCTGGGGTTCTGCAGCCGCACCTCGCAGGCCAGCGCATGCTCCCCCGGCTCGCACCACTTCTTGTCGGCCCACATCGGGTCGAAGACCGTCCATGAATGCAGGCCGGGATGGGTGCCGACGCCATGCCGGGCGAACGACCCCTTGTAGCGGTCGATCGACGGCTGCAGGTAACCCCATTCCCCCAGATTGTAATCCCCGGCGTCGAACGGCCCCAGGAAGTGGGGGTTCAGCAGGGTGCTGTCGCCCAGTTTGGAGAAGGCCTTGGGATCGCGGCCGAGCGTCTGCCCGCGGGCGTAGATGGCCTGCACATTGGCGATCGTCTCCGGCGGCAGGGGGGCGATGTCGCTCAGGGGGACGCCGTTGATCGTCGTCGGGCCGAGGGGCGTCGGCGACGGCTCGGGGGTGGCCGAGGGCGCGGGCGTCGCCGTGATGGACGGCGGGGTGGCGTCGTCGTCGGGTTCGGGCAGCGCGGCGACGGCGGTCATGGTGGGCGCGGAGGGGGTCGGGCCGGCGATCTGCTCCACATCCGGCGCGGGTCGGGTTTGTTCGGCCGTTGGGATAGCCGCCGGAGTGGATTCCGAGGCTGTTCCGACGGGGGTGCAGGCGGCCGTCAGCAACAGGCCCAGCAGCAGGATTCGCTTCAATTGGATCATAGGTGAGTGGGGCCGGCCGTGCGGCCGGAGTTGGGCAGGGAGATTGTCATGGGCTGGATTTGCTCAGGCAGGATTGTAGCAAATCCCGGGTGATCTCCAAGGTGAGAGATGTGTTATACTAATGAGCCTGATTCACTAGGTCATCACCCGCTTTCAAGTGCGACGGAGACGCGAAGGCGGCGCGAATATATCCCGCCAACAGGAGCAAACA
>CAYXNH010000171.1:0-6615 GCA_964466135.1 uncultured Ardenticatenaceae bacterium | reverse complement strand
CGCGGCCGCCACTTCCACGTCGGGAAAGCCGTTGTTGGTCAGGACCTGGAACCCGCCGGCCTCGAAGAACCCTTGGGCAAAGTCGGCGCGGGCCTTGTGCTGCTTCGGCGGCCCCATGTTGGCCAGGAAGATGCGCGGCCGTTGTCCGTGGGCTTCGGCATAAGCATCGGCCTGGCGACGCAACGCCTCGAACGGCTCGGCCGCGCGTGATGACGACAGGGGGGTGACGACCGGTCGCGCGCCGTCGTTCATCCGCAAGGCGTGGGTCAGCTCGCCCAATGTCGCCCCGGCCTCGGCCGCGGCGATGGCCGCCTCAACGACCGTCTCCGGCGCGTTCGTCGCTGCCTCGCCCAGCCGTTGGAGCGCGGCGGCAGCGGCCGAATGATTGGCGCGGTGCTGCTTCACCTCCGAGGTTCGCTCGTCATGGAATGAGACGTAATCGAACTCGTCGGCGCTCGCCGGGGCTTCGGTTGCGTTGGCGAACTGGTTCACGCCGACCAGCACATCCCGCCGGGAGGCCAATCGGGAGGCGCGTTCCTTGGCCACGCGCTTGACCTCATTATTTGCATAGCCATCTTTAAGCGCTTCCGCCATGCCGCCGCGGTGCTCGATCGTCTGGAACAGCGTCCAGGCTTCGCGCGCCAGCTGGTCGGTCAGCGACTCGACGGCCCAGGAGCCGCCGGTCGGGTCGATGACCTGTGCCAGGTGGGCTTCCTCTCGCAAAATGATCTGCACATTGCGGGCGATGCGCCGCGAGAACTCATCGGGCGGCCGCGCCGGCTCGTCGTAGGGGGTCACATGCAGGCTCTCCACGCCGCCGACGGCCGCGGCCAGCGCCTCGGTCGTCACCCGCAGCATATTGGTGTGGGCATCGACGGCCGTCTTGTTGCGTCGCGCCGTGCGGCCGTGGATCTGCATCTTTTGGGCGTCCGCGTCGCCGCCGAAGGCCTCGACGACCTGCGACCACAGCAGCCTCGCCGCCCGCAGCTTGGCGACTTCCATGAAAAAGTTGCTGCCAACGGCGAAGTCATAGCGCAGGTTTCGCGCGGCCGTGTCGATGGCCACGCCGCGTCGCGACAGCGCGCGCAAATAAGCCACCCCCGTGGCCAGGGCAAAGGCCAATTCCTGCACGGCGCTGGCTCCGGCATCATGATAGGGGTAAGTTTGGACGGCCAACATCGCCAGACGCGGCGCGTTTAGCTCGGCCCACTGCGTCAGCTGGGCTATCTCATCGTAGGCGCGTTCCAATGACAACGGAATCGACCCCTCGCGGGCCAGCTCGCCCAGCGGGTCGGCTTCCAGGCAGCCGCTCAGCTCGCTCGCGGCCTGTCCGGTTTGGCGAACATGGGCGACGAGCAAGGCCAGCAGCGGCAAGGCGGCCGTCCCGGCCCGCGCGTAAATCGGCGTCGCCAAATCGACCCCATCCAGCGCCTCGGCCACATCCGCGACAGTAGCCAGCGACACGCCGCCGCGGCCGACCTCGTCCGACTGGGCATGGTCGGGGTCCTTGCCGGCGCGGGTCGGGCCGTCAGGCAGCAGGTTGACCGCCGTCTGCCCGCGCTCCAGATCGTAGCGCAGGGCGAGATTGAACATCGCCGGGCTGCCGTAGCCCAATTCCTGGGCGATGGCCCACGGCCGCTCCAGATAACCTGACGCACTCGTCCCGCGGACATAAGGCGGCGAGCCGGGTACGGTGTAGGCGGCGGCGATATCGGCCGTGTCCTCGCGCCGGTACAGCGGCTGGATGTCGATGCCTTCGTCGGTTGGGCTGATCAGCTTGTCGAACGGCCGTCCCTTGAGCGAAGCGACGGCCGCGCGCTGCCATTCATCCCAGGAGACGGCGGGAAACTCATCAAAGGAAAGGGAGGGGTTATTTTGGCGTGGATCGTCCATAGTTTCCAATATTATATCAGTGCGGGGGCGGTGTCAGGTGACGTGTGTCACCTTCAGGCGCGGTGAATGTCATAATCCGCAATTTGACTTATTTACATGTGCGCGACTCACGATCTATAATGCCTCCAGGTCCCTTTAGGAGGAACCTCATGCCACCTTCCGCCAGGCGGATAAGCCGATTAGTCGGAACACCTGTGGTGGAAGCCCAATCGGCCGCTCCGGGCGATGAAATGGTCGAGGCCATGATCGGCCACGCCTGCGAAAACCCGCCCCCCCTCGAATCACAACCGCAATCCCAGCCACAACACAAGCAGTCCACGGCGTTGTTCGCCGGCGGACAGCCGGGCACCAGAGCAACAACGCAGCATTGCACAGACGATAGGAGGCCCTCATGTTGCAGAATCATGCTTCCATGCCGTTGCGGTATAGAATTCTGGATTCACTGGGTTCAGTCGCGGAGGGGCTGGGAATGCCCCTCACCCGTATGGACACCGAACGGTTGCATCAACTTGCTGAACGCGAGACAGGTTTGAGCGATTTCGCCGTCCCATGTTTCCCGAGGGACAGCCCAATACGAGGAGCGATTGAAAGCGTTCATCAGTTCGCACCCCAAAGATCAACACGGAACGCATCGCTATACTCCCGAGCAGTTCGGTCAGTCGGCTGAGGAACTCGACAAACACTTTGCGCCATTCCTGCCATATCCCGGTGATCGTGGACGCATTGAAAAAGATCGAGTTCGAGGATAGTGGTTTTCGGACATTGATATCGCGTTAATAAGTATCAGGCAGACCAACGGATGATTATTTGCCGGGAGAATATATTCAGGAGGGTACTCCCATGATCACAGCCGTTCATTCCCGGTTCCGCCCATTTCAAAAAGCCGCTCTTCTGGGCATCGTCGAGTTGCTGATCGCAGTACAGGTATATTCCGGCGCGAACGTTAGGGCCGATTCAGTCGCGGAGTTGTATGCGACTCCATCTGCCTCGATGCCCGGCGCGAGCGTCGTCTTTTCCGGGTGGGGCTTCACCCCACTTTCATCCGTCGATCTCTACCTGATGACCGCGCCCAGCCAGTACCTGGGGAGTTTTGCAACGGACGACGCCGGTCGCTTCAGCGGCAGCGCCATCTTGCCGGATGTCGGCAGCGGGGTTTATGATGTGATGGCATCCCCCAATGATGTAATGACCTCCCTGACCGTTCTGCCGGCGCTGACCCTTGACCTCGTTCCCGACAGGGGGCCGCCGGGAACCCGTGTTCATTTTACCGTCAATAACCTGGGAAAAGGGCAGGTCCGCCTGGATTATGACGGCCTCCCGGTGTTCGGTCCGGTGGCTGTGTCCACGGGTACCTTTACGGGGGAATTCCTTATACCTGCCAACCGATCTGCGCCGCCAGGCACAGAGGTTGAGATCAGGGCCGTCAACCTGCTGGGCAGCCAGGCGCTGGGCGCGGTGTCGGCCGTCTTTGTCTCACAAGAGGCTAACCAGGATCCCTATAGCATTACAAATGTTCAACTGCCGGCCGGCCCCGTTGCACCGGGCAGCTCGTTTACGCTAACCGGGAAAATCACGCCGCCCCCGGTTGGCCCACTCTCTGCTTACGACCTGAAGATCCTGTGGAAATCCGCCGATGGGAAAATCATCCCCATCACACAAGGGCAACCTGCCCTATATGCGGACGGCTCCTTCACCGCCACGGCGCGGGCGCCCAGCCTGTTAGCGGGCGACGCGCTCATCTCGGAGAATGGCGGGCAGGTTGGGGTCGCCTTTTTCGACCTGAATAACGGCGCCTCTTCCGTGGTGAGCAACATCGGTTGGAACATCGATCCCCCGCCGCCGGTTTTCAAGGTCAAGGTCGTGGATCCATCCGGCAATCCAATCGAGGGGGCGCTGGTGGATATTCGGTCGTTTTATTCCGACCTCTCATCGCTGAGCGGCGAGACAACCGGAGGGACAGCGCTCAATAACCAGCTTGCCGGCCTGGGAGCACATGAGAACCAGATCACCGCCTACCTGGGCGCGCTGGCAACCAGCGAGTCCGATCCGTTTACCTGTGAGTTTACCAATGTGTACGGCAAGACTGATTCGCAAGGCGTGTTTTCCGTGCAATTTGACCCGGCTAAAATGGCCTTGATGGGAAAAAAGATCTTCCTGGGCAACCTGCCCAAACCCACCTATGCGGAGGTGCCCATGGAGATTACCTTCCCGGTGTATGTCAATGCGCTGCATGTTGGTTATGGCCACGCCAACCTTCCCCAGGTCTATGAAGCCAGTATACGTTTTAATGGTCACACGAATCAGTTTTATGACCCCCAGACGAACCAGAAGGTAAATACGAACCCGTATCTTGTCACGTTGACCCCGCTGCCGGCCGGGACGAATATCGTCACCCCGATCGTGCCCAGGATCGCCCTGCCGGGTACCCTGGCTGCTACCAACATGGTGATCGGGAGCATGGATAACTATGTGGGCACGGGGATCCCGATGATCGCCTTTGGCAAGTTCTTTTCCTTCCCACAGGCGCAGTTCCCGAATTCCTGGTTTGCGTTTCCTCCTCCGGATATTCAAATTGAGTTCCAGTATGACCCGGCCTTGTTCGGGTCGTTGGACGCCAACAATATTAAATTTACGCTATTAGGAAAGTCCTACCCATTCGTCTTCATGGGCAACAAGTACGAAGGAAATGCCCTTTGCCCCTCCGTTGTCTATCGTGCTTCCATCCCCGGCTTGCACCGTTTTGCGCCCGGCTTCTATACGGGCATGATCGAGTTGCGCGATATGAGTGTGCCGGCCAATATCACCCGGTATTATGTCCAACTCAATATCTCTCCGGCCCCGACCTGGGTACTGGACTCAAAATACCAGGCTCGAATAATTGTCCCACCCTATTTTTCCACCCCGGAGTGGATCATATATGGTTATCAGTACCCCAGCGGTGATCCCGATTCCCTGTCCAGCCTGGATACCACTGTGAATAAAGTGGGCGAGCTGGAAAACAGGGTCTCCTTTCATGATGAGGTTTACCAGACGTTATACCCGGACCAAACCACCGGCATCAACTATCGGGGGAACAACGCGACTACCACCTTGAGTAAGAGCGCCGATAACCAAAAACTAAACGGCAGTGTGGCGGGCGGCGTCCAAATTCTGATCCCCAAGGAAACCTTTACCGTGCTCGATACAGGGAAGATGCCGCTATACCGGCATGTTTTTGGAATACCTCCGATCGCCGGCGCGACGATTGGCGCCGATATGTGGTTCAACGCCACTCTCACCAAGGAAGGCGTCATCCAGTTCTCCGCCGGCGGCGGCACTTCAACCACGTTGGACATCACCCCCAGCGCCACAGTGGGTGTGGACGCCTTTTTTGACCTGAGTGCTCTCTTTGGGCTGGTCAGCGCCAACGCCCACGCCCTCCCTGATATCACGCTAAAAATGCCGACCAGGTTTGTTAACGGAGGCTTGCAGGATTCCACCAAATGCTTCATGTACAATCTGGACGTAACATGGGAGGCTTCGGTCGGGGTCTGCCCGTTCTGTCTGAGTAAAAGCGGGAAAGAACCGATCTTTCATGGCTCCAATCCAAGCCCCTGCGCCTTGCCCAAAAACATGAGCACCGAGGGTGACTCCGCGCGGATCGCCGAAACGCCGGCGCCGCCCAGCGCCGGGCCGTCGATGGCCGTCGATGGTTTCGGCCATACCCTGTTGGTCTGGGCCGATCAGGATGGCAACCTTCAGGCCAAATCCTTGTCCGGTGGTCAGGCGGCGGCGGCCGTTCAGATCAGCGGCAGCCATGCCGCCAGTAATCCCCGGGTGGCTTTCCTTGCGCCGAACAAGGCTGTCGCTGTTTGGACTGAGAACAGCCTGACCCCGGCGCAATCCCAAACCGCCACGCTGGACCAGTTGGTCCAGGCGCAGCATTTGAGATATGCAACCTGGAACGGTAGCGGTTGGTCCACCCCGCAAAACCTGACATCACCTGCCGACAGCAACGGGGAGGGTCGCGTGGCGCTGGCGGGTTGCCTCAGCACCAGCCCCGGCTGTCCGGCAGGCGGCGCCGTCACCGCTGTCTGGGTCCGGGACGCTGCCGGCAACCTGGCGGCGCGCCAGTTCCGCCTGACCTTCGCCACCTATGCCGGCGGCAACTGGAGCGTTCCCCAGCCGGTCGATCCCGCCAGCACCGCTACCGACGCCGAGCCAAGCGTGGCCTATGGCAGCGATGGCGCGGCTGTGGTGGCCTGGGTGCGCGACGGCGACCGGAGTCTGGCGACCCTCAACGACCGGCGAATAGCCCAACGCCGATTGATCCCAGGCTCGCCGGTGGTGGTCGAAACCGGCTTATCGGCGGGGGCGGTTGAGCCATCGCTGGCGATCAACAGCGCCGGTGACCTCCACCTGGCCTATACTGTGGCAACTGACCCGCAGGCATTCATCGGCAACCAGCGCCAATTGCACGCCGCGCGGCGCACCTGCGCCGGGCAGGACTGCACCTGGAGTGAGCAGGCGCTGATGGATGCCAACGGACGCCCAATCCATGCCGAAAGCCCGGTGCTGACCCTGAACGCCAACGAACAGGCGCAAATTACGTACCGCGCTCTCGGTTTTGGGGTTGCCTATCCCGGCGCGCCATCGGTTTTCCAGGGCGACGCTCTCGGCACTATCCTCGGAACTGGCGAGCTGGCACAGGCATTCGTCAGCTTCACCGACAGCATCATTACG
>CAYXNH010000170.1:0-6733 GCA_964466135.1 uncultured Ardenticatenaceae bacterium | reverse complement strand
GGCAGATCGCCACGTCGGTCGGCCAGGGTGTGGCCGCGGCCATCCAACTGGAGCGATGGTTAGGCGCGCTGGAATAAAGACACAAAACCCGGTTTCGAGAACCGGGTTTTTTATTGCAAGGCAGGCTCCGCGCCGATCTTAAGACGATAGAGCGCCACCAGATCGTCGAACGAAGTGACGCGGCCCACGTCCTGCAGGAAGGCCTTCAGCGACGGGCTGGCCTCGCGCAGTTCGCGCAGCATCGGCCCGATGGGGTCCGCCCCCGCCGCGCCCGGCTCGGCCGCATAGCCACCATAGAAAGCAAAATAAGCCTGGTTCAGCTTGCGGATGCCATAACCGTTATCGACAAAGAAGCGTCGCCGCTCCTCCATATAGGTCTCGGCGCCCTCGATATCGCCGTCGGCCAACAGGCTGTCAACCGTGCGGCGCGTCTCGGCCATCTCCGCGCTGAAGTCGAAAACGGGGGCCGCCGGTGTACGGGACTTGGGCGGCGTGACGGCCGTCTCGCTGGGCATAAACTCCGGATAGAAGCGCTCAATCACCAGCGGGCCGATCTCCAGATCGACCATGGAAGCCACCGTCTCGTTGATGGTGCGCATCGACGAATCATCCAGATAGCCTACTCCCAGCGGATGGAGCGACAGCCAGTGGTGCGTCCACTCATGTGCTGTCACCTCGGCCAGACGATTGATGCTACCCGTCTCGCGAATCATCGCCGGGTAGGTTCCCATTCCCCCGATGGGCACGACGATCGCCGAATTATCCAACTGGTTCAGAATGCTATCTTCCAGCGCTTCCTTATCCTCGGTGGAAAGGCCGGGGATAAGGGAGGCGGAGTCGATCTGCGCGATGCGATCTCGCGGCGACATGACAAGCAGATAGGGGACGGGCGACATGGTCATCATCACCGGGGGCCAGGTAACGCCGCCGAGAGCCAGCCCATGTTCGGCCAATATCGTCGCCACCTGCGCCTGAACAATGGCCTCGGCCATCGGCCGTCGCCATTCGATCTCGCGACGGATCGCGTCGCGCTCGTCGCGCAGGTCGGCCGTGTGCGCTTCGGGGTCGGTTATAGACGGGTCGGCATAGGCGCGCTCGATATCCGCCTCCAGTCGTTGGGCGGCGGCGATGCGCTCCAGATAGGACAGGACAAAATCTTCGCCCACCTCATCCGGCAAGTAGCGGTAGGTGCCGGCGAAAATGGCCTGGGCTTTCCGGGCCACTGCGTCGGCCGTCCAGGAGATGAAATCGAACCGGCGTTCGCGGCCGATGAGCGCCTGGAACTGAAACCGGGCGTCACCAAACGCCGGCCATTCCGGCACCAGCAGCAGGATCGCCAGCGCGAAAACGATCGCGACTCGCAGGGTTATCCGGGCACGGCTCCAGGTCATTCGGCGATCATATGATCACCGTCGCCGGAGAGCCACCTCCGCGCCCCGCGCCTCACCAACACTTAACCCCTCGGTGAGGGAAGGACAGGTTTGATATTTGCCCGATCAGGTGTAACCTTTGTATCAGACAAAGAGGACACCCCCCTTTCGGTGGGTGAGAAACTCCTTCATATCTACTACATCCTGTCTGTAACGGGTACAATTCCCTATGCGTCTTCGCCGGAATAAAAGCCGCCAACCTAAGGAAGACCTCTCGATCGTCACCCCCAGTGGCCTGTCTACATTCAGACGATTGTTGGGATATGTCCGTCCCTACTGGCGGTGGATGACTCTGGCCGTCATCGCCCTCATCATCAGTTCGCTGTTGGGCCTGGTGATGCCGCTGGTCATCCGAAACCTGGTCGACTACGTTTTCATCAACAAGGATTTCGACGACCTGAACCGGGTGACGCTCCTCCTGCTTCTCGCATCCGTCCTCCAGGCCATCTTCACCTTCGCCCAGCAGATCACCCTGGCGCGCGTCGGCGAGCGGGCCGTGGCCGATATTCGCATCGATGTCTTCACCCATCTGCAGGAACTGCCCCTCAGCTTCTACGCCGAACGGCGAACCGGCGAGCTGGTCTCGCGAATGACCAACGACGTGACCTTGCTGCAACAGTCGATGACCTGGAATCTGGTGGTCCTGCTGCAGCAGGTCATCACCATCATCGGCGCGGCCGTGCTGCTCTTCTGGCTCGACTGGCGATTGACCCTGTTCATCCTGTTCGTCGTGCCCATCATCACCTTGACGATGGTTCGCCTGGGGCAGCGGATACGGCGGGCGTCGGTGATGGTGCAGGATTCGCTGGCCGAGGTAGCCAACACGGCCGAGGAGACGACGCGAGGCGTGCGCATCGTGAAATCATTCGCCCGCGAGCCATATGAGATCGGTCGTTTCACCGAGCGGGTGATGACGCTCTATCGCGCGGCCATGCGCCGGGCGCGCACCAACGCCCTGCTCTCGCCGACCATCGGTTTCATCGCCGCCATCACCATCACCGGCATTCTCTACTACGGCGGGTCGCAGGTCATCCTGGGAAACCTGTCACCCGGAGACCTCATCGCCTACCTCATCTACACCGTCATGATCGCCGCCCCCATCGCCATCATGGCCGATCTCTACGGCCAGTTTCAGGCGGCCATCGGCGCATCACAGCGGCTATTCGAACTGCTCGATCGGCCGTCGGAGATCGTCGATCGTCCCGATGCCGAAACGATGCCGCCTATCAGCGGTGATGTCGTCTTTGACAACGTCTCCTTCCGCTACACCACGGCCATCGATGTCATCAGCAACGTCACATTCCAGGCCCAGCCGGGACAGGTGATCGCCCTGGTTGGCCCGAGCGGAGCGGGCAAAAGCACGCTGGTCAATCTCATCCCTCGCTTTTACGATGTGGTTGAGGGCCGCATCACGATCGACGGCCATGACGTTCGCGATGTAACCATGAGGAGCCTGCGCGAGCAAATCGGCATTGTGCCGCAGGAGACACTCCTGTTCTCCGGCAGCGTCTTCGACAATATCCGCTACGGCCGCCTGGATGCCACGCGCGAGGAGGTTGTGGACGCCGCCAAGGCCGCCAATGCCCACCGATTCATCGAAAACGATCTGGAAAATGGTTACGAGACGGCTGCGGGAGAGCACGGCGTCAAGCTGAGCGGCGGCCAACGCCAGCGCATCGCCATCGCCCGCGCCATCCTGAAGAATCCTCGCATCCTTATTCTGGATGAGGCCACCTCCTCGCTTGACACCGAGAGCGAAAGCCTGGTGCAGGAAGCGCTGGAGCGTTTGATGCGCGGCCGGACATCGTTCGTCATCGCCCACCGGTTGAGCACCGTGCTGAACGCCGATTGGATCCTGGTCATGGACAAGGGCGAGATCGTCGAGGAGGGCACGCACCACTCGCTGCTGCTCAACGGCGATGGATTATATGCCCGTCTCTATAATATGCAGTTCGCCGTCGGCATGGAATAGCTTCGCGCCTGGCGGATCGCCGACTTGAATTACAACAGATAGCAGTGCCGACCCATCCCAAAAATAAAAACAGCCGACCATAACGATCGGCTGCGGTATGTGTTCAGCCCAACTGATTAAGCGACTCGTTCGATTTCCGTTCTATTCAACAGGCCGGATATCAGCCTGGCCCGGCAACTCATCAGGATCGGCGTAAGCGTTCGTGTAGAACGTTTCGACATAATCTTCCTGCCGGTTCACCCGTGACGAGAGCATCCCCGCCGCCAAAACAAATATCGAACTGAATATTGAGGCTCCCAAAAAGAACCAAAACCAGGTCATAAGCCTATCTTTCCTTTTGACGATAATCCCGGACCATCGTAAGAAAGTTCGTAAGGTAGGTTTGATAGTATTGCTCGCTACGATTGGGGAAGTATAGCGACTTTTGCGCCGGCTGTCTACCTTTTTTCGTGAATGTCGGGTGACTATTCAGTGATAGCCCGGTTAAGGCCTACGTTTTCAGGCCAATTCAGTACTAATTTCCTATCCTGCTCAAACCTCAATCGCTTTCTGACGGAGTAAATATTCCGGTCCTAGCTGCCGGTCCATTCGGCCTTGCGCTTGTTGATGAAGGCGTCCATCCCCTCTTTCTGGTCGGCCGTCCCGAAAAGCAGGTAAAACAGCCGTCGCTCGTGCTCCAGCCCGGCCCGCAACGGCATCTCGAACGCGGCGTTGACGGCTTCCTTGCCCAGCCGCACGGCGATAGGCGCGCGCGCGGCGATCTCGTTGGCTAGGCGGATCGCCTCCTCCAGGTAGACCTCCACCGGATAGACGCGATTAACCAGCCCAAACCTAAGGGCTTCCTCGGCCGACAGATAGCGACCATTCAGCACCATCTCCATCGCCACCGCCTTGCCGACGGCTTGCGTCATCCGTTGCGTGCCGCCCGCCCCGGGAATGACGCCCAGGTTGATCTCCGGCTGGCCAAACTGAGCCGACTCGGAGGCAACGATCATGTCGCAAGCCATCGCCAGCTCGCAACCCCCGCCAAGGGCAAACCCCGACACGGCGGCGATGATGGGCTTGCCGATCTGGCGCAGGCGGTCCCATAGGTCGATGAATGAATTGGTCATCATGGTCGCCGGGGTCGCGTTGGCCATTTCCTTGATATCGGCTCCGGCAGCGAAGGCGCGATCGTGACCGCACACCATCATGCAGCCGATGTCCGGATCGCGGTCATAGGCAACCAGCGCGTCGATCAGTTCGGTCATCAACTCACGGTTCAGCGCGTTCAGGGCTTTCGGCCGATTCAGTTGAACGACGCCGGCGCGCCCCTCAACCCGGCTCAGGATATTCTCGTAAGTCATCGTTCCCTCCGTTCAGGATTAAAAGCGAATGGTCTCAATTTACATGATAAAGATAGGCCAAGCGTCCGCCGGTCATAGGCGGTAATCGTCCTCACGTCTGGGCCACAACCGCCATATGATGACGGCGAACAGGATGCTTGTTGCGACGTAAATGGTGTTGATCCCTGTCACAGCCATATCCTCCGGCGGTTGCAGGACGAACCAGGCGGTGAAACTCTGGAGGGCCTGAATCAGGACGATACCCAGGATGCTGCCCGTGCGCAGACGAATCATTCCATAGACAACGCCCCACGACAGGAAATAGAACAGGGCCGGCAGCCCCGGCACAAACGACTCGCCAAAGAGTAAATAACCGGTGGCGCCAAACAGGATACCGGAGACGGCCGCGGCCGTTAATCCTCCGCGCCAATCCGCCAGCGATCGAAATACCAGGCTAAAGGTCCAAAGCTGCGTAGCAAACGCCTCGAAGAAGAGAAGGTAGAAAAACGCCCGTCCCGCGCCGGCCGACTGGTAAGCCATGACCTGGACGTTGAGAATCACGTTGATTACGACCTGGCCACTCTCGTTAATGCTCGCCTGGGGTAGCATGGGCAAAAAGCGGCCGATGAGCACCGCCACCCACACCAGGACGGCGAACCCGATCCCGGCAAAGAGCGGCCGGCCACCGCGCAAGGCCATTTTGCGCGGACCATAGAGACGCAGGCCGATGAACCAGCTGGTGACGCCCAGAGCGGCGAAGAGAGGGGCGGCGTTGTATCCGCCACTCGTTGTCGCCTCGGCCACAAAGAGCGTTCCTCCGGCGAAGGCGACAAGTAGCGCGGCGGCCGGCGGTAGTAAAATGGCAACGAGGGCTTTCTTGCGCGCCGTCTCGGGCGACATCGGTGTCGTGGATCTGGCTTCCTCTGAATTGTTTTGAGACATGACGAGATTTTAGCACCGCGCGTCAGGTTAAGCCGCTTTCTCCTCCGGCAAGGCGCGTGGGTGCGAGTAAACAATCAATTGGGAGCGGGCGGCTCGGTGCCTGAACCATTGCGGCAGTTTTACCTCAACCCGATGCGCCCACCGCCTGTAACCCCGGTTAAGCTTGCCCGGCGGTAACAGACGACAAAGACGTTCTATCGACCCGACATAGGCAATTCTCACATCGCCGAAATATTGCCGGCCGCATTGCATATAGTGTTCCGAGCTATTATCTCTCTCGGGGTGTGGGTCCTGTCTTTTATACTCGTCAAACGCCTTGCGATTCAACTTGGATGGACGCCCCGGCACGGGGATTATCCATCTCAGATTATCGAGGACCTGGCTGTTGGTCGCAGGCTCAAAAAATCTGGCCTCGCCGCCCGGCTTTAACAAACCGGCTACCTTCTGGAGATAAATATCTTCCGTCTCATGATTCAAGTGGTGCAGAAATGCCTTGCCGACAATGAAATCAAATGAATGTGGCTCAAACGATAAATCGGAAAAATCGCCGGTTACAGATTCGATATGATCAAGTTGCAGTATCCTCACCGCTTCACGAATGATCTTGTCGCTCTCATGGGATATATCATTGGCGATCACCTCCGCGCCAAGTGCGGCCATGATTAAGGCATTAAGCCCATCGCCACATCCAAGCTCGAGTACTTTTTTGCCCCTAAGCCGTCCGGCGAAATCGTCCTGATAAAGACCGTGCCAACTTGTATCGGTCCTGATTGCGTCATCGAGGAATGATTCCAGATTCCGAACCTTGTTAACGATGCTATCTATTTTTACTTCGCTATAGACGGAATCGTAATGCTCAATGTTGCGAATCGTATTGTCCGAGGATTGCATAATTGCATCACTTCATTTATGTATACTATCGGCCGTGACTTTCAACGGCCACCAAACTACCGGGATAATCCGGCACGCGAATTGTACCTTAACTGGGTCATTGGCGGAACAAGCCTCCAAATGCGGGCCCGCCGCTGGCGGGATGCTCATAGTGGTAGCTAAATTTAGTAAAT
>CAYXNH010000169.1:0-6901 GCA_964466135.1 uncultured Ardenticatenaceae bacterium | reverse complement strand
CCCGTATGTGGTGGAGCATATGCCCGAGGTCTACATGGGCATGGGTCTGACGGCCGAGCAGGTGGCCGACGAGTACGAGGTCACCCGGCAAGCCCAGGACGAGTTCGCCGCCAACAGCCATCACAAGGCGGCCGCGGCCTATGAGCGTGGCGCGTTCAGGGACGAGATCGTCCCGCTGGAGATCGAGGAAGTGACCGCCGGGCCGAACGGGCCGCAGCGCGTGACCACGCTCTTCGACCGCGACGAGCATCTGCGGCCCGACACCACGGTGGAGGGGCTGGCCAAGCTCAAGCCGGTGTTCAAGCAGGGCGGAAGCGTGACCGCGGGCAACTCCTCGCCGTTGAGCGACGGCGCGGCGGCGGTGATCGTCATGGAGCGAAGCAAGGCCGAAGCCCTCGGTCTGACGCCGATCTTGCGTTTTGTGGGCTTCAATGTCGGCGGTGTGCGGCCGGAAGTCATGGGCGTCGGTCCACTGGCGGCCGTGCCGCGTGTCCTGCAGCGCACGGGGCTGTCGTTGAGCGACATCGACCTCATCGAGCTGAACGAGGCCTTTGCCTCGCAGGCGGTGGCTGTCATTCGCGGACTGGGGCTGGACGAGGCGCGGGTCAACGTCAACGGCGGAGCCATCGCCCTCGGTCATCCGCTGGGCTGCACCGGCGCGAAGCTGACCGTCCAGCTCATGCACGAGATGCGGCGGCGCGGCTCGCGCTACGGCATGGTGACGATGTGCATCGGCGGCGGCATGGGCGCAGCCGGGATATTCGAAGCGCTTAACTAGCTGCCGCAACTGTAGCGCAAACTGTCAATTTGCGGGCTGTAGCGCAAACCATCAGTTTGCGGGCTGTAGCGCAAACTGTCAGTTTGCGGGCCGAAGAGGGCGAGCCAACGGCGAACAAAGTCATCACGCACGACGATGGTGACTTCGCCGTTGACTCGCCCCTACTTCAACGCCAAATAATCTCGCCCGTGCAGGCGGTCCGAGATTCGCTCCCAAATTTGCTCCAGATGGTCCTCGTGCTGGACGTAATCCAGATTGTCGGTATCGACGGTCAGCACCGGGCTGAGGGTGAAACTGGCTGCCCACTCATCATATAGCCGGTTCAGGTCTTGCAGATAGCCATCGGCGATGCCTCGCTCAAATTCGCGGCCGCGGCTGGAGATACGGCGGCGCAAGGTCGACACTGAGGCCCGCAGGTAGATCACCAGGTCCGGCGGCCGCAGCATGTGAGTCATGGTCTGGTATAGCTCAAAGTAGGTCTGCCAATCGCGCTCGCTCAAATGCCCCTGACGATAGAGATTGCGGGCGAAGATCTCGGCATCCTCATACACGCTGCGATCCTGCAATTGCGAGCCGGGCTGTTGCAACAGTTCATGATGCTGCTGCAGCCGTCGCACCAGAAAGAAGACCTGCGAATGAAAGCTCCAGCGGTTCATGTCGCCGTAGAAATCGGCCAGATAGGGGTTCTCGGCCACCGCCTCGTAGACCGGTTCCCAGCCCAGTTGCCGGGCCAAAAGCGATACCAGGGTGGACTTGCCGACGCCGATATTGCCGGCGATAGTGATGAAATAAGTGGGCATAAACGAACTTTGCTCCTGAGTTGGCGCGCGCCGGGAGGAATATGACAAATCGTAGGGCAAAACCTGACTTTTGTCACTATTAACCGCTGACCGAAGTGCTAGAGTATTTGTGGAGCGATTTGCCGCCTGTTATCATTGGCAAACCGTGCTATTCGAGGATGCTTTCTGATTAAGGAGCTTGATCATGCGAGTTGTAATCGATCGGGATCTGTGTGATGCCAGTTTGCCCTTTTGCCAGCGATGTTCGGCGGCGTTCATTCGCTATCCCGAAGGTGTCGACCGTCACTGCATCCGGGCTATCACCGACGACGGCAGCGAGTTGCTGACCATCGAACTAAAGACCGACGGCCGGGAATTCGTCATCGAACTGACCGACGAGGAGCGCGAGCTTGCCTCGATCGAGGGCTGGGATGCGCTGGCTGACTTCGACCCGGCGTTGTTCCGCACCGGAGCGATGGAGCGCTGGCGTGAACTGAGCCGGCTGACGATCAACCATTAGCCGTTCAGCCTCGTCGAATTTGTATCAATCGCCCGTGGGGTAGGGTGGGGCGGTTGCTGCGCGCTACCCGAGCGGAATTTATCGGAATTGAATCCAGTAAATGATGGCTCCCCACAGCACCCCGCCGAGGATGATCACCGGCAGGAAGAGTGGGTGGGCGCGAAAGTTCGTCTTGTGCCGGAACGCCAGCATCCCCAATAACGCCCCCGCGAACCCCCCGGCCAAAGCCAGCAAGTGCAGCAGCGCCTCCGGCACACGCCCCGCACCGGCCTTGGCCGACACCTTGTCGTAGCCGTAAATCGCAAAGGCTACGATACCGGCCGCCAGCAGCCAACTCCAGTACCAACTCCACGTCGTCGAGGATGTCAATACGAGAAACAGGGCGAGCGCGCCGACGGCCGCCAACCCGCCAAAAACAGTGAAATTCCGACTATGCATTTGGTTCCCCTTTAACGCGAGCTATTCGATCGACAGGATGTGGAGTTTGGCGTGCGGCACAGTCTCGTAGGCCCCAAAATGGAACTTGATGGTGAAGCCGTTTTGCAGAGCCGGGTTATGTTCGGCCTGGGCCTTGGTCTCGCTGACGGCGTACTCCAGCAGGGCCAGAAAGCGCTCGCCTTGCTGCTGCTTCATCTCCTCGGTGCTGAAGCCCGACTCGAACGGGACGGCCAGCCAGTGAATATGGGCTTCCGGCTCCATGCTGGCGATGATGGCGAACCCCTGAATGTCGTCGCGAGCGATCACCGTGCCGGATTGTTCTCCGCGCAATATGGCCGAAAAGGGGCTATCGAAATTGGTATCGTCCATGGCTCCTGCTCTCCTTGTTGTTTATGGGTAATGATCAGATATCGGCCACCACGGCCTGATCATCGATGGCGTAGGCGTGGGGCATGCGTCGCGTGTTGTAGGCACGACCTACCGTGCCCCGCGCGTCCACGGCGATGAGGCCGCCCTCGCCGCCGGTTCGTTCCTGCAGCACGCGGATGGCTGACTCGCAGGCAGCCTGCGCCGACAAACCAAGCCCCACGAAGTCGCAGGTCTGCTTGCTGATGACCACGCGCATGAGAGCCTCGCCATAGCCGGTGGCGCTGACGGCCGCCGTCCAGTTGTCGGCATAGGCGCCGCTGCCCACCAGCGGGCTGTCGCCAACGCGGCCCGGCCGCTTGTTGCGCGTGCCGCCGGTCGAAGTCGCCGCCGCCAAATCGCCGTTGGCATCCAGAGCCACCGCGCCGACGGTGTCGCCGAGGGTCGCCGGGGACTTGCCTTCGACCAGCAGCTCCTCGACCTCGCAGCGCGAGAAGCCGATCTCGTCGGCGAAGGCATCGGCGCCCCGGCCGACGAGGAAGTTATGGCCGCTGTCGTTCATCACCCGTCGGGCCAGGCTGATTGGATGCCGAACGCGCTGGATGGCGGCGATGGCGCCCAGCGCCAGGTCGCGGCCGTTCATGATGATGGCATCCATCTCCACGTCGCCATCCGTGTTGGGGTAGCTCCCGCGTCCGGCATCGAGGACGGGACAATCCTCCAGGATGTTGACGGCCGCTTCCACGGCATCAAGCGCCGACCCGCCGTCGTGGAGGATGGCGCGTCCCATTTCGGCCGCTTCCGCGCAGGCCCGCCGCGCTATTTCGCACTGTTCTTCGGGGATATTCCAGCCACCCGCGCCGCCATGGACGATGATCGCTATTGACATGCTGATTCCTTCCTGCAAACCTGTGATGCGTCCATTATGTCGAAATATGCCCTGTAGAGCAAGCTGTCCAGCTTGCTGCTTTTTTCTGCGACGCCCCACGCCGTAGAGCAAGCTGTCCAGCTTGCTGCTTTTTTCTGCGACGCCCCACGCCGTCGAGCAAGCTGTCCGGCTTGCTGCTTTTTTCTGCGACGCCCCACGCCGTAGAGCAAGCTGTCCAGCTTGCTGCTTTTTTTCTGCGACGCCCCACGCCGTAGAGCAAGCTGTCCAGCTTGCTGCGCTCTTTGCTCAAGCTAACAGCTTGAGCTACAGGTTCCGCACAAGCTCCGCCCCGGATCGCAGCCTTTGGGAACATCGAGTACGAGCCAGAAATGGTAGCGGCCGCGTATCTCTTCTCCCTTCTCGGTCATCACCCAGTAGGGATTGCTCCGGCGCGCGTGCCTACACCCGTCCGTAATCCTCGATCACCCGCCACACATCCCCGCCCACAGGAGCGATGCTGTGCAGCCGGTACAGATTGCCGAGCGACTGTTTCACCGCCTCCTCGTCCATCACCTTGAGATAGCCGGGCCGGGCGGCGCGGGCGGCGTTGGCCGCGGCCATGATATCGCTCAACGAGGCCTGTCGTGCCTCGCCCCCCGCCTCGACCAGCCCCAGGAAGACGCTGGCGTCGTCGACGGAGATCTCCTTGACCAGCGCTTCCAGCCCGGCGATGGCCGACAGAACGGCCGCGGCGATCGTGAGCGCGCTGCCTGTGGGTTCCGCGACAGCGGCGGCGGTTGCCAGAACGGTCGCGGCCAGCGCCGACAGTTTCCAGAAACGAATGTCGAGGTTGCGCAGTTTGATCGAATAGGCCGTCTCGCCCACGCCGCGCTCCAGAATCAGCCGCTGCTGCTCCGCCTCGGCGCGCAACGCGGCCGCCGCTTCGAGTTCGCCGCCCTCCTCGGCGCGCAACGCCAGCCGGCGCAGCGCGTCGGCGTAAGGGGACATACCGTCGAGCGCCGCCCGCATCCGTTCGTAGGCCGGGGGCCAGGGGGCCAGCGCATCCCGATATTGTCGGGCGATTCGTCTTCGCTCCTTGTCATCGGCCGCCGCGGCCCAGTCGACGTCAAGACGATCCAGCGTCGCGGCCACATCCGGCCACTGCTCCCGGCCGATAATTTCCGGCAATTGCGGCCGCAACTCCTGCACCGCCAGCCAGGTATTGAAGGCGTTATCACTCATGGTCAACTACGCTCCAGTCATTGTGAAGGCCGCCCAGCGATACGGATCGGCATAGACCCTGTCGGTATCCGCGCCGCCCGGCAATTCGATATGGCCCAACTCGGCCGTTTCCGACGGCATGCGCATATAGGCGTCGTAATAGTCACTCAGTTCGCCGCGCGTCCGGTCGCGTAGCCAGCGTTGCGCCGCGCGCAGCGCCGCCGCCGGGTCCAGCCCCTCCTCCCGGCGAAAGCGGTGGAAGCGCTCCATCAGCAGCATCGTTCCGGCGTCGTCCACCGGCCACAGGCTGCTGACCACGCCGGCCACCCCCGCCTGCAGAAAGCCCGCCGGCAGGCCGATAACCTCGTCGGGCACTTCGCTGAAGTCGGTCAGCCCGGTCTGGCAGGCCGACAGCACCGCCAGTCGCGTCCCGGCCAGGGGCATGTCGCGAATCTCGGCCAGTGTCAGAGGCTCCTCGCCGGCGAGATAGAGCGCTGACTGCAGCGGGTCGCGGGGGTCGAAGGAGCCGTGACAGGCGAAATGGAGCACGTCCCGGCCGGCCATGGCCGCGCGGACGGCGTAGAGCGTCGCCGCCTCTTCGAGCAATAGCGCGCGGTCTCCGCTGAACAGATCGGCCACGGATTCCGCCTCGGCCCGCGCCCAGCGCAGCGGACGGCCCACCGGCATAGGGTTGCCGACAGCCAGCAGCCTTGTCTCGTCGCCGGGGACGACCCGCGCCCGGCTCTCGACCAGCGTCTGGGCCGACGGCGCACAGGCCACGATGAACTCGTCCAGGAAGGCGAGCGTCACTTTGCCCGCTTCGTAGTGGCCCACTTCGTAGGTGGCGGCGTGGAGCGGCAACAGGTTGAGTTGCCCGCCGGGGATGAGCGTCACCCGCGTCGCGCCCAGCGCCCGCAGCCGCTCCGCCAGCGGGGCCATCAGCCGCGCCCCCACCTGCGGCAGCGCCGCCGCCAGTTCGGCGCTCAAATTCCGGCCTATAACCTGCGCCGGCAGCAGGCCACCCTCGGCTTCGCCGACGTTGCCGGGCATGATCGCCCGCCGCACCAGCAGGCGCTCCAGTTCGTCGGTGGACAGATCGGCGAAGATCGCCTCGGCCGTCACGCCGCCCTCGCGGGCGTGGAGCAGCACAATGACGCTACCCGCGGCCGTCGCCGCCAGATAAGCCAACGGCTGCTCCGGGGTGGCGGCGGCGGCCACGTCGGCATGGCCGGCCGGCGCGAACAAATCTTCATAGCCGGGCCGGGCCTTGATGCGGGCGATGACTTCATCCAGCGCGGCCTGGGCCGCCGCCACCCGTTGCTGGTAGGCGGCCGGGTCTTCCGCCGGCCCGCCGGCCGGGTCGCGGGCGCTTGTCTGTTCGGCCGCCCGGCGTTCGGCGGCGGCGTTGTCATAGGCGCTGCGCAAGCCCCCGTCCTCCTCGCGCAACCTTTCCAGCAGATCGCGGTCGCGGCCGCGACCCAGGGCGGCGTTGAGCCGGGTTGCCTGTCCTGTCTCCAGAGCGAGCGCAGCAGTGGTTGGGTCGCCCAGGCGAGCGTGGGCATAGGCGGCGGCCGCCGCCAGCCCCTGCGCCTCGCCTTGCCATGACTGCTGCTCGGCGGTCAGGGCGTTGATCTCCACCAGGCGGCGCAACGTGTCGCGGCCGCGCTCGACAGCCTCCAGCGCCCCGGCCCACTCATGCCTGCGCAAAGCCACACTCGCCCACGCCCGCGCCGCGCGCAGTCCCGTCTCGCCGGCCGTGCCGGTGGCGGCCAGCGTGGCTTCGCGATACTGGCCGGCGGCGGCGTCGAGGTCGGCCACCCGGCCGGTGCGCGCGTAGCGGTCGCGCAGCCCGGCGCCCAGGTTGTTCTGGATGGCCGCGCGGTCGGGGGAGTCGGCCGGGGTGCGGCCGACGGCGTCCTGCCAGGCGGCAA
>CAYXNH010000168.1:0-6994 GCA_964466135.1 uncultured Ardenticatenaceae bacterium | reverse complement strand
AGCGCTACATCGACGGCAGCGGCGGACCGCTGGTTGTCAACGTCGGCCACGGCCGGGCCGAGATCGTCGAGGCCATGATGGAGCAGGCGCGGTCGGCGGCCTATGTGCACGCCACCATGTTCACCAGCGAGCCGCTGGAGCGCTATGCGGCCGAACTGGCCGGCGTCGTGCCGCTGGCGGAGCCTCGCTTCTACTTCCTCAGCAGCGGCTCCGAGGTCGTCGAAGGGGCGATCAAGCTGGCGCGCCAGATTCAGATGGCTCGCGGCGCGAGCAAGCGCAGCATCATCATCAGTCGCTGGCAGAGCTATCACGGCATGACCTTCGGCGCGCTGGCGGCCAGCGGCCGCGCCGGTCTGCGCGCGCCCTACCTGAGCATGCTCCACGACGTGCCCCATATCCCGACGCCCTACACCTACCGGCGACCGATCAGCGGGGCGGAATCGGCCGCGCGGCTTGAGGAGATGATTCTGGCCTATGGGCCGGATCACATCGCCGGATTTATCGCCGAACCGATCAGCGGCGCGTCTCTGGGCGCGGCTGCGCCGCCCGATGACTACTGGCCATGCATCCGGGAGATTTGCGATCGCTACGGCGTCCTCCTCATTGGGGACGAGGTATTGGTGGGTTTGGGCCGCACGGGGACGTGGTGGGGGCTGGATCACTGGAATGTGACGCCCGACATCCTGATCACGTCCAAGGGGTCGGCCGGCGGCTACTTCCCTCTGGGCTTCATCGCCGCCCGGGGCGAGGACGTCGAGCTGCTGCGCCGGAAACTGGGCGATTTCAATCATGGCGGCACGTTCAGCCATCACGCCGTGGGCGCCGCGGCCGGACTGGCGACGCTCCATATCCTGCAACGCGAGAAACTGATCGAGCGGTCGGCGACGATGGGCGACGTGCTTGACCGTGCCTTGCGAGAGCAGATCGGCGATCATCCCAACGTGGGCGATATTCGCGGCCGCGGCTTGTTCCGGGGCATTGAGCTGGTGAAAGACCGCGCGACCAAAGAGCCGTTTGCGGCGGCCGAGGGCCTTGCCCATCGTATCCAGAATCGGGCCTTTGACTTGGGGCTGGTCGTCTACTACTCGACCGGCTGCGCCGACGGCAAGAACGGTGATGTGATCATGCTGGGGCCGCCACTGATCATCGACGAGGCCCAGATCGCGGAGATGGTGGGGATATTGCGCGAGGCGCTGAATCTGGAAATGGCCTAAGGGCGGATGCGGGCTGAGCTAATTTGGCCGCAGCAAGATCTTGTGCACGCCCGGTTGAGCGGCATGGTCAAAACCGATCAGGCCGTCGCGCAGCGGGTATTCACCGTTGATCAGCGGCCGCACCTGCACGCCTAACCCCATCGGAGCCTGGCCACCGGCCCGCGCGCTGAGTTCCAGCAGGCGCAACGCCGGGGCGAACGGCCCGCAGCGAGAGCCGACGACGTTGATTTCGCCCACGACCAGCTTGGTCAGGTCGATGTCGGCATGGCCGTGGAAGGTGCTCTTGAGCACCAGCGTGCCCCGCGGCCGTGCCAGCCGCAGCGAATGAGCCAGCCCGGCATCGTTGCCGGTCGCTTCGACGACCAGGTCGAAGCTGTCGTCGGCCTGCGCCTCTACCAGACCGGTCCTCAGGCCCAATCGAGCAGGTAACTCCAGCGTCACCGGTCGACGGCCGAGGACGATGACATCTCCGGCGGCCAGAGCCATCGCCTGAGCCACCAGAAGACCCAGCCGCCCCGGCCCGACGACGGCGATTCGCGACGTCGGGCGCACGGCGATCTGCTCGCGGATGCGCAACGCCGCGGCCAGCGGCTCGGTGAACACCGCCTCTTCATCGGCCACGTTATCGGGGACGGCATGGAGGTTGGCCAGGGGCAGGGTGGTGTAATCGGCGAAGACGCCGTCGCGGTTGTGGATGCCGAGCGTGGTGCGGTTGGGGCAATGCTCCGGCCCGTCGCCGAGGCAAACAGGGCAACGGCCGCAGCCCAGATTGATGCTCCCCACGACCCGGCGGCCGACCCAACCATCCGCATCGGCCGAACCCGTCCGCTCGACCACGCCGACGAATTCATGCCCCAGCACGCCGTTGAAGCCCCCCGCATAGCCCTTGATGAGTTCCAGGTCGGTGGAGCAGATCCCCGCCAGCGAGACGCGCAAGAGCGCCTCATCCGGGCCGGGTTCGGGCTGCGGGTAGTCCGAACGAACCGTCAGTTGGCCATTATGAAGAACCAGCGCTTGCATATCGCCTCATCTAGGCATGGGCCGCCCGCAGCCGGGCGGTGACGCGCTCCTCCCAGGTGACCAGTAGCGGCACGGCGATGAAGATCGAGCTGTAGGTTCCGAGAAGCAGGCCGAAGAACAGCGTGGCGATGAACGGCCGAATGGACAAACCGCCAAAGAGCAGGATGGCGACCATGACGAACATGGCGTTGAGCTGCGTCACCAGCGAGCGGTGGATCGTCTCGACGATGGAGCGGTTGGCGATGAGGTCGATCTTCTCGAACGGCCGCCGGGCGATGTTCTCGCGCATGCGGTCGAACAGCACGATGGTGTCCTGCAGCGAGAAACCGGCGATGGTCAATACGGCCGTCAGGAACAGGGCGTCCACCTCCCAGCCGAGGAGAAGGCCGGTGAGCGCCGCGAAGCCCAGGATGATGAACAGGTCATGGAGCAAGGCCAGGACGGCCGTTGAACCGTAGCGGAATGTGTTGGGAACCTGGCGAAAGACGATGACGATGTAGATGAGGATGACGACGGCCGAGAAGAGCACGGCGATGACGGCCGCGCGAGTCACCTCATTGCCGACGGCCGCGCTGACGCTGGTCACCTGCGAGGCGGCCTTGTTCAGCGGCGCGACTTCGTTTAGCCCGTCCAGGATGGACTGGGCGACTTCGGGAGAGACAAATTCACCCCGGATCTGCCAGGCGTTCTCCAGTCCCTCGCCGCGAAGGGCGATGACCGCCGGGCTGGTGAGGCCGAAGTTGGCGAAGACCTCGCGGATCTCGTTCTCTTCCACTGGTTCCTCGAACTGAACCTCAAAGCGCGTACCGCTGCGAAAATCGACGCCGACGCGCAGGGGCGAGCCGGTGAAGATCATCGAGGCGATCATGGCCGCCGCGCCAAGGCCGAGCATAATGGCCGAGAACGCGAAGTAGCGACGACGGTTCTCGACGATGTGGTAAACGAACGACTTGGTGGATTTGTCCTGCTGTGTCGAGAGGCCCAGCAGTCCCTTGCGATTCTGCAAACGATTGGCGTAGCGGCCGAGGGTGACGCGGACCAACGTGCGGGTGATCAGGACGGCCGTGAACATGCTGATGAACACACCGATGGCCAGGGTCACGGCAAACCCTTCGACCGCGCCGGCCCCGAAGTTGCGGCCGAATATCCACAGGATGAAGCAGATAACCAGTGTGGCTACGTTGGAGTCGCGGATGGAGTTCCAGGCGCGTGAGAAGCCGGTTTCGATGGCGTCCTCCAGATGCGCGCCCTTGCGCATCTCCTCCTTGATCCGTTCAAAGACTAGCACGTTGGCATCGACGGCCATGCCGGTTGAGAGAAGGAAGCCGGTGATAGCCGGCAGGGTCAACGTCACGCCGACGGCCTTGAAGACGGCGAAACTGAGCAGGACGTAGATGATCAGGGCGATATCGGCCAGCAAGCCGGGCAACCGGTAATAGATGAGCATGAAGAGCAACACGACCATGACGCCGATGGCGCCGGCGCGGATGCTGGCTTCGATGGATTGCTCGCCGAGAGTCGCGCCGATCTGGCGGGTGCTCTCGATGCGAAGGGGAACGGGCAGGCTGCCGAATTGCAGTTTCGTGGCCAGGTTTTGAGCCTCTTCAAGGGTGAAATTGCCCGTGACGGTTCCTTGCCCCTCGATGACGGCGCTGATGGTTGGGCTGGAGATCACTTCCTTGTCCAGGACGATGGTGAGGAACTTGCCCAGATTGGCGCGAGTGTGGTCGGCGAAAATCTTGGCGCCCTCATCGGTGAGGGTGAACTCGACGAAGTACTGGCCGAACTGGTCTCCGGCCGCCTTGGCTTCGCGCAGCCCGGCCCCGGTCAGCACCGTCGGGAAGATGGGCGGAGCTTCCGAACCTTCCGGAGCTTCGGCTTCACAACGGGACGGGCCATCGTTGAGCGAAGTACGAATGCACAGGCCTTCGGGCAGGGAGTAGTCGCCGGTATCGACGAACTCCAGCAGCGCCGTCTCCTGGATGAGGGAGAGAGCTTCCTGAGGATCCTCGATGCCGGGCAGCTCGACCAGGATGCGGCGCGCCCCTTCGACCTGCACCAACGGCTCGGTGACGCCGATGGCGTTCACGCGGCGGTCGACGATCTGCCGCACGGTGTTCATGGCGTCGGGGGTGATTACCTGATCCTCCGGCACATCGGCTTCCAGCAGGACTTGCAGGCCACCCTGCAGATCCAGACCAAGCCGAACGGGAAAGCGTGGGCTGGTGATCACCCAGATAGCGGCGGCCACAATCAGGATTATGACCGCCAACCATACCATATCTCGATTTCTGTTCATCATACCTCGGTGCCTCGCATGTAATCGGGGCAAAACCGGTTCATTATAGCAGTCGAACTACAAGGGGCAACGAAAATTCCCACAAGAGAATAGCGTCGCCTCGGAATCCGATTACAGGGGAGGCCGGAGTAACTCCTGGGTCGCCAACGCGATGACAAAGCCCACGGCCGCCAGAGCGACAATCGAATAGTAAATCTTGCCCAGGGTTGTGCTCGATCCGGTTTGTCGCCACAGCAGGATCGCGGCGACGACGACGATCAGCGCCAGGACGAGCAGGATGACGGGTAGCCACAGCACCGGAGCGGCCCCGGGTGGCAAGGACATGGCTACCAGCAAGGTCTGCTCCGTGGCCAGGGTGTAGATGACGAAGCCCAGAAAGCCGGAGACAAACGCCACCGCCAGCACGACGAAAGCCAGTACCGCGATGCGGCTGAATAGTCGGACGCGTCGATCTTCAGGCGAGCGGGTGGGTTTGTTTTGACCAAAGGCCCGGATGATAAACACCGCCGGCCAGACGATGAGCGTCGACAGGATTACGAACAGCAGCAGTCCGGCCACGATGAAGAAGGCAATGATGCCGACGGTAAGGCTGTTGATGCTTGCCAACATCGGGACGGTGATCGCGTTCGGCGGTACGAAGGCCGGCGCTTTTTGTTCCGTCAGGCAGCTGGTATCGGGCGCGACCGTCGGATCGTCCAGAAAGGCGGCGGCGATGCCGGTCGAGCAGGGGTTCATGAAGACGTTTCCATGCGCGGACAGCGGATCGACGATGTTGACGGCGTTTTGCAATCCGGCGGCGGCCGATGCCGCAAAGACGGGCGGCGTCACCGGATCAAACCCGCCGGAAATCAGCAGGGTGGGGATGTCGCTGACGACGGGATCGTCAACCGATGAATCCAGTTGGTCAACTTGCCAGCGCCGGCAGCTGTTGATGTAGCTTTGCAGATCGCTAACGGCCGACTGGGCGATCTCGGGATACAAGTCGTTTAGAGGAATGGTATCCGGTTCGATGTCGGCATCCTCGGCACACATGACTGAGTAATACATCCCCTCAGCAATTGACTGGTCGAAGGCCAGCAACGGCCACATCAGTTGCAGGTAGCGGGTGTCCCCTTGTTCCATATCCGCAACCATTTTGGGCAAGGCGGCGCTCATGCCGGGGGCATAGAGTAGCTGGAAGGCGAGGCCGCGCAGGCCCGTCCCGTCGAGAAGAGCCTCATAATCATCGCCCGTTTCGGGATCGGTGATCGTGAGAGTGATGGGCTTTTCGTTCAATTGGCGGACGAGAGCGAAGTAGCGATTTTCCAGATCGGGATATTGCTCACTGCAGACGGGATCGGCCGCGCAACTGGCGAATATCTCTCTCAGGACGCGATCCTCGCTCTCGGGGACCGCCTGGATAAAATTGATCTCGGGCGGCACAACGCTGTCCAGGATGACGGAGCGCAAGCCTTCGGGGTGGTTGCGCATCAAATGGAGGCCCAGCAAGGTGGCATAGGATACGCCGTAAAAGTTATATTCGTCATAGCCTAATGCCCGGACGAGCATGGGGATATCGGCCGCGTTCTGGAGGCTATTGAAGGCTGACAGATCGATCCCTTCGCTCTGCAGGCGAGCGTAGCAGGCGTCAATGGCCTTGTTGTAGATCTGCTCGCCCTCCTCGCTGGAGGCGGCCAGCATTTCGGGCAGAACCTCATCCGTCTCGGGACAGGTCAATTCGGGTTGGGCGTAGGGCGTTCCCCGCTGATTGAAAACGATGATATCCCGGTTGAGGCTGATCTCGGAACTGGCCGTCAGCAAGGTGAATATCTTGAAGGCATCGCCTCCGGGGCCGCCCTGGGCTACGACCAACGGATCCGGTCGGACGTTATCGCCTGTTGCCCGGTGAATGGCGTAGGGGATGCGGATCGTCGGCCCATCGGGGTTCTCGTGCCGTTCCGGGACGACCACAAAGCCGCACTCAAAGCCCAGCGCCTCGCCGGTCAGGGTGGATAGCCCCAGATCGTAACCCTCGAAGGTGCAGTCAGTCGGGATATTGTCGCCGGGTCTGTCCTGGGCGGCCGCGTTCCCGATGTTGATGAACAATATCGGCAGCAACGCCATCACAAAAAAGAATCGCTTCATGTGTAACCGATTGATCATATCTGATTAGTCCGCCGGCGGTGATCGCCGCGACAAGTCGCGCCCGCCATGCCAACCGTTCGTTTTTAACAAAACAGGGATACAGTTTCAAGTTCAGATCAAACACCTTGCGCCACAACTGCTACCCTCACCCCCCTCCGATTATATTGAATATATTGATCTAATTGATTTAATCTCCCTGGTACGACGAATTATTCAATTAAATCAATATTTTCAATTTAATCCGGGGGGAGGGGGTCGGTTGTTGGCGTTCATCATCGATCCCCCAGGGCAATCGCTTTCTAATGAAAAATCACGCGCTCCAAATAAGCTTCATCCC
>CAYXNH010000167.1:0-7000 GCA_964466135.1 uncultured Ardenticatenaceae bacterium | reverse complement strand
GGAGCTTGTCATAAGTCTATCATGCTAAAATGTTAGTTCCAAAACTGGAAACCAGAGGGATGGTCATCCTTTGGATGGATGGACTGGAGCCAGGTATTTCCTATCGTTGAAATCACCTCTGCCGACCCCGGCACTCACTCTCTTCACACCAAATCCATGTGTACCTGCATATCTTCTCACCGGAAGTTGGAATATACCTATGGCCATTCGTTGCAGGTGATTGAACCGGCATCGCCCACGAGCTACAATCCATTCGATGGAACAAGCCAATGGTCGCCCCACGAATCTCTATGATCTAGGCCGGGATGAGTTGCGCGGCATGCTGGCCGAATGGGGCTACAGCGACTATTACGCCGGGCTGGTCTGGTCGGGCCTCTATCGCGACCTGGCGGCCGATCCCAGCGACATCCCCGGCTTGCGGCCGGATCTGCGACAGCGGCTGGCGGCCGGGACGACGATCGGCGCGCTGACCCCGCAGACCGTCATCGACAGCGCCGACGGCCACACGCGCAAGTACCTGCTGGGGTTAGCGGACGAGCAGGCCATCGAGACGGTGCTAATGTACTTTCGCGGCCGGGCCACAGCTTGCGTCAGCACACAGGTGGGCTGCGCGATGGGTTGCGTCTTTTGCGCCACGGGGCAGATGGGCTTCCGGCGACACCTGACGCCGGGCGAGATCGTCGCCCAGGTCGTCCATGTGGCCCGGATGCTGCGCGAGCGCGACGAGACGCTGCGCAATATCGTCCTGATGGGCATGGGCGAGCCGCTGCACAACTACGACGCCGTGATGGCGGCCATGACCACGGTGATGGACCATCGCGGGCTGGCCATCGCCCCGCGCTTTATCACCCTGAGCACCGTCGGCGTGGTTCCCGGCATCCGGCGGCTGACCGAAGAGCGGCGACCCTTTCGTCTGGCGGTCAGCCTCCACGGCGCTACCGACGCGGAACGGCGACGGCTGGTGCCCCTCGCCCGGAAGTGGTCCCTGTCCGAGCTAATCGACGCCTGCCGCGACTATAGCGAGACGCTGGGACGGCGCATCTTCTTCGAGTGGGCGCTCATCGACGGCGAAAATGACGGGCCGGAGCAAGCCCACGCGCTGGGCAGCCTGTTGCAGGGGCTGGACGCTCACGTGAACCTGATCCCTCTCAACCCCACCATTGGCTACGACGGCCGCCCGGCCGACACCACCGCCGTGAAAGCATTCCAGCGGGTGCTGGCCGACTACGGCTTGCCCAGCACCGTCCGCCAGCGTCGGGGGATCGATGTGGCCGCCGGCTGCGGTCAACTGGCCACGGCGTCCTAAGTTAGACCACTCCCGCAGTTTCATCAGACCGCCACACCGAGCGGCCGCGATCAAATACAGGCAGTCTAGCGGTCAGATTCCTCTCGCTGACTCCAGTCGGGGTCGCGCGTGGTGTAGATCAGCGGCAAGCTGACCACAGTCACGGCGTACTTCACCGCCAGATTGAACAGGAAGATCTGCCAGACCACCGGCCAGGGCAGGCTGAGCGAGCTGTTCTCCAGACCCGGCAAGGGGCCAAAGGCGACGACGGCGAAGATGAAGGTATCGATGGGGACGCTGATGCTGTTGCTGGCGAGGACTCTGGCCCATTGGTAGCGAGTGGTCACCTTGGTCACAAACCAGTGGTAGATCTCGGTATCGACCAGCTCGCTGACGATCTCGGCCAGGATCGAGGCGATGACGATACGCCAGACGGGGCCAAGGATCGCCGTGAACGAGTCGCCCAATCCCCAGGCGGGATCGCTCGGCACACGCGCCGTCCAGGCCAGATAGACGGCCATCACCAGGTTGATGCCCGCGGCCGAGATGATGAGCGTCTGGGCGTTGCGTTTGCCCAACATCTTGTGAACGACATCGCGCAGGGTGAAGGTGACGGGATAGATAAACGTGCCCATGTCCACCGCCAGACCGGCCACGATACCGATCTTCAGACTGGCGATGTCGGACAACATTTGCGCGCCGGCATAGGCGGCGACGACCACGATCGCCATCCGGCTAAACGTGACGGCCGCTGCCCGAGGGGCAACGGCCGGAGATTGAAGCTGAGCCATTTCGATTCTCCTTGTTTTGTTCAGGCGGGTGCATCGACCGCCGCAGTTTTTTCAGGCCGGGTAGTCTGCCACCGGCGGGTGGGAGTATAGCAGGAAAACCGGTTCAGGGTCGAGTGAACGAGTGGATGCAAAGCAGCATGCCGTCGACCAGCCGGACCGTGGCGCGGTCGGCGGTCATCTCATTGCTGATCCCTCGGGCCGGACCAAAGGCCAGGGTCTCATCATGCAGGGGCCAGCGCAAACCGATCGTCTCCCGCACCCTGGCTGGGCCGCCAAGCGGGATGAGCGACAGAGTATCTCCGGCGCGGCCGTTAACCACGGCCTCGGCGATGATGAGACGCGCCGTCTCTTGTTCGTCGACGAAGGTCACCGGCCGGGCGATCAATTCCGGGTGGGCCAGCAGGGTGATGTTGGCGAGGGTCTGGTCAAGACGGCCGCCGAAGCCGCCCAGGACCAGCAGCTCGGCCTCGGGAAAGCGGCGCGCGGCAAACAGCAGGGCCAACTCCAGATCGGTCTCATCCTTGGCCGATGGGTAGCGAATCACCTCGATGTCCCAGCCGGGGATCCGCTCCTCTACGCCTTCCGGCAGCGAGTCGAGATCGCCGATGAGCACGTCGGGGACGCGACCCAGCGCGAGAGGAAAGCGAATCCCGCCGTCGGCGGCGATGACCGCGCGGGCACCAGCAAGATAAGATTCAATCCAGGCGGTATCTTCGATGACGCCATTGGCGAAGATAAGAACGTAATTCGTTGGGATTTCCATGACAACCAAGCAGATCTCAATCGGGGTATCGTATCGCCACGGGCCAAGCCGCGCCACAGTTATCCCGTCCCATTCGCGACGATTCAGTCATAGGCGACAACATCAACCTCGTCACGTGGCCGCGAAGCGCCAAAACGATTACACTCGAACCATCTAACAGTTGCAGTCAATTTCTTATGAGCAATCAAAACAACGATCGGGAAGACGGCTGGCGAATCAAATTAATGACAGAGGTGGGCGAACTGCGAACCTCGGTGGTGGACGGCTGGCGGGCCATCGGTGTCGATATACGCAACGGAATACGGCGGCTGCGCAAGGAGCGCCTCGATTACCTGGTGCTGCCTGTGGGCGGATCCATGCCGGAACTGGACGCCCCGCACCGGAGGTTTCCATTGGGCTGGCTGCCTCTCCCCGACCGGCCGTTGAGCATGGCCTGGCTGCATGACCGGCTGCGTGCGGTCACCGACGCCGATAACGTGCGCGGCGTCATCTTTGTCTTCACCGGCTTTAGCGCCGGGCTGGCGACCCTCCAAAATTTCCGAACGGCCGTCGCGCGGTTGCGGGCAGCGGGCAAGGAGGCCATCGTCTACACACCCTATCTCGACCTGGCCCATTACTATGCCGCCACGGCCGCCGATCGCATCATCGCCCCGCCCGGCGCCCGGTTCGATGTGCTGGGTCTCTATACCGAGATCACCTTTTTGAAGGACGCGCTGGCTCGCGCCGGCCTGGAGGTGGACGTCGTCCAAATCTCGCCCTACAAGACCGCTTACGATCGCTTCAGCCAATCGAATATCACTCCCGAGCATCGCGAGCAACTGGATCGGTTGCTGGATGACCAATACGACATGCTGACGGCCGACATGGCCGCCGGCCGCGGGCTATCCCAAGATGAAATCAAATCGCTGATCGACCGCGCCCCTTTCTCCGTCGAGGAGGCCCACCGGTTGGGGCTGATCGACCATGTCGCCTATGAGGACGAATTGCGCACCTTGTTGGGCCGACAAATGAGACCCGCCCCGGCGAACGACCCGGCTGCGTCATCCGGCAAGGGGGATGAGGCCGGGGCAAGCCGGGAAACGCGGCCGCCCGAAGCCAGGCTGATGACCTGGAAAGGGGCGCGCCGGGTTCTCATCCAGCGGACACGTCGCCAGGAACGCCGATTCATCGGAGTCGTATCCCTTGAGGGCATGATCACGACGGGAACCAGCAACAAGCCGCCCATCAAACTGCCCATCCCTCTCATCGGCGGTGAATCCGCGGGCGATCAGACGATCGTGGGGCAGCTGCGACGAGCGGAGAAGATGCCCAATATGGCGGCGCTGATTTTCCACGTCGATTCCGGCGGCGGATCGGCGTTGGCTTCCGATTTGATCGCCCGGCAGATCGAGCTGTTGGCCGCCAAAATGCCGGTCGTCATCTACATGGGCAACATAGCGGCCTCGGGCGGCTACTACGTGGCCGCGCCGGCCAGCCATATCATGAGCCAGGAGGCTACCCTCACCGGCTCCATTGGGGTCATTTCCGCCCGATTCAGCTCCGGAGGACTCTACGAGCGGCTATCCGCCAATCGGGTCACTCTGGAACGCGGCGAACACGCCGGTCTGTATCGAGACACCAGCCCCTGGACCGAGGCCGAGCGCGCCATCTATCAGCAGACAATCGTCGAGATTTACGATCAATTCAGGGGAATTGTGGGCAAGAATCGGGGGATGACATCTGACGAAGTGGATGAGATCGGTCTGGGCCGGGTGTGGACCGGGCGCCAGGCATTATCGCGCCGGTTGGTGGACAGCCACGGCGACTTCCTGGACGCGATCAAAAAGGCGGCCGAACTGGCCGCCTTACCTACTGATGATCTCTATGCTATTCCGGTGCTGGTCCTGTCTTCACGCGATCCCGGCTACACCTTGCCGGCCACGGGCCACTCGCAGGTTATCGAGGAATTGACCCGGTTGCTCTCGGGCGAGCAGCTGAGATCGTTGAACGGTCGGCCGCTGCTCCTCCTACCATACGATTTGCGGCTCCGGTGAATAGTCCGCAGCCGTATCCAGCCAATCCTTGACCCGGCTTTTCGGTTCGCGAAGATGGATGGTCACCATGGAATAGGCGCCTTCCGACAGCCGTTCCAGCCGGTAATTTAGCTTCAACAGCATGGCCCAGGTGGCCTCGTTACTGTTCTGCACGGTCCCGAGAAGCTGTTCGTAGCCGTCGTCCTCAGCATTTCGAATGAGCAAACGAAGCAGGGCAGTTCCAATACCCTGCCGATGGAGATCATCGCGGACCGAGACGGCGATTTCGGCCTGCAAGGAATTTAACTCAACATAACGAGCCGCGCCAACCAGCGCGCTCTCGTGATCGGGCAGATCGGCAAAGGCCGCCAACCCGTAGCTGGTCGTTTCCACCAGGTGGGCAATTAGTTCGGCCTCCGACCAGATTCGGTCCATGGGCACATTATCGGCCGACTGCATGAACCGGCTATAGCGACTGCCTGAACTCATGTGTTCAAACAGGTCAACCAGATATGGAGCATCATCAGGCCCCAGGGGACGAACGCGCACCGTCAGGCCCGAGTTGGTCTGAAATGTATCGATCGTACTTGTGGTTTTCATATTTATCCTATTATGACGCATTGCGTCATACGAAGAATACCATGATACAAAATAAAAATCAATACCCCGGCCGGTTTCCAACGCGATGTTAACGGAGGCAAGGTATACAGGTTATTATTGTGAAGCCTTAATCAGGCATGGAGGATCCCACTGTGCTCCTCGGACAGTCGTCCATAACCCAGGTGGGGATCATCCATTCGATATGCAACCTTTACCGGCCTGGAGCGTAATGTACGGTAGCGAGACAAGCTGATATTATTACGTGTCGGAAGCGTCGTATTTCCCCGGCATCGACACAGTTTTTGGCGAGACAAGGAACAGAACATGAGTAAAAACGACAACGATTCCCTGCGAGCATCACTGGCGGAGCTACCCTTCATCAGTCCGGCTCAGGTAGAGCAGTGGGTCGATCTGCAACAGACGATCGACCGCACGCGAGATTATCTCATCCGGGCCGTTCCCCAGGCACAGCACAGCATTGACGAAGCCCAGAAAATCCTGGCCCAGCGCACCTATACCCTCGTTTTCTTCGGCGGCACGGGCGTGGGCAAGAGCACCTTGATCAACGCGCTGCTCGGCCGCAATCTTCTGCCGACCGGCGCGGTGACGGCCGTCACGGGCACCATCGTCTACATCGAACAAGCTGATGAGAACGAGGCCGAGTCGCTCGTCCTGAACTACTGGAACAAGGATGAATTCGCCGACCGCGTCCGTCGCCTGTGCCAGTTGGCCGAAATCGACAGCTTCGACATCTCCAATTCCGGCGAGCGCGAGCAAGCCAAAAAGGATATCGAGGCGCTGGAAGAGTCCCGCAAGGACGAGGCCAAGACCGAGCGCGACGAATTTCTGGATATCATCCTCGACTGCATCGAATCCTACGAGAACAACAAGGCTCTCTACAAGGAGGGCGCTCCGGCTCCGGTCAACCTGTCCCTCGATAACGCGGATTCGCTCAAGCATTTGCGCGAGGACAGCTTCAAGGGCAGCAATCAGCGTCAAATTCGCCTGATTCGGTCGGCCACCTTCCGCATTCACCCCAAGGCGGGCGTTCCGAACCTGCTGATGAACGGTTATTTGCGCATCGTTGACGTGCCCGGTCTGGGCGCGGGCATGCGCCTGCACGAAGCTATCACGCTGGAAGAGATGAAGCGCGAGGACGCGATGGTCGTTCTGGTGACCGATGCCGGTCGCCAGAGAGTTGACGAGATGAAATCGCTGTCGGCCGTCAACTGGATCAAGGAAAACCGGTTGTTCGGGCTTAGCGGCGGCGATCTGGACGAAGCAGCCTCGAAGATCTTCCTGGCCGTCAACGGCGCCAACGTCCGCCAGGCGTTCGACCGGCTCAACTCCGGCCTGCCCGAAGCGGAACTGGAGGTCAAGGAAGTCACCCGCTATATCGCCCCCAACTACTGGGAGCGCTACGCGGGCCGCGGCCACAACCGGCCCTACTTCCTGGTCATGGCCCCCCCCGCCCTCTACCTGCAAGACCCGGACGGCGCGCCGCACGAGTTCGCCAGCGAGACGGAGCGCATCACCAAGGTCTTCAAGG
>CAYXNH010000166.1:0-7027 GCA_964466135.1 uncultured Ardenticatenaceae bacterium | reverse complement strand
TCCCCGGCCTGTGCGACGCCCACATGCACGTCGAGAGCGGCATGGTCACCGTGACCGAGTTCGCCCGCGCCGTCATACCCCACGGGACGACCAGCATGTTCATCGACCCGCACGAGATCGCCAACGTGCTGGGGCTGCCGGGTGTGCGCCTGATGCACGACGAGGCGGCCACGCTGCCGATCAATGTCTACGTCCAGATGCCCAGTTGCGTGCCCAGCGCGCCGGGGCTGGAGACGCCGGGCGCGTCCATTGGCCCCGACGAGGTGGCCGAGGCCATGACCTGGCCGGGCATCATCGGTCTGGGGGAGATGATGAACTTCCCCGGGGTTTTCATGGGCGACGACAAGATGCACGCCGAGATGGCGGCGACGCTGCGCGCGGGCAAGGTCATCGGCGGACACTACGCCTCGCCCGACCTCGGCCGTGCCTTCCACGGTTACGTCGCCGGCGGCCCAGCTGACGACCATGAGGGCACGCGCCTTGAAGATGCCGTGGCTCGCGTGCGCCAGGGCATGAAGGCCATGCTGCGGCTCGGCTCGGCCTGGCACGACGTCGCAGCACAAGTCAAGGCCATCACCGAGATGGGGCTGGACAGCCGCAACTTCATCCTCTGCACCGACGACTCTCACTCCGGCACACTGGTCGGCGAGGGGCATATGGATCGCGTCGTGCGCCACGCCATCGCTCAGGGCTTGCGGCCGATGACCGCCATCCAGATGGCCACGCTCAACACCGCGCTCCACTTCGGCGTCGAGGGCGATATCGGCAGCATCACGCCCGGCCGTCGCGCCGACATCATCATCTCCAGCGATCTCGTTGATCTGCCGGTGGAGATGGTCATCGCCGGCGGGGAACTGCTGGCCGAGGACGGCCGCATCCTCATCGACATCCCGGCTTATGCCTACCCCGACTTCGCGCGCAACAGTGTGAAACCGGGACGACGGCTGGAAGCGGCCGATTTCGTGGCCCCATCCCCGGCGGCAAACGGCCGTCAACCGGCGACCGTCCGGACGCGGGTCATCGGCGTCATCGAGAACCAGGCCCCCACGCGGGCGTTGGAACGCGACCTGCCGGTCTTGAACGGGCAGATCGGTATGGATAGGGAGCAGGACGTCTGCCGCATCGCCCTGGTGGAGCGTCACCGGGGGACGGGCGAGGTGACCAACGGCTTCGTGAGTGGTTTTGGCTTCAACGTGCCCTGTGCGGTCGCCAGCACCGTGGCCCATGACAGCCACCATATGATCGTCGTCGGCACGGATGCGGCCGACATGGCTCGCGCCGCCAATCGGCTGGCCGAGGTCGGCGGCGGGGTGGTGGTGTTCCGGGAAGGGCGGCAGATCGCCCTGGTGGAACTGCCCATCGCCGGACTGATGAGCGATGAGCGAGCCGAGGTCGTGGCCGCCAAGGCCGATCGGATGGTTGAAGCGTTCGCCGAGTGCGGCTGCACGCTCCACAACGCCTACATGCAGCTGAGCCTGCTGGCGCTGGTGGTCATTCCCGAGCTGCGGATTTCGGACAAGGGGATTGTGGATGTCAGGTCGTTTGAGGTGGTGGGGTTGGTGGTTGAATGACCGTGTTATTGGTCGACTTCTGTCGCCAGGGCGTAGTCAATCGCTTGCTCCAATGTCATTGCTGAGCCCTCGGACCATATCGTAGCAAAGGTCGTTTCGTCAAGTTGGGCGCGCGCAGCAGCCACATTGCGATCATGTACGATCTGGTCAGGATATTCCAGGCGAACAACACTATCTCTAACCGCCGCCTCGGCGGCTCCAAATAGCCGGGTCGCTCGCTCGAGCTGTTTTAAAGTTCCGGCCAACCCGGCCAACCCGGCCAAACAGCCGGCGACAGATCCTTTATCGCTTACAATTTGACTCAGGGTCAAGCTTTCCTTGAAGTATGCCGCTGCTTGCCGGAAATCGCCCTGATGATGCGCCACATGGCCCAGGTTATGAAGCGAAACGGCAACGCCCCTTGTATCGCTCAACTTGCGCCGAATTGCCAGACTATCCTCGTAGAATGAGCGTGCCGAAGCGTAATCTTCCTCAGTCCGCGCGATTTCTCCCAGGAGGTTAAGCGAGCGGGCTATCGTCCAGTCATCGCCTCGCTCGCGTAGCCCGGGCAGGCTTTCTTCATATTTTGAGCGAGCTTTAGCGTAAAGCGAGCGAGCCGCAATATCGTCACCCTGGGATGAGACGATATCTCCAATATGCAATAGGGAGTCGGCAATGCCGGTCTGGTCTTCCAACCGCCGATAGAGGACCAGGCTTTTTTCAAACGCCTTTTTCGCCTTCGCATCGTCACTCTGGTAAAGGGCGAATTGACCCAGCCAGTAATACGCTTTGGCGCGTTCCTCCGCTTGCGCTGCGGGACCTGCCGCAGACAGAACCCTTTCTAACCATCCTAACGCTTCATCATATTGCTGGCTACGCATAAACCAGAACTGTCCCAGCGTGGCCACCAGTCGCAGCCCGGTCGCGGTATCGCCACCCTCCAAAGACCAGGCCAGGGCAGCGCGCAGATTGCCATTCTCAGTATTCAGCCTGTTTAGCCATGTGATCTGTTCAGCGCCTCGAAATCTGGGTTCGGCTTCTTCCGCCAGGCTGAGATAGAAGGTCAGGTGACGGCTTCGCATATCGCCGATCTCTCCGGCTTCGTCCAGTTTTCCGGCCGCATACTGCCGCAACAGTTCGTGGAATCCGTATCGCCCCGACTCCCACCGGCGCAGCATGGATTTGTCCGCCAGTGTCGCCAGAAGGGGCAGCGACGCGCCGGCCACTTGTTCGGCAGCTTCGCGAGAGAAACCACCGCGAAAGACGGCCAACCGCCGGTACACACCCTGTTCCTCAGGAGAGAGAAGGCGCCAGGAATAGTCAAATACCGCAATCAGGCTGCGGTGGCGCGCCGGCACATCCCGTAATGATGTGGTCAGGAAATCCAGGCTTTTTTCGATTTCATTCACGATTTCCCGGCAAGACAGTACCCGTGTCCAGGCGGCGGCCAGCTCAAGGGCCAGCGGCATCCCCTCTACCAGTTGGCAGATGCGAGCCACAAAGGGTTTGTCTGCGTCAGACAAGGCGATGACCGTATTGAGCCGGGCGACGGTTTGCAGGAATAGCTGTACGGAAGCGTAGCTTTCCAACGCTTCTCCTGATTCCGCAGAGAGTGGAAACGGCAATCCCTGAATGTCGATTACCCATTCATCGCGCAGATTGAGCCGTTCCCGTGACGTCGTCACCAGCTTCACCATGGGTGCGTGCTGCAGGAGGTCTGCCAACAGGTCCGCCCCATCGGCAAGCTGCTCGAAGTTGTCCAGCACCAGCAATGTGGCTTGCTTCTGCCCACCCAAATAGTTGAACAGTTGAATCTTGGGATCGATGTCACCTTGAAAAATGAAATCAAGCTGTTCGGCAATCGTCGACACGAGGAAATCGGCCGAACTGAGGGCCGCCAGGGGCACAAAGTAAACTCCACCGGGAAAGGAGTCGCCTGCCAGCGAGCGGGCCGCCGCTTCCAGAGCCAGGCGGGTCTTGCCGATGCCCCCGGGACCTACCAGGGTTAATAGCCGGCAGTCGGCATCAGTAAGATATCGGTTTATCCGGGCCAGCTCTTCTTCCCGACCGATGAATGGCGTTGGTTGCGGCGGGAGATTGTGGGAAGGGACGGGCGGCGGGGAGGTCGAGGCGAGGTTTTCCTGCACTCCGCTCTCCCGTCTGTCCGCTTTTGGCGAAGGCAGCCGCTTCGCTTTGATGTCCTGATACAGGGCTGTGGTCTCTTCCGAGGGCAGGATGCCTAACTCTTCATCGAGCACCCGGGCACATTCTTCATACTGGCGCATCGCGGCCGTCCATTGGCCGGTCAGAGCATACAGGAGCATCAGCTGCCGCTGCGCCGGTTCGTGCAGCCGATCGAGGGCCAGCCGGCGCCGGGCATGGAGGATGGCCGAATCGTAGTTGCCCCGGTCGCTGTAGCCGCGAACCAGCCGATCCAGGGCTGAAGCCAGTGCTTGCTGCAGTCCTTCACGTTGGAAGAACTGCCATTCGTCGAAGTCAGGGCAGTCGGGCAGGCTGAAGCCCGCCAGGAAATCGTCGGTGTAGAGCGCGGCCGCTTCGGCCAGAACCGGCAAGCAATCGGAACAAACGTCATCCGGGGCGTGGCCGTGCGTCCGGCATTGGGCCAGCCGGCCCTGGAACTGCTCGACATCCAGCCAGAGGCCGGCCTTTAGATTGAGTCCGGCGGTCTCTTGATCAGTCGTTAAATAGCCTTCGCCCAATGTGGTGTTGAGTCGGGACAAGGCCCGGCGCAGATTGCCCCGCGCTTTGCTCTGGTCGTCCTCCGGCCAAAACAGAGTCGCCAGCGCATCGCGGCTGTGACTTTGACGGGTCACAGCCAGGTAGGCCAGCAGAGCCTGAGCTTTATGCAGGTTGATTTTGATTTTCTCGCCCATCCGTTCGAGCCGAGGCGGGCCGAACAAGTGAAACCGAAGCGGGAACATAGCCCTATTTTACTGTATTTGAGGAGAAATAATCACGAGTTTTTTGTTTGACGGTTTGTTGGACACTTTTTTGGCTGTTTCGTGGACGGACGACCGGTAAATTGCAGGTATTGATTGTTGGAAACATTCCCACAAGTTTGAAATCAAGGAGAAAGTGAAATGATGAGCAAGTCAGTACAATTCAACTTTTGGATGGTCGGTTCGCTCCTGTTGGCCATTTTCTTGTTGGTGCTGGCAACAGCCCCGGATCAGGCCAATGCGGTAGATTATGGAATTAACGTGCAGGAAGCCGGCGACGCCCGGAATATCGCTCTCTGTGAAAACGCAGAGACGATTGTTTTGGGGCGTGAGGGTGGCTTGTTGTCCCTACTGGATGAAAATGGATATGCTGAACCTGTTGAAGCGATCGTAAAAGGAGAGAGTTACTCCCGGCAGGTCGTTGACGCCGGGCAGCGAGTCCCCTATGTAGCTTACGTCCGTAACGATTGTTAAAGGTGTGTGGGCGGGTCGCCGCTCCTGAAAGACCGATAGCCCCACAGGTTAACATCAGGTATCGCCCGGGCAAGTCACTTTTTAACCAGTCGAGCCGGCGACCGGAGGCCAGAGCCACCCTTCCGGTCGCCGGTTGAGTTTGTGGCGTTGTTCCACTCACCTAAACTTCGTGCCGGCTATTCCTCGGGTTCAGATCAGTCAGCCAACATAACCTGGCGCGTTGTCAAAACATCGGTCGCCAGTAACGGCCGTAATTCTCCATTCAGCGACTTTCTCCGGATAGGCCCTGCATTTGGGCAGTGATGGTATACTTGATGCCGAAAGGCGAGGCAGACCCTTCTTCCGCTCTTTGAGTCATGCTCGAGAATATCATTCTCGAGCTGCCACCATTTTTCGGCATTGCAGCCCATTTGAGCAAGGGACGTCGTTTTATATCGACCCGAATCATGGATATAACTTAGGGCGTAGTCGCGAAGTTTGCGAGGGTCGAAGTGAGCGTATTCATCATTCCTTAGCAATTCACCCATCAACCCATTTAACAACAACGATCAATGTTTTATGGTTTATCGATGGCTTGGGGGAGCACATGACAAAGTTTTCAACCTTGGAACAACTGATTTCGCTTCGCGGCAAGCGCGCTCTCATCACCGGCGCGGCCGGCGGCATCGGCAAGGCCATCGCCTGCCGCTTTGCCGAGGCCGGGGCTGACCTGGAACTTGTCGATCGTGACGGGGCGACCCTGGCCGGCGCCGTGAGCGAGTTGTCCGTCTATGGCGTCGGCGTCAGAAGTCATGTCGTTGACCTGTCGCGCAAGGAGCAGATCGACGCCCTGTGGAACACACTTCAAGGCGTTGAGCCGGATATTCTGGTCAACAATGCGGGTATCTACCCCTTCCGCCATTTTGTCGATGCCGACGAGGCGTTCGTCCGTCATGTGATGGAGGTCAATCTCTTCTCGGTGACGTGGATGTGCCGGGAGATGATTACCCGGCGAGGCAAGTTCGGCGGCGTGATCATCAACCTCGGGTCGATCGAAGCGGTCTTGCCATTCAAGGAAGACGCGGCCCACTATAGCGTCAGCAAGGCCGGCGTCATCGCCCTGACCCGAGCGTTGGCCAAGGAACACGCCCGGCACGGCTTCCGGGTCAACGCCATCCTGCCCGGCGGTATCCTGACCCCGGGGACGAAAGCGGCCGCCAAAGAGGTGCTGCACTTCAAGTTCGATCTGGTTCGGACGGGCATCGAGTTTCGGCAACGCCTGCCGGTCGGCCGCGTCGGCCGTCCGGATGAGGTGGCGCGGATGGCTCTGGTGCTGGCCAGCGATCTGGCCAGTTACGTCCACGGCGCGGCCGTCCCGGTCGATGGCGGCTTCCTGGCGGCCTGATTTAATCCCGGCTTTGATGGGGAAGCCCGGTCAAGCCGTCTATTGGCTCGACGGGTAATTCGCCGGTCGTTTCTGCCGCAATGCCTCCACCCCGGCCATCATATCCTCGTGATGGAAGCCCAGCATCTCCAGCGCCAGTGAATGGTCGAAGATCGGCCCGGCCTGCAGCAGCCACTGATTGAGCGCGCGCTTGGTATATCGCAAGGCGTGACGCGGGCCGGTGGCCAGCCGGGTCGCCACGGCCATCGCCCGGTCGTGCAGCTCCTCATCCGGCACGCACAGGCTGACCAGCCCGATGCGTTCGGCCTCCTCGCCGCTGACGAATTCGGCCGTCATCAGGTAATACTTGGCTTTGGCCATGCCCACCAGAAGCGGCCAGACGATGGCGGCATGATCGCCCGCGGCCACCCCCATACGCACGTGCCCGTCGCCCAGTTTGGCGTTCCGGGCGGCAATGCTGATGTCGGCCAGCAAGGCCACCACCAGCCCCGCCCCCACGGCCGCGCCGTTGATGGCCGAGACGATGGGCTTGTTGCAGCGCAGGATGTTATAGACCAGATCGCGGGCCTCATCGAGGATGCGCATGATCTCCTCCGGATTGCGATAGGCGTTCTCCACCAGCGCCAGATCGCCCCCGGCCGAGAAGGCCCGCCCCGCGC